>JARFQY010000234.1 GCA_029287535.1 Filomicrobium sp.
AATTCCAACTTGGGAAAATCATCGATTGAAGTTGCTGGAAAGAAAATAAAATAGACACATGCCAGGCAGGGCCGCGCGACGGCTGTATACGAACTTTCGCGCGGCCTACTTTCTTGTTCGGGAGTTCAGTGCTGACGGCCATGCTGGCCGCGTGGCTTGTTATTACCGTCGTCGCCTTCCTTGTTGTCGGTCTGACCGTGACAGTAGGCGTATTACTGCTGCTTCTCGTGCCTGCCGCTTTACTGGCTTCGTCGCCATATGGTCACATGGGCCATGAACGGCTTTGAACAACTGCAACATGCTCCGCGCATGACATTGACCCGCAGCCGCAAAAGCGGTCATGGCCTTGGTTAGATGTGCTGCGACGCACAAACGTCGCGGTGTCCACTTTTAAACCGCCGACGACTTCTCCATATCCAATGGCCAAAGCGTATACCGGCTGGCAACCTGCCGTCGCCGGGACGCATTTCGAATGGACCTGACACGATGAAGAGAATTGGGCTCTTTCTGGCAACCAACATTGCAGTGCTGGTCGTTATTGCCGTGATAGTGAACCTTCTGGGTCTGGGGCGCATTGCCGACGCGAACGGACTGAACCTTGGTACGCTCCTGGCATTGTCGGCCGTCATCGGCTTTACCGGGGCGATCATCTCCCTGCTCATCTCGAAGCCGATGGCCAAGTGGCAAACTGGCGCCCAGGTCATCACTCAGCCCGCCAATGCCGATGAGCGCTGGTTGCTCGACACTGTCAGAAAATTGTCCGCCAAAGCCGGTGTTACGATGCCCGAGGTCGCCATATACGAAGGCGAACCGAATGCATTTGCGACCGGCGCGTTCAAGAACTCCGCGCTCGTGGCCGTCTCAACCGGCCTTTTATCGACCATGAACCAGGAGGAAGTGGAAGCCGTCCTTGCGCACGAAGTCGCCCACGTCGCGAATGGCGACATGGTGACGATGACGCTCATCCAAGGCGTGGTAAACACGTTCGTGGTATTTCTGTCGCGCATCGTTGGCTACCTGGTCGACAAGCAGATCAACAAGGATGGGAACGGCCAGGGTATTGGCTATTTCGTTACTTCGATCGTGTGCCAGATTGTCTTCGGCATTCTCGCCTCCATGATTGTCGCCTGGTTCTCCCGCCATCGGGAGTTTCGAGCCGACGCTGGCGCGGCCGACTACATGGGTCAGCCCAACAGTATGATCAACGCACTCGCCCGTCTGGGCCGCGTAGAGCCGGGCGAGCTGCCGAAATCGATCCAGGCATCGGGGATCAGTGACAGGCCAAGCGTCATGGCGCTGTTCTCCACGCACCCGCCAATCGAGGAGCGGATCGAGGCCCTGAGGCGTCGCGGACAATAAAAGAGCGTGCTTTCGGACAACCAGCTAAGCTAGTTGCCCCAATCCGCTTCATCTTGGGAGGCCCGCTTCGTGCAGCGCATCGTTGGTGCGATGCGTAATGAAAACGTCGGTGACGTCCAGGTCGGGTCACAACTAGCTGTTTTTCGGATGAAAAATTCCACCGGCTGGCCTCTGGAAGCGGACGGAATCGATTGTCCAGATGGGCCGGACCACGCCGGATCCGGCAATGTCGGGTTATGGGTGTCGATTCAACCGGTCGTCGCAACACACTCTGCAAACTTCTCCGCCGGTGAATGATAGTTCAACGTTTTCCGGGGTCTATCGTTGAGTTCTCGAGCAACGGCGTTGAGCTTGGCCTGGCTGTGTGCAGACAGATCGGTGCCTTTCGGGAAGTACTGGCGCAACAGACGGTTGGTATTCTCGTTCGTGCCGCGTTGCCATGGGCTGTGAGGATCGCAGAAGTAGACGTCTATGTTGGCTGCAAACGTCAGTTTCCGGTGATCGGCAAGCTCTTTGCCTCTGTCCCAGGTGAGCGTCCCTCCGGCTTCCCCGGCATCTTAAACTTCTGTCCGAAGCCTTCGGGCAAGTTGAACCGCTTCAGAAATTCGTCCAACTGCCCATACGACCGATCGTTCGCCAAGTTGAGGCGGGCGTCACGCTTTTTCACGATAACGCTGAGAACGGCCGGTCTTGTTTCGGCAATAAGCTTGGAAAAGCTGTCAGGCAAGTTGGATTGAACGACCACAGGCTCTCCAGCAAACGCTAGAACATTCGCAGTCATGGCACCTGTCAACGCAGTTGTGGCCATTAAGGCTGCTGCCAAGGCGCCGCACCCCGTTAAAGTCCAACGAACTTTTGTTTGAGCGTTCATCTTTGTCTCTTCGGCTGCGTTGCTGATGACGCTCGTCATGGCCGAGAGCACCTTACGGCGACTTTGCTTGCGCTTTACGATTCAGTAATAGCGGAAGTGCGCCGGCCCGTATTGGCGACCCGCGTCCCACCCGTTCCTACATCGGTCGCAGCGGAAGCGCCTCTTCTTCGAGGACGGCAGCGACAGCATGCCCGACGGTAACCAACGCGTCAGAAGTCAACCGCCCTCGGCGCGGCGGGGGTTCATGCGAATGCCGAGGAAGTTCAGGAACATCTCGGTGGACATGGCGCGGACGACGGCGAGGCTGCTTGCGGGGTCTGGCCACTGGTTAACGCTAGCGCGTGGGCAACCGCTTTATCTTGCCGGCGATCTTGCGACCTCGGTATTCGGCCTCGAGAGTGGCGGCCTGGACATCGCAATTCCGATCGAGACTGGCGAGGAGGTCGTGATCCACCGAATGAAGCCCGGCGAATGGATCGGGGAGGCGGCCCTGATGCCCGATGTGACGCGCCCGCTCTCGGTCTGGTCGGCCGCCGAGAGCCGCTTGTTCTGCGTCCCCGCCGAAGCCATTCGCCGAAACGTTGCCGAGCATCCTGGGGACATTTACTTTTTTCTCAAGTTCAGTCACCGCAATTCCATCCTCATGGCACGACTCACGGCCGAGTTGCTTTCACTTTCGCCCCAGGCGCGTTTTGCCCGCCTGTTGCTCCGTCTGGCCACACCCGGCGGAACAGCGCAAGTCACGCAAGAGGAACTCGGTCGCAAGGCCGGCATGAGCCGGGCCGCCTTCCGCCGCTCCTGTGCCGCTCTCATCGACGCCGGCGCCGTCCGCATCGACTATGGCCGAGTGCACATTGTGGACCGTGTTCAGCTCAAGAGGGCAGCCGCACTCGACTAGGTCGCCGTCTCTCGGCAATGGCGGTCAACTAGCCAGTAGTTTCCGAATGATTTTCGAAATTGCTGCATCTGTCGCTACTCATTACATCCAGGTTTCAGGAAGACGCCAACATGGTCTTGACACACCCAATCCACAGTTCCGCGTGACACGCCAGTGAGGTGCTCAAAGGCAACAACTGACGAAGTCAGTCGGGTGTTTTCTTGGGGAGTTTCGGATCGCGCATTCGTCATTGCTTATCGCTCCTACGACGGAGACTGGAGCGCTCGCGATCGCGCAAGAATGTCTCTTCCCGTCTCTAGTTTGGGCGACAAGAGACGCGTCGATCGCCGTGTCCACATTCTTTGACGTCTTCATCATGAGCCAAGACTTCAAATCACAATTTCGCGCCTGGCCGTGAGGAAAAGGGAGCCTGCTGCCCATCGCGGGTACAAGGAGTTTCATTCGGCGCAGTTGGCCGCGATGGGCAAGCGTCTTGTGCACCGCAGCACGGCACCCGCTTCGCCCACAAGCTGCGGAAAGACCTTCGCAAAAGCAGTCACGTCGGCGTCGACACAGCAAGAGACACTCAACTTTACTGGTGGTTGGTTCAGCGCAGCATAATACGATTGATTAGAACGCGATGGTCAGCTCCGCATCTTTGAAAGCTGCTTATGATCGCGCAAACGTGTTGAGCCTGGCCAGGAGTTCCCGTGCTAGCGTTCCTGGGCCAATATTGGCACGGCCAAAGAACGCGTATGCCGAAAGTGGCTGTCGTTCTCGCCTTCATGGGAGGTAGCAATGTTTAGAGTAATTCTTTCATCAGTGGCAGTAGTGTTGGCCGCACATATCGCGAGCGCGGCCGATGATAAGATCGATAGCGCTCTGTCTGCCGGACCCGATTCCTTATCTAGAAACGCTACAGTCATGGACTGGGATGGTAAGGTCCTGCGAAAAGGATCTAATTCCTGGACGTGTCTGCCTGACAGACCCAACAATGGCGGTAAGGACCCGTTCTGCGTTGATAAAGCTTGGTTGAACCTTTTGAACGCCGCCAAGGACAAAAAAAAGCCCACATACGACAAGCTGGGGATCGCTTATATGCTAGCGGGCGACGCCCCAGTCAGCAATATATCGCCAACAGGAAAGAAAGAAGACGGCGATTGGGTTGAAGGCCTGAAGGCACACCTCATGATTATCGTTCCTGATCAGTCCTTGTATGACAATATATCCACAGACCCCAATAATGGTGGTCCTTGGGTCATGTGGCCGAATACGCCATACGCGCACATAATGGTTCCAATCGACTCTTATCCCAACTGAGTTTTCTCGGAACCACTCGAGCCTTGCATCCATTATCCGATAGCGCTTGAGACACCTGTCTGATGCGCTATCGGAACATCACTGCCGGGTATAGTGACGTGCGCAGCTATGGTATTAGACCGCCATCCTATGTGTGCTTGCTGGCAGTGCCGCAAGCATCGATTTCCGAATCGGGTTCGATCTCGGAACGCCAGAAATGGCCGTAGCCCCCAAATAACGGGCATAATAGCGCACTCGGTCGACTAGCTACCACCTATAACCGGCTAATGCTGGAATTGGGATGTTGCGACGATTCAGCAAATCGACGCCAAGAAGCTCCAGAGATTCCAGGAGTCGGCGCTGCCCAAACCTCGCGGCCACCGCTGTGCTTGGGCTGAGAATATACTATAGCTCACGTCGGCGAATGCTTAAGCTTACATCGTCCGTGGGTGATGCAATGGACCGCAGGCTCTTAGCGATTCTGGCAGCTGACGTCGTTGGATACAGTCGCCTCACCGGCGCGGATGAGGGCGGAACGCTGGCGGCGCTGAAAAGGCACCGCGCCGAGGCATTCGAGCCCAAGGTGGCCCAGTACCATGGTCGCATTGTT
>JARFQY010000277.1 GCA_029287535.1 Filomicrobium sp.
AGCAGCCATTGGCGGATCGAGGGTCGACGAGGTGACCTACCCTCGCGGAGGTCCGGAACATAGTGTGCTCCAACCGTCGGCCAAGCGACGCGAGCCTCAGACCGCAGTTCGTGTCCTTGGACTTAGCTCATGGTGACCCAGCCTGACATAAAGACCAACCAAGAGCCAAGATGAGCCCTGAGTTCTCGCTGACTCAGCACGAGCATGCTCCTGATCGATGCTGGCGGGAGGCCCCACTAGAAGCGATAGACTACACCTACAAACGCAAGTAGTCCGAACACACCAATAAATAGCGCGATCAAGCGCGTGCCTGAGAAGGGCATGTCGGGATAATCCTTATGCAAAGCAATGAGGTCCCGCCCGTGTTCCAAGGTGCCTATCAACAGTGACAGCAGTCCAATACCAATCAAGACGAGTCCAAATTCCCGCGGTCCGACCATCACTGTTGTTACCAGCCCCTCGCGCGCAGCTATCCCAGCGATCTCCAGTTGGAAAAACTTGTAAACAGCGAATCCAAACGTGATCAGCGATGTGCCCGTTCTGACCCACGCCATCAGCGTGCGTTCGTAGGCTACGCGTGTGCGGTCGAGAGCCAGCCTGGTGGTAATTGGCAATCCCACCGACTGATTGCTGATATCTTGATTAGACATTTTCCTCTTTTTTATCGGTGCCGGATTATAGGACCAATATTTCAATACACCCCTATCACTCGCAGCGAATTATCTATTATTTTCAAGCCCAAGGCCACCTGAACAACACCAAGAACGGCACCTAAAACAGGAAGCGCTACGCTAAGAGTCGTCTGATAGCTTCGAGCCGTCAGCATCACCATCAGATTCAACAGCATGATCACCAGCACGATGCCACCTATTAGAGCAACAGCTTGGACGTCCGGCGCTACGGAGACAAATACGACCAGCGCCGCAATGCCGTAAGGTGTTGCGATTGTCGGGAAGGCCAGCGGCATCATTGCGGTGCGCGCAGACGCAGCCGGTGGCGCTGCCGCAGCTCTTTCACTTATGGGCTCAAACTGGTGCAAAATTTTCTGCAACGCCACAAGAAATAGAATGATGCCGGCCGAGAGTGTCAATACCGGCAGAGGAATGTCGTATTTGTTGACGATGCGGTCCCCCAAGGCGGCGGCTATCAAAAGCGCGGCACTCGCAAATACCGTTGCCTGCAGAGCAGTGCGCCGGACGATTGCGGCATTAGACGTCTGTGTTATCTTCAAAAACGGATCAATGATTTTGAACGGACCAAGCATTAGAAAGAGCAATGCGAATATCTCTGCCGAAGATAATTGTCTGACTTCCGTCACGCCTGCGCGGGCCAGCGCATTCTCGGGAAAAAGCATGAAACTGGCACCAAGTGAAAGCGCAATAACGAGCCGCGTCTGCATCGCAAGAGCTTGGCGCAACGGTGCCTCCTTCGGAGGTTATGGAGTTTGATGAGTGGGAGGCATCGGAGCCGCTAGGGTCAGTGGAGCCCCTCCACGTTTGGGCGCCTATTCAGACGCGACTTCCTCCAGGATTATTTTCTCAGGGTCGATAGTGTAAATCCAGGGCGCCGAGTTCTTCCAGCCGTTTCTCATGCGTTTGCCGTTGAATACACTGCCCGGATCGTTCACTTTGTCGCCTTCGAAACCGTCTATAATGGTGTAAACGTTCTTCAGTCCGGCTTCCGCAAGTTGGTTCACCGCCATGGCCGAGCGGTCTCCTGAGCGACACATGACCAGAAGGGTGTCCGTCGCCCCAGCGATCGTTCGTACTTCCTCTACAAAACTGGGGTTCCACTTCGGGCCGTATATGGTTAGGCCCTTCTGTCTTCGGTACGTTACGAAGGCAAGTGGGATATTCCAGGCTTGGTCAGGGTGACCGATAAAGCCGTACTCTTCAGGTGTCCGCACGTCGATTATCTTGATCCGATCGGGGTCCGCCTTCCACATTTCGTATGCCTCAAGAGCAGTGACATAGAGCCCAAGGCTGGTTTGCTTGCTCTTTGGAAGGTGTTGGTCTGACCGGGCCGCCGTTTTCTCATGGGCGCCCATTGGCTGATCTCCTCCGGCGATAGTGCTATAGGGCTCGAATTTTGACAGAACCTCCCCGTTTCACTTATTGGGAAAAGCAAAGGCGCTGCCGCAATGAGTTCTGCCTGTATTATCCAAGTCGGGCCGACATGGCAGCGTCGAGCGAAGTTGGTTGCGGTAGCTTGGTTGAGCTCCGTTTCGCCCATTCTTCTTCGAGAAGTTCGGTCGCGGCTTTCTCGAGAAACTCCGGTGCTGCCCATTCGTAGACGTCAAAATCATTCTCGATATAGCCGTGGCTGAGCATGAAGTCTTTGTTGATTTGAAGGGCTTCCAAGTTGTACGCTGACAGGCTCGGCGCCATATCTACGTGCTTAATACCTTCATAAGTGTCCTCGACATTTTGATAATAGGTCTGTTTGTCGAGGATGGCCGCGGCGGCATGCTTGTGCTCGTTGGCCCATCGCCCGATTTTGATAAGGCCCTTCAGGAGCGCGACGACCAACTCGGGGTGCTCCCTGCAGGCCACGTCGGTGACGGTGCAAGTGGCCGGAACGTTTGCGCCTTGCAGCGTCCAGTCCGGGTAATTGGCCAGATTCTCGATGGCCTTCATCTTGCCCGTCTGCTCTTGAAGGTGTTGGAACACTTTGCTTTGGGTGTAAATCGCATCAACCGTTCCATTGAGCAGCGCGCTCTCTAGCGGACGGAAAGCAAGATCGTGCTTGTGATCACGCTTCAGCCACAGTTCCGATGGGTTCTCCATCGGGGTGAGCATTTCGGGGTTGTCGTACCAGTCATCAGGGTAGGGGAAATCCACGATCTCTACTTCGTCTCGGGTCATGTCATTGAGCATGAGCATCAACTCGATGCCCTGCTCTTCCTGGATGCGCCACCAATCGTTCTTGATCACATTCAAGCTCTTTGTCAGGCCGATTTTCTGGCCCTTCAGGTCCTTCATCCGGTAGATGGGATCGCGTGCGCGCACCAGCATGCAGCCGCCCTCGTAGACATGCGTCGTCCCGATCAGTCTGGTGCGGCGGATGTCGGCCTGCACATGGATCGCCGGGTTGCAGCCGCCGTAGCGCATCAGGTTGTCCAGGTTATGAACATAATGCGGGTACCAATCGTTCTCGCGTGTGGAACGCAGAAATCGATACGCTACGCCAATCTTCTTGAATTCCTCGCGCACCCAGCCGAGTTCCTGGTCAACGTTGCTGGGGGACACCAATGGGCAGTTGGTGTAGTAGAACTCGTTCCAGTCAACATCGACGGAACGCATGGTCTTACCTTTAATGGTCATCATGCCCATGGCGAATTGCTCCGTGGTGTGAAGTTGTTGCGCTTCGGGTCCGTTAATTTGCGGGAGCCCCAATCGCAAAATCGGAGCAACAGTTTCGGACAAGCCGGTGCGCAATCCTTGGCCGCCTGTAAAACTGTCATGATCAGATTAGCAGCGCCCCTGGCCGCGCTCTTGACATTAGCGGACATCAACTAGACATCTGCGGTCACTCCTTCAGAATATTTGGAGGGGCGAACGCTGATCAATCGTAGGCCATGGAAAAATGAGATCGCATCCGGGCGAGGACACGGAACTGCGCATCGGGGCTACGATGGCTCTTCCGGATGTTCTCAGGAGGTTGGGGGCGGATCCGGCGGAGGTGTTGGCGGCTGGCGGGTTCGACGTCAGATTGTTCGATGACCCCGACAACATGATTTCTTATCGGGAGCGTGGCCGTATGTTGGCCCACTGTGTCGCGACCACAGGATGCCAACATCTCGGACTATTGGTCGGGCAACAGATCAGCCTATGCTCACTGGGTTTGACCGGGTTGCTAGTGAAGTATTCGCCCGATGTAGGAACGGCGCTCCGCAATCTGTCACGCTATCTTCATCATCACGTTCGGGGCGCCGTTGCGAGCCTTACAGTAGACGGTGAATCGGCAATGTTCGGCTATCTCACGGTCCAAACGAACGCTCAGGCAAATGATCAGGTTGGCGACGGCGCTGTTGCGGCGATTTTCAACATCTTGCGCGAGTTGTGCGGTCCACGCTGGAAGCCGAGCCATGTTCTCTTTGCCCATCGCCGGCCTCAAGACGTCACCCCTTTTCGACAATATTTCCAGGCTCCACTCGTTTTCGACGCTGAGTGGAATGCAGTGATTTTTTCCTCTGGATGGATTAATCGCCATCTTGCTCATGCCGATCCCGCCGTGCTCCACCTATTGCAGCGCGAAATCGAAAAGCTGGAGACGCGTTATGGCGACGATCTGCCAGGAAAGGTGCGCCGGTTGCTTCGGGCGGCAATCCTGACCGGACACGCCAACTCAAACCAGGTCGCCACCCTGTTTTCAATGCACCCCCGTACGTTCCGGCGTCATTTAGCTAGGTTCGACACGAGTTTCGAGCAGTTGTTGGACGAGACCCGATTCGAGATCGCACGGCAGATGCTCAATGACACTCGGATGACAATCACCGAGATCGCAGTGGCGCTCAACTACTCGGATATGAGCGCGTTCTCACGTGCCTTCCGGCGATGGAGCGGGGTTACGCCCGCTCGGTGGCGAGCGCAGCATATGGTGGAACTGGACCGCACAGAATAAACTGAAAAGCCCTCGTTGTAGACTAACGAGACGGACCTGTGCGTCGCGCCGGTCTCAACGATGGGAAGCAAGGGAATTGGTCCAATTCGCGTCGGGCGACATTCGGGCCTGGCGGATATACGCGGAAAGCCGACGATCTCGCAGAAACTCCAGCCAATCTCGTTCGCGGTAGGGGCGGTTGGCAACAACCGTCCCTACCGCGAACCATTGTCTTGCCGAGTCCAGGTAGCCTTCGCTTAGG
>JARFQY010000309.1 GCA_029287535.1 Filomicrobium sp.
ACCCTTATGGCTCGATCTGAGACAACCCCTGCGAACCACGTCGGGACTACCGAACCTGGGTTACATCTAAGAAGGGACCACCAGCACATGGCTGCAAACGATTACGTAATCGCGGATATCTCGCTTGCTGAATTTGGCCGCAAGGAAATCAACCTGGCGGAAGGCGAAATGCCTGGCCTTATGGCGACGCGGGAAGAGTATGGCGCGTCGCAGCCACTGAAGGGCGCGCGCATCGCCGGATCGCTGCATATGACAATCCAAACGGCCGTCCTCATTGAAACGTTGACGGCACTGGGCGCCGACGTTCGCTGGGCATCCTGCAACATCTACTCAACGCAGGATCACGCCGCAGCCGCGATTGCCGCAGCCGGCATTCCGGTATTTGCCGTCAAGGGAGAGTCCCTTGAGGACTATTGGAATTACACGCGCAAGATTCTTGAGTGGAGCGATGGCGGAACACCAAATCTGATCCTTGATGACGGTGGGGATGCCACGATGCTGGTCCATCTGGGCCTGCGCGCCGAAAATGGCGATACCGGCTTCCTTGAAGACCCTGGCTCGGAAGAAGAACAAATCCTGTTTGCTTTGATCAAACGCACACTCACCGAGAAACCAGGCTGGTTCGCGGAACTCGCAAAGAACATTCGCGGCGTTTCGGAAGAGACGACGACCGGTGTCAACCGACTCTACCAGCTGGCCAAGCAGGGCAAGCTCTTGTTCCCCGCGATCAACGTCAACGATAGCGTTACGAAGTCGAAGTTCGACAACCTCTATGGTTGCCGTGAATCCCTGGTCGACGGCATTCGCCGCGGTACCGACGTCATGATGTCGGGTAAAATCGCAATGGTTGCAGGCTTTGGCGACGTCGGCAAAGGGTCGGCGGCTTCTCTGCGCAATGCGGGCTGCCGTGTCATGGTCTCGGAAGTCGATCCGATCTGCGCCCTGCAGGCGGCGATGGAGGGCTATGAGGTCGTGACAATGGAACAGGCCGCACCACAGGCCGACATCTTTTGCACGGCGACCGGCAACAAGGATGTCATCAACATCGACCATATGCGCGAGATGAAGGATGGCGCGATCGTCTGCAACATCGGCCACTTTGATAACGAGATCGATGTCGCCGGCCTCAAGAACTACAAGTGGGACAACATCAAACCCCAGGTCGATCAAATCGAGTTTCCCAATGGGCGGAAGATCATCCTGCTGTCGGAAGGTCGTCTGGTGAACCTTGGCAATGCCATGGGGCATCCATCGTTCGTGATGTCCGCGTCGTTCACAAACCAAACGCTGGCGCAAATCGAGCTTTGGACGAAGCGCGACGCCGGTCTCTATGAGAACGAAGTCTATACGCTGCCAAAGCACCTCGACGAGAAGGTCGCCAGGTTGCACCTGCAAAAAATCGGTGTGAACTTGACCAAGATGTCGGAGGAGCAGGCCGCTTACATTGGCGTTCCGCAGCAAGGTCCTTACAAACCTGAGCACTACAGATACTAAGTTCGCAGCATCGCGAGGGGATGATTCGTCACTCTGTCAAGATGCGGACAGGTAGAAAATCGGGGCGGCACCGGAATATTCCGGTGCCGTCTTTGCTTTATTGCTGGCGGATGTGCCCGCGCCGCCCTGGCCAGCGATATCCTGGCGCCGCATAATTTGAGCGATTCGAAAATCGACTCGTATGCCCATGCCCAACTTGAAGCATCGCGTTCCAACCGGCCCAGGGCGGCATATTGAAGTCCAAGGAAACGCGATGACGTCCAAACCCGGCAATTCCTCGATAGCCTCGACGAGCCGCGAGCTCCTGTTGCTGCTCTTGGCCAGCCTCGCATGCGCGCTGGTGCTCACCGCGGGGGTCGTGCAGGGGTCGGAAAGCGCGTTCAGCAACTTCGGGCTTTCGCAGGTCATCGTCATTGGTGTCACCATGGCTGGAGCGCTGGCCGCTGTCGTTCTCGTATTGAGAGCCGCGGTAACCATGCGCGGACAGGTGCACAAGGCGCAAAGCGAAGCGGCGTCTTTGAAGCGTCAGCTGGCGGTGGCTGAAGCGGTCATAGGTGGCGAACCTCAGATCCTCGTCCTGTGGGACACAGGCCTGCAGCCGCAAATCGTCTGCAACACGCTTCGCGGCGTTCCAGGATTGCCCGTAGAAAACGCGCACATCGTGTCGTTTTCGAACTGGCTCGATGCGGCCAGCGCCGCCCGATTCAAAGAGGCGCTCGACGGGCTGTTGCGGGTCGGGCGCCCGTTCAACATGATTCTCAGGACTGTCGCTGGCGTCCATCTGGAAACCGACGGCCGGGCCTCCTCGGGACGCGCCGTCCTACGCATCCGGGACGTTGCGGGCTACAAGCGCGACATTTCGCGAATTATCGACGGGCATGAAAGCCTGGCGCGTGATATCCGCTCCAGCCGAGCCATTCTCAACGCTTTGCCGATGCCGGTCTGGTTTTGCGATCATGAGGGGCGGCTGACGTGGACGAATGCGGCCTACGCGGCAACGGTCGAAGCGAGCGTCGATGAAGTCATCGAGCGGCAGGTCGAGTTGCTCGAGCAGCGCCAGCGTGAAGGGTTGCTAAAGGCGCTCAGCACGACTCCCCGATTTCGGCGCAAGATCAACCTGCTGTTCGGCAACGAACGGCGTGTTCACGAATTGATGGCGGTGCGGCTGCAGAGCACGATAGCCATTGCCGCGATCGACGTTACCGAACTGCAATCGGCACAAAGCGAACTCAACAGGCAGTCGGAAGCCTTTGACCGCACGCTCAATCACGTTGCGACGGCCATCGCAATCTTTAACGCTGAACGGCGGCTCGTGTTCGCCAATGAGGCCTACATCAACCTTTGGGGGCTCGATCCGCAGTGGCTTCGCGCGCAACCTCGCGATACGGAACTCTTCGATAAGCTGCGGGAACTTGGACGCCTACCGGAAGTCGTCAACTATCGTGAGTGGCGCAATCAAATCCTCGATCCGAATGAGACCATCAGCGAGGCGGATCGCTGGTGGCACCTGCCAGGTGAGCGGATCATTCAGCTCATTTCCGAGCAACGTCCCGACGGCGGCGTCACACACCTTTATATCGACGAGACCAAGCGGCTGGCCTTGGAAAGCGAACTCAAGGCTACGTTGCGGGTCCAAAGCGAGACCATCGACGGCCTCAAGGAAGGTGTCGCGGTGTTCGCGACAGACGGCCGTTTGAAGCTCTGGAACAGCGCCTTTGCAACGATCTGGCAGATCGATACCGGCCTGCTGGAATCCGGTCCGCATATCGACGACATCGTCGAGCGGTCGGTCTCGTTATATGAAGACGTCGATGTTTGGGCGCGCCTCAAGGAGTCGGCGACCGCCCTGTCGGATGAACGCAATCCGGTCGATGGCCAAATGCTACGGCGCGATTCCAGCGTGATCGACTACTGTGTCATGCCGTTGCCGGACGGGGCGACGCTGGTCACCTTTGCGGACGTCACAGCCTCAAGGCGTTACGAACGCGCGTTGGTGGAGCGCAATGAAGCGCTCGAAGCCGCCGCACGTATGAAGAACCAATTCATTGGTCACGTCTCATATGAGTTGCGTACGCCGCTGACGAACATCATTGGCTTCACCGAACTGCTGGGCAGTCCGCACCTCGGTGAACTCAACGGCAAGCAGCGCGAATACCTGCAGGACATTTCTTCATCATCAAACACGCTGCTGTCGATCATTGATGGGATACTTGACCTGGCGACCATCGACGCCGGCGCACTGGAACTCGAAGTCGAGTACATCAACGTGCGGGAGGTTATCGACTCGGCGTTGCAAGGCGTGCAGGAGCGCGCAAGCCGGGCCAACCTTACGCTCGATGTCGCGATTGCCGACGACGTTAAGACGTTCTCCGCCGACAAAGCGCGGATCAGGCAGGTCCTCTATAATCTCCTGTCAAATGCCGTTGGTTTCTCGAACGAAGGTGAAACCGTTCTGGTCACTTGCTGGCGGGAAGCGCGGGAGGTCATTTTCCAGGTGGAGGACCGGGGTGTCGGAATCCCCGAGGAAGCGCAGCAGCGGATTTTTGAGAGGTTCGAGAGCGACAGCCGCGGCCAGAAACACCGCGGCGCAGGTCTTGGGCTGTCCATTGTGAAGTCCGTGGTGGAGCTCCATGGCGGCACCATGCACCTTGAATCGGCTCCCGGGGTCGGGACCAGGATTACGGTTCGCTTGCCCGAAGGCGGGCCGCAAATTGCCCAGGATGGAGTGGCCGACAGCGCGGAAGCTCTGTTCGAGCCCACCGTGCGGTCCATTCAGCGGCCCGTAGCGTGACCGCAAGGCACCGGTCACCGCATTGCTCACAAGGTTCCATCGGTTCGCCCTGTTATCTCCAAAATGCTAATTGAGGCAGAGAGATAGTGTTGGCTGTGAGGACTGCAGCCTAAATCAGGCGTATGACGATATGGACGCAATGACAACGCATAGCTTCCGGCTTTCGCAGGTCAATCAAGCGCAGCTTGAACGATTTGCGCAGGAGCTTGCGTTTGCTCTGCGCCCTGGAGATGTCATTTCGCTAACAGGCGACCTCGGCGCCGGAAAGACGACTCTTGCCCGGGCGCTTATTCGGGCGCTCACAAACGACCCAGAGCATGAGGTGCCCAGTCCGACATTCACGCTGGTGCAGACCTACGAGAGCGAGCGACTGGGCCTGGCGCATTTTGATCTTTATCGACTTTCGGCACCTGAAGAACTCGATGAACTCGGCTTCGAACACCTCGTTGAAGCCGGCGCCGCACTCGTGGAGTGGCCACAACGAGCTATGGAGCGGCTGCCGGCGGAACGGCTTGAAGTCAGCCTGGCGGAACCCGGCAGTGGTGACAGTGAAACGCGTGATGTGCTGGTCAGCGGTCATGGAATTTGGGCGGCACGGGCGCGGCGCCTTGAAGCGATGCACGAGCTAATCCGCGATGCTGGTTTTGATGGCGATGACGTCGACTTTTCAATGCTCGCCGGTGATGCCTCAACCCGGCACTATGGACGCCTTGTCCGGCACACGCTGTTGCCCCGGTCCTGTCTCGTCATGGATTGGCCCCGACAGCCCGACGGCCCACCGGTGCGTGATGGATTGCCATACAGTCAGGTCGCCAAACTCGCTGAGGACGTACGGCCGTTTCTTGCCATCGCCCGGGCGCTGCGGGACAGCGGCCTCAGCGCGCCCCGGATCATGGGCGCGGATACGAAAACGGGATTCATCGTGCTCGAGGATCTCGGCGCGCTCGGTTATGCCGAGGCGCTTGCTGATGGCGTTCCTCAGGAGGAGATTTGGCGTGATGGCGTGGATGCGCTCCTGGCGCTGCGCCATGTTCGGGCAGATCAGACATTTCAGGCCGGCAATGGCGAACAGTATTCGTTGCCACGACTCGATCGTCCAATCCTGGAAATCGAGACAGACCTTGTTCCCGACTGGCTGTGGGAGGCGGTGCATGGATGCCCCCCGACCGCTGCCGAGCGGCATCGCTACCGATCGACTTGGGCGCCGGTTTTCGAGCGTATTTTGGCCGAACCCACGGGCTGGATGCTGCGCGATTATCATTCGCCGAATCTGATCTTGTTGCCCGATCGGGAGGGTGCGCGGCGCGTGGGCATCATCGATTTCCAGGACGCTCTACAGGGGCCGGCCGCCTACGATCTGGTCTCGCTACTTCAGGATGCTCGGCTGGATGTTCCCGCGGAACTGGAAGACGAACTTCTGGGGTATTACTGCGCGCAGGCGGCAACAACAGACGCAACATTTGACGAGGCCCGTTTCCGCTTCGTCTACGCGGCGCTCGGCGCGCAACGCAATTCAAAGATACTGGGGATCTTCGCGCGTCTGGCGCGGCGCGATGGCAAACCCCGCTATTTGGCCCATTTGCCGCGCATCTGGGGATATCTGGAACGAAATCTCCTCCATCCGGAACTCCGTGCATTGGCGCAATGGTATGAGGACATATTTCCAGGCAGCGTGCGACGGCGCGCACTCGCCTTGTGAGGCCGACCATGATCCGTCCGGCGGTGTGTCAGATCAACCGCCTTAGCAACCAATCAGCGAACGGGCCCGAGGGATGACAGCTGAAATCGATACCACGATGGTGCTGGCCGCCGGCCTTGGCAAGCGCATGCGGCCGCTCACGGATACGATGCCGAAACCGATGGTGCCGCTCGCCGGGCGGCCACTGATTGACCACACCTTGGACCGGCTGGCGGATAGCGGCATCAGGCGCGCTGTTGTCAACGTTCACTACAAGGCGGAGGTGTTGGAGGCACACATTGCGGAGCGTCAGGCGAAGGGACTTAGTCCGCTGATCAGCGTTTCCGATGAACGGGGGCTCCTGCTTGAAACGGGCGGTGGAGTCGTCAAGGCGCTGCCTCTGCTTGGGGATCGGCCATTTCTGATCTGTAACTCCGATACCACATGGATCGAGACGAGCGTTCGCAACCTCGACCGGGTGATCGCCGGCTGGGATGCCGCGGCTATGGACAGCCTGATGCTGCTTGCAAAAAGAGACCGCAGTCTTGGCTACTCGGGTGACGGGGATTTTCACATTGATGCCAAGGGGCGGCTTACCCGGCGCAGCGCTGGCGAGACGTCGCCCTATGTCTTCACGGGCGTTTCCATTGCTACCCCAGGTATGTTCAACGACGTGCCGCAGGGCAGGTTCTCGCTCAATGTTGTTTGGGACCGCGCCATCGCTTCGGGCCGGCTCTTTGGCATGGTGCTCGACGGCTGGTGGATGCATGTTGGCACGCCGCCGGCTCTGCTCGATGCCGAGCGCTTCATCGCTGAACTCAAAGCGCCCAGCGAATAACGAATAGAGGACAGCGGACATGCGAGACAAGGTGTTCACGATTCCGATTGGCACCGCATTCTTGCCGGCGCTGATGCGAGCCCTCATCAACGGAGACCTACCGCAGCCGGGTGGTGCCAAGCCCGACCCCATCGACCTCAGCGGCATGACCATCCTCTTGCCAACGCGCCGCGCCGAGCGAGCTTTGGCGGAAACCTGCCTTGCGGTCAGTGGACGTTCGGCGATGCTGTTGCCGCGCATCCGCAGCATTGCCGGACCAGACGAGGATAGCCTGCTGATCGGTGCTGCTGCGGAACTTGGTCCGGCAACTGCGGCTCTGGAACTGCTACCCGCGGTTGATAAGACCGAGCGGCTGTTGCTCCTCACCCAGCTCGTACAGCGATGGTCCGAGGCGCATCGTCGGCCGGAAACTGACCCGACAGGCGCGCTTGGTTTGGGTCCGGTGCCGTCGGCGGGAGCGCGGACGCCGGCACAGGCAGCCAGTATGGCGCGTGAACTGGCGTCATTGATGGACCTTGTTGAACGCGAAAGATGTGACCTCAAAGGCATCAAAGAGATCGTCCCGTCGGACCTCTCCGAGCACTGGCAGCACACGCTTGAATTCCTCGAGATCATCACGGACCTCTGGCCTCAATTGCTAACGGATTTGGGCTGGACGTCGCCATGGGAACGCCAAAACCAACTGCTCATCGCGGAAGCGGAACAGCTGCGGCGAGCACCTCCCGCAGGACCGGTCATCGTAGCGGGCGTTACCGGGTCAATCCCGGCAACCGTCGATCTCATGCGAGCGGTGGCCGAGCTGGACCAAGGCGCCATCGTATTGCCGGGACTTGACCTCCGCCTCGATGATGAAAGCTGGTCCGAAATCGCGCACGGGCATCCAGAGCACCCCGACTTCGGATTCAAGAGGCTGCTGACCTCCCTAGATATTTCACGCAGCGATGTGCGCGTGGTGACGGGAAGCGAGGCTTCAGGAGCACTGTCGGCAAGATCTCATTTCGTCAGCGAAGCGATGCGGCCGACCGAGACCACCGCATCCTGGCACGATTGGGTTGAAACAACCGATAAGACTGTGATCGCGGATGGGTTGAAGGATGTCAGTCTGATCGAGGCGGCTAATCCGCAGGAGGAGGCGGAGGCGATTGCGCTGATTATGCGCGAAGCGGCCGAGCACGAAGCAAAGACCGCCGCGCTCGTGACGCCAGACCGATTGCTGGCGCGACGCGTTGCCGTTCGCCTGGAGACCTGGGGGATCAGGGTCGACGACAGCGCCGGGAGGCCCTTCGCGAAAACGGTGCCCGGCGCCTTTCTTGAAGTCTTGATCGAAGCCGTCGCCCAAAACTTCGCGCCTGTTGCGACGATGGCGCTGCTGAAGCATCCCCTGGCACGCTTCGGCCTGTCGGCGCGCGACGTCCGCTTCGCCGCGCGAGCCCTAGAACAGGCGGTATTTCGAACCACCTACATCGGGCATGGCCTGAACGGTATTGCGGCGGCGCTGGAGCGGGCAAGACAAGAGGCGGCCAGCGGAGAACGTCGCGATGCGGCGGTTCAAAGACTGTGGGATGAAGACTGGAACCGGGCTTGGGATCTGCTGCAGCGGCTGGAGGAGAAGACCAAGCCGCTCGTAGAGGCCATCAGCGACACGCGATCGTGGCCGCTCAGGGACCTGGCACAGCGTCATCTTAGCGTGAGCGAGGCTGCAGGCCGGCTCACCGATGAAGAGACCGAGGCCGGAGCCGAATCTCCGCTGTATTCCGGTGAGGCAGGTGAAGCCACCGCCAGATTGTTCACCGACCTGGTCGCCTCATCGGCGGCGTCTCTAGAGATCAAGGGTGTCGATTATCCCGACCTTTACCGCAGTCTCATAGCGACCCTGCCGCCGGTCATCCCGCGGGTGCCAAAGCACCCGAGGCTCAGTATCTGGGGGCCGATGGAGTCACAGCTGTTGAGCGCCGACGTTGTGATCCTCGGGTCGCTCAACGAAACCACATGGCCAGATTCAACCGATCCAGGACCGTGGCTCAACCGGCCGATGCGAACGAAGCTTGGGCTACCCGCACCGGAGGAAGATATCGGACGCGAAGCGCGCGGGTTCGTCTCATTGCTCGGTGCTGACAACGTCTATCTCACTCGGGCGAAGAAAGTTGACGGCGTGCCGAGCGTGCCGTCGCGCTGGCTAATGCGGATTTCAGCCTTGCTCGGCGGCCTTGAGTTGCAGCATGCGTTGCAGCCGCCGCAGCCGTGGCTTGAGTGGGCGCGCTCCCGAGATACGTTTCAGAAGGCGCCGCCACCTCAACAGCCCCGGCCTTGCCCGCCGGTCACTTCCAGGCCGCGGCGGATCAGCGTTTCAGGGATTGAGCGTTGGATTGCCAACCCCTACGCGATCTTTGCCAGCGAGATCCTAAAACTCAAAGCAATGCCGAGGCTCGGCGCGGAACCTGATGCGGCGCTGAAGGGCAAGTTCCTGCATGAAGCCATGTCCCGTTTCGCCCAAGAATATCCAGTGACGCTTCCCGCCAACGCGACCGAAAGGCTTGCCGAGATCGCGCGGGAGGTCCTTGAGGCTCACGTCAGCCATCCGCGCATTGCGGCCTTCTGGCTGCCCAGGTTTGAGCGCTTCGCGGCATGGTTCGCCGCCACTGAGGCGGCGCGCCGTCAAGGGTTCGATGAGACGCTGGCCGAAGTCGCCGGGTCGATGTCGTTTACGGCACCGGCTGGTGAATTTACGTTGGTTGCCAGGGCGGACCGGCTCGATATCGGACCCACGAGCCTCGTGATCACCGACTACAAGACCGGTAAGCCGCCAACTGACGCCGATGTGAAATCCGGCAAGAGCCCGCAGCTGCCGTTGGAAGCAGCAATCGCGCTTGCCGACGGGTTCCAGGGCATGGACACCCTGACGATTGCCAACCTACGCTATATTCGAGCATCCGGTGGCGAACCGCCTGGTGAAGAACGCTTCATCAAGGATGATGACATCGCGGGCCTTGCGGCGCGGATTCTTGGCGGCGTCAAAGAGCTGATCTCCAGTTTCGACAAGCCCGAAACGCCCTACACGGCCACCCGCCGTGCCGGGTTCTCCTACGACTACGACGATTATGCACACCTGGCCCGCGTGCTTGAGTGGTCGCAAGCCAAAGCGCTCGGAAACGGCGTGGAAGGCGGTGAGCGATGAGCTCCGACCGGCGAACCGATGAGACCGTCGCAGCGCATATTGAAGAGACCACGCAAAGGCAACGCGGGGCCTCCGACCCACAAGCCTCAGCCTGGGTGAGCGCTAACGCCGGGACCGGCAAGACCTATGTTCTCACCATGCGAACATTGCGGCTGCTGCTCGCAGAAACACCGCCCGAACGGATTTTGTGCCTGACCTACACCAAGGCGGCAGCGGCGGAAATGTCCAAGCGTGTGTTCGACCGGCTGGCCCGCTGGGTGACGCAGAGCAATGTGGAACTGGAAGCGGACCTTTGCCGGGTTCTAGGACGCTCCGCCCAGCGCGAAGAACTGCGCGTCGCGCGGACGCTTTTCACACGTGCCATCGAGACGCCTGGCGGGCTCAAGGTGCAGACGATCCACGCGTTTTGCGAACGTCTTTTGCAACGCTTCCCCATTGAAGCGGGCGTGCCACCAGGTTTCAGCACGCTTGACGACGACCTGGGTCGAACGCTCAAACGCGAAGCCATTGACCGCACGCTCGGCGAAGCCATCGCGGGAACCGGCACACCGCTCAACCATGCCCTTGCGACGGCAGTCCGCTGTGCGGCAGAACAGCGATTTGAAGAAGTGCTTTCAGCGGCGATTGCCGATAGAGGCTGGCTGCTGGGCCTGGAAGCACAAGGACAGGCAGACTCGGGCGACCGGGGGCCGCTGGACAGCCATGCGGACCTCCTGCGGAAAGCCCTTGGTGTGCGCGACGGCATCGGATTACAGGATCTTGAATCCGAGATGAACTCGCTATTGACCAATGCGGAATTGGCGCTTGCCGCACAGGTTCTCGATGGCGGGACAAAGACCGACAAGGGACGCGCCCAAACTCTATCCGCAGCAGCCTCCGCAACAGACGCGGCAGAGCGTATTCGGCTTCTTAGGTCGGCGCTGCTCACCAAAGACGGTGACCCTCGCAAGCAGGTTGCCACCAAAGGCATCCAAGCAACCGACCCCGGCGTGAACGAGAAGCTCGAGCAAGCGCGCGACCGACTGGCGGATCTGGTCCGGGAGGAAACCGCTTTGTTGTGCCTCGACGCAACCCTGGCGCTCATTACGCTAGCGGGGCGCGTCTTGAAGCATTACACGGACGCGAAGGCGCGGCGCGCGGCGCTCGACTTTGACGACCTCATCGAAAAGGCGGTGCACCTGCTCTCCACGTCCGACGCGACCGACTGGGTAATGTATAAGCTTGACGGCGGAATCGACCACATTCTGGTCGATGAATCTCAGGACACCGCACCGCAACAGTGGCGGATTGTTGAAGCGTTGGCGGGGGAGTTCTTCGCCGGAGAGGGCGTTCAGGACACCTTGCGGACGGTTTTCGCCGTCGGCGACGAGAAGCAGTCGATCTACAGCTTTCAAGGAGCGGCGCCCGAAGAATTCTCCAAGATGCGGGACGTCTTCAAAGAACATTGTGAGGGCGCCGGTCAACGCTTCGAACCTATTACGCTTGACCTTTCGTTTCGCACGGTTGAACCCGTTTTGCACGCGGTCGACCAAGTGTTCGGCGATGCGAGCCGAACACCCGGTTTCACCGCTGGTGGTGGTCTTATCCATCACGCGGCGATGCGCGTCGGCCAGGCTGGCCTCGTCGAGGTCTGGCCGACGGAAACGCCCGAGAACGCATCACCGGCCGAGGCCTTCCATCCACTGGGTGAGAACTTGAGCGCAACGCCAGCCGAACGGCTCGCGGGGCGCATTGCCGACACAATCGCCGGCTGGCTCGATCGAGGTGAACTTCTGGAATCACGGGGCCGGGCAATCCGACCTGGAGACATTCTGATTCTGTGCCGAAAGCGGCGGCCCTTCGCCGCCCCAATGGTGGCAGCGCTGAAGGCACGCGACATTGCCGTCGCTGGTGCCGACCGGCTCGTACTAGCCAATCAGCTCGTCGTGCAGGACCTGATTGCGCTTGGCGACTTCACCACACTTCCCGAGGATGACCTGACACTTGCCGCACTGCTGAAGAGTCCGCTTTTTGGGTTCGATGACGATGATCTGTTCGAAATCGCATTTAAACGGACTTCATCGCTGTGGAAGGCACTCCTCGACAAACGCGACAGCAATGAGCTGACGCGGGCCGCGGTGAGCCGGCTTGTAAAACTCCGCGAGCGTGCTGACTACCAGCCACCGTTCGAGTTTTACGCCAAACTGCTCGATGAAGACGGGCTGCGCACAAAGCTGCTCGCCCGCCTGGGTCACGAGGCGGCTGATCCCATCGACGAATTCCTGGCGCTGGCGATCGCTTACGACGATCAAGCAGCCCCGTCCCTGACAGGATTCCTGGCGTGGCTCCGCGACGGTGAGCGTGAAGTCAAGCGCGACATGGAGCAGGGTGCCAACGAAGTGAGGGTCATGACGGTGCACGCTTCGAAGGGCCTCGAAGCGCCTATCGTCTTTCTACCGGACACCTGTACCACCGCCAGCGCGGGAGGATCGCGCAAGCCGCTTACCCGACTTGACAATCTGCCTACGCCGCCGGGGCGCGAACCGCCAAGGGTGTGGTCGATCAAGGGCGCCAGCAGAATCGGGGCTGTCTCGGAGGCCAATCTGCTCAGCTCGCAAAGTGAGGCTGCCGAACTCAACCGCCTGCTCTATGTAGCGATGACGCGAGCGGAGGACCGGCTTTATGTATGTGGCTTCGAGGGTACCAAGGGACGCGACGAAAACTGCTGGTACGACCTTGTTCAGGACGCTCTGAGCGACATGCTGCAAAACGTAGAAGGCGATTGCGGCGAAGAAATACGTCGACTGGAAAGCCCACAGCGCGTCGAAGCGTCGGAAGAGGACTCACACAGGCCGCAATCGGTGATGGCGACAGCTCCGCCGAACTGGGCGACCCGAAACGCGCCGCGTGTGCCGCTGGTGACGTTGCCCCTGGCCCCCTCTCAACTGGTTCCCTATGAAGCCGATCCGGAAGGTGAGCCGTGTCCCGGACCGGCTTTGCCAATGCGCGATGCGGCGCCCGAAGAGCCGGTGTCGAGACCGGTGAGCGCGATCGAGGCGGACGATGGTCACTTCCTGCGGGGGACACTCACCCATGCGCTGTTTGAGCATTTGCCGGACATACAGCCGGAGCAGCGGGCGCGGGCGGCACGAGCATTCTTGCAGACGCGAGGCCAGAATTTGGCGACGCACATCCGCGACCGCATTGTCGACGAGGTGCTTACGGTCTTGAACAATCCGGAATTCGCGCCCTTGTTCGGGTCGCATAGCCAGGCGGAAGTCGCGGTCTCCGCCGAGCTGCCGCGACCAGACGGTCGGGAACCGCGCCTTCGTCTGGCAGGGAGCATCGACAGGTTGGCCGAGGTCGACGGTGCGATATTGATTGTTGACTACAAGACCAACCGCGAGGTGCCAAACAGCGATGATCAGATTGCGGAAGCCTATCTTCTGCAGCTCGCCGCCTACCGGCTCGCTCTCAAAGAGATTTTCCCCGGTCGAACGCTGCAAGCGGCGTTGCTATGGACGCGTGTGCCACAGCTGGTCGGTGTTTCGGGTGCAAGCCTTGACAAGGCCGAAGAGCGGCTGTGGGAACTCTCAGCGCCATGAGCACTGTTGTGCGCCGTCCTATCGACGCCGAACGGGGATACATCGCCTTGACGCATGACGAGCCTGACCTTACTTACGGGCAACTTGCGTGATTGCGTATATGCGGGCCACTAAAGCGTGACCGGTCGTTTGGGATGGATGCGCCCCATTTATGCCGGACACAGAAAAAAGGAGATTTGATCATGGCGGACATGGTTTCTGACGCCGACTTCGAGGAAGTTGTCCTCAAATCGGACAAGCCCGTGCTTGTCGATTTCTTCGCTGAGTGGTGCGGCCCCTGCAAGGCAATGGCACCAGCACTTGACGAAGTCGCCGCAGCACTCAAGGACAGCGTCAAAGTCGTCAAGGTCGACGTCGACCAGAGCCCTGGAATAGCTCAACAGTACAACGTCCGCGCGATGCCGACGCTGATGATCTTCAGCGGCGGGCAGGTCGCCGCTCAGCACGTGGGAGCCATGACGCAGCGGGCTTCGCTCGAGAAATGGCTGAATTCGTCGATTGCGTAAGCGGCCCGTCCTCAAGCACATGAATTTGCAAGGCCACGCCCCTTAAAACGGTCGTGGCCTTTTCGCATGGCACCCGCACAAGCCGGGCGAAGCTCAGTTGGCTTGGGGTTCGACGCCTGCCTGGAGCGCAAGGACGTGACCGGCCAGGTATAGCGAGCCACAGATCAAGACTCGCTTGGGGCCCATGTGCTGGCGGTCGATTGTATGAAGCGCGGCTTCAACGGACGCCACCTCACTGGCGCTGATGCCGAGCCTCTCGGCCGCAGACACGATCATTGACGGTTTCAAGGGCTGCTCATGGGCGCCGGGGACTGGTACCGCGTAGACAGACCGGGCAAGCCCCTCGAACCGTGAGAGAAAGCCGGAAACGTCCTTCAGACCCATCATACCGACAATCAAGAACAGCGGCCTGGGGCTGCGCTCCTCAAGATCGGCCGCTGTCTGAGCCAGCATATCGGCGGCGGCCGGATTATGACCACCGTCAAGCCAAAGCTCGCTGCCGTAGGAGAGGAGATCGAAAAGCGGGCCTTGCGAGAACCGTTGCATGCGCGCCGGCCATTGTGCACCAGAGAGCCCGTTCTCGATGGCTGTTTCATCGACATTCAAGGACTTGAGCCGAAGCGCCGCGACAACAGCGGTTCCGGCATTCGTGATCTGGTGCGGTCCAACCAGCGCCGGTAGTGGGAGGTCCAGCAGCTGGTCTTCACACTGCACGACCAGCCGCCCGTTTTGTTCGTAAGCGTCAAAGTCGCGGCCCCACAGCTCCATTGGCGCGGCCAACCTTTCGGCAGTCGTCTCGATCACGTCGGCCGCATCAGCGGGCTGTTTGGAGACAATCGCCCTCACGCCCGGCTTCAAGATACCGGCCTTTTCCGCAGCGATTTCGTTCAGAGTGCCACCAAGCTTGTCGACGTGGTCGATTGAGATCGGAGTGATGACGGTCAGCTCAGGCTTCGCCACAACGTTGGTCGCGTCCAACCGTCCTCCGAGGCCGACCTCTAGCAGAAGCACATCAGCCGGCGTTTCCGCGAAGGCCAGGAAGGCGGCGGCCGTTGTAATTTCAAACTGGGTGATATCGTCGCCGTCGTTGCAGGCCTGTGTACGGCTGAGGACATCGACGAGAGCTGCTTCCTGGATCGGGCGAGCTGGACCTGACGGGCCCGCCAGCATAATGCGCTCGTGGAACCGCACGAGGTGCGGTGAAGTGTAGGCATGGACCCTGACGCCGGCTGCCTCGAGCATGGCGCGCATTAGAGCCGTGGTTGAGCCCTTGCCGTTGGTGCCGGCAACGTGCACGACCGGCGGCAGCCGTTTGTGCGGATCACCAAGCTTGGACAGCAGCCGCTCGATGCGCCCAAGCGACAAGTCGATCAGCTTTGGGTGCAGGAGTTTCAACTCCGCCAGGAGTTCACTGCTCGTTGCCGTGTTCCGCATTGGAGGTCCAGGTTGCTTGGGCCAAAGCCCACATACTGCGGTAAGCAGCAGGGTCTGTCACCCTCTTCTGCGTCTTGGTTGTCGAGAACCCTTTGGAAGGCTGGTCCCGAATCTCTTGACGACGGCCGGGGGCAGCCGCCTTAGGTCTTGTTCGCAGCCGAATCCGGGGCAGACGGCTTTTTTGGAGACGTCCCGGCCTTCTTCGCGGACGGCTCATCTGACTTAGACGCATCCGACTTTTTGACCGGCTTGACGTCTATCGTCTTTGACTGCTTGACCGCCCCGTTCTCCTTCACAGGCTTTGGTGGCCTGCCGGCTGGCTCCGCAACCGGAGCTTTCGCCGGTCCAGGGGCGTCCTTCGCAATATACTCGCTGCCGTTGATGGCAACCGGCATGCGTGAGACAGGTGACGGCTTGGGTGCGGGGCGTTTGGCGAACGCGGAGGTTACTTCTCGGCTGGCTTCCGAGTGTTTGCGCCCTCCCGTCAGCAAACGGCACGTCCGCGACAATGTCTCGCGCAGCTTGTGGCGGTGAAGGACCATGTCGACCATGCCGTGTTCGAGGAGGTATTCGGATCGCTGGAATCCCTCGGGAAGCTGTTCACGGATCGTTTGCTGGATGACGCGTGGCCCGGCGAAGCAGATCAGTGCGCCGGGTTCGGCGATGTGGATATCGCCCAGCATGGCATATGACGCCGTAACACCGCCGCTCGTCGGATGGGTCAGCACCACGATATAGGGAAGCCGCATGTCGCGAAGCCGCTGAACCGCGATGGTGGTCCGCGGCATTTGCATCAGCGAGAGGATGCCCTCCTGCATACGGGCGCCGCCAGAAGCGGCGAATAGGATGAATGGCGACTTTCTCTCAACGGCCCGCAACATACCGGCGATCACGGCTTCACCAGCTGCCATCCCCAAGGAACCGGCCATGAAGCGAAAGTCCTGGACCGCAGCAACGCACTTCTGTCCGTCGAGTGCCCCCTCTCCGACCAAGATGGCGTCGTCAAGCTCGGTCGAGGACTTGGCGTCCCTAAGTCGATCGGTATAGCGGCGACCGTCGCGAAACTTCAGGGGATCGAGTGCCGCACCGGGAGCCTGGACGACCTCATAGACGCCATCATCGAAGAGCGACTTCAACCGGTCGTGCGCAGCGACGCGCTCGTGATAGTCGGAGCCTGGATAGACGAATTGGTTGGCCTCGAGGTCTTTGTGGAAGACCATCTGGCCGCTGACCGGGCAAGTCCGCCAGAGATTATCAGGCACCTCACGTTTGGTGGTGAGGAAGCCTCTTATCTTGGGGCGAACGAAATTGTTGATCCAGTTCACTTTGCAACGCTCCCGTCTGAAGGAGCCTGTGTTGTTGACATTGCCGATTGTCTTAGCACACCTCGGGGCGGTTTCGCACCGCAACGGGTAGCTATCGGCCGATGGACAAAGCAGCGCAGGCCGGTTTCCGAGTTTTCGCCTGAATCAGAAGCATTTTCAGCTACTTATAGTCATGCGCCGACCGGATTCGAACTCAATCCGCCAGCGCTTCTGCGAGACCATTCACAAGATTTAGGACGGAAGACACCGTTTTGCCAGTCGCCTGGCCATCGGAGTCGAGGCTTTCTGCAATCGCGGTTACGATCGCTGACCCAACGACGACGCCATCCGCCCCCTTGGAAATGGCCTTGGCCTGCTCGCCAGTGCGTACGCCGAATCCAACCGCGACCGGCAGTGTGGTGGCGGCTTTGATGCGCTGCACCTGGGAGTGGACGTCGGCAATATCAGGCGCAGCGGCGCCGGTAATGCCGGTGATAGAGACGTAGTATACAAAGCCCGAGGTGTTCGCCAGAACCGCCGGAAGCCGTTTATCGTCTGTGGTCGGCGTTGCCAGTCGGATGAAATTGAGCCCGCGCTGGACAGCCGGCAGGCAAACCTCTTCATCGGCTTCGGGAGGCACGTCCACGACGATCAGCCCATCGACGCCGGCATCGGTTGCCTCGTCGAGGAACTTCTCTGTCGGATAGACGTAAATCGGGTTGTAGTAGCCCATCAAGATAACGGGTGTGTCGGAATGGCTTTTGCGGAATTCGGCAACAAGGTCGAGTGTGCGGCGCATTGTCTGACCAGCCTTGAGCGCACGCTGCGAGGAGGCCTGAATGGCCGGTCCGTCGGCCATTGGATCGGAAAACGGCATGCCGAGTTCAATAATATCGGCGCCAGCCTCTGGAAGGCCCATGAGAATGGCACGCGAGGTATCAAAGTCCGGATCGCCGGCCGTGATAAACGTTACCAAGGCGGCTCGGCCGTGCTCCTTGAGGACGGAGAAACGCCGATCAATTCTTGAGATATGGGTCATGACCCCAGTTCTTGCGGCGTGGCGCGGCAGTGGTCAAGTAGGGATCTGGCGATGGCCGTCCGCTGCTCCGCCGGTCGGTTACTCTTATGCTCGGGTTTCGTTGCAATTAGATTGCGTAACGTCGTATTACTAAAGGATATTTCCTTCACCCATTACGTATTTCAGCAATCAGGAAGCGCCAACATGGCAAAGGGCACGGCACTGAAACAACTGGACAAGGCGCTCAAGCAGGTCCGGGAACTCGGACTCAATACGAAAACAAAAGAGAAGTCGCCGATCGGCGGGTTGCTCGAAAAGATATACGACCTCGATCGCGACAATGTCGCCGTGATCGCCAAGACCCTGTCGCAGGTGTCTTTGTTCAATGAGATTGTCCGTAATGAAATCTCCTCGATGCAGATCGGTGAGCGCTATGAGGACATCGTGCTGGCATTCAACTCCATTAGGGATGATGCGAAGCGCCTCGTCGACCAGATGGAAGATGGCAAGATCAACACCTTCGAGCGCGTCGCCAACGTTTGGATGAAGGTTCGGCGCGGTGATGTCTCCGAGCGTTTTGACGAGATCCGCCACACCTACCTAGAGGTTGCTAAAGACGCGAAAGACCAAATCATTCGTGAAGGGCGCATCCTCGATGCCTACAACGACTTCCGGGGTGCCTACAAGCAGGCTCAGGTGTTGTCGCTGAAAGTCCTGCAGAAGGCGGAAGAGCAGCTCAAGGACGCAAAGACGACGTTGGAAAAGGCCTCCATGAAGGTCGCAAACTATCAGGGCGGGGACATTACCGAACGGGCTGAATTGGAAATGGACCGCGATGCCAAGATCCGGGCGCTGCAGGACCAAGAAAAGCGCTATCAGATCGCCAAGGATCTGGCTGACAATCTCACCGTCGGCTACAACACTTCCGAAGTGATCATGGCGCGCTTGGTGCAAACGACCAATGCGAAAGAACGCGTCTATCAGCAGGCGGTAAGCTTCTTTTCAACCAACGAGGCCGTATTGACGGCGCTCAAGGCGTCGTTCACAGGATTATTCGGGCTGCATGAATCAACGAGAACACTTGAGGCCATGAAAGAGGGCATCGACAAGAGCCTGGAAACCCTGTCCGAAATCGGAGACAAAGTGCAGGAGGCAGCCATCAAGGCGGGATATGGACCAACCGTGAAAGCGGAATCGGTCAAGAAGTTGGTCGACTCCGTCGTGAACTTCCAGGTCCGGACTCGCGAGATCATCAATGAGATGCGTGTCCTGGCGACCCGCAACTCGGAGGAGATCCGCGAAGCGGTCGAGGATGGCAAGAAACGCATGGCCCGCCTCGCCAGCGAAGGTGAACTGCTGCTCAACTAGGCTTGCCGCGTCTCATGGCCAGCGATCCCGGCTCAAAACACATTGACGACGATAGCGCTTCGCAAGCCGGTGCGACACCGGCCAGCAAGTCGCCGCTCGACGACATCATGATTGCCATGGACGTGGTCGACACACTGCGTCACGACCGCAATCTCGTCGAGCGTGAGCTGAACGACGAGGCCCGGCGCAAAGATCTGATCGACCGGCTTCGAAAGATCTATCGCGGCCAGGGGATCGAGGTGCCCGACCGTATTCTCGAAGAGGGCGTGCAGGCGCTCGAAGATGACAGGTTCACGTATCAGCCACCCGACCAGAACACGTTATCGACGCGACTGGCGAAGCTCTACGTTTCGCGCGGCCGATGGGGGCGCTATGTGCTCGGTCTTGTCGCCGGCATCGCCGCCTTCCTTCTTGTCAACTATTTCTTCTTTGAAAGGCCGCAGCAGCTCAGAGCGCAGGCCGAGCAGCATGAACTCAGCGAATTAATCCCACAACGGGTGAACAAGCTCGTCGCCGATATCCGCTCGGAAGCCTCAGACAATCTGGTAGCGGCGCGGGCGGAAGGTATCGCGAAGTCCGCACTTAATGCTGCCAGCTCGGGCAATCTTGCCGCCGCGCGAAGAACCGAAAAGCGGCTGCAGGACACACTGGAACAGCTGCGTGCGACATACGAAATCCAGATCGTCAACCGAGAAGGTGAAGTCTCTGGTCTGTGGCGGGTTCCGAAGGCCAATCCCGACACTTACAATTTCTATCTGGTAGTCGAAGCGATCGGCGATGATGGTAAGCCGTTGGCGCAGGTCATCGAGAACGAGGAGACCGGCAAACGGGAACGCGTGAAAACCTGGGCGGTTCGGGTCGATCGGCCCGTCCTTGTCTCGGTCAAGGAGGATAAGGACGACGACGGGATCATCCAGAACAACATTGTCGGGCGGAAGGTGCGCGGGGAACTTGAACCACAGTGGACGATCGACGTTCTGGGCGGCGCCATCACGAGGTGGAAATGATCAGCGGCCGCCAAACACTGTCTGAAATCGAGCGCTCGATACAGGACCTCAGGCAACAAGAGCAGCAGCTGCTCGCCGACATGGAGAAAATCAACGCTCACCATGTCCGGTTGATGGAGCAACGCACCGCTGCCTTCCGGGAACTCGCCGAAGTCCGAGCACGCAACGCCGTCGCCGACGGCGTCATCGACCAGGCGGATGCCCTGCAGCACAAGGTCGCCAGCCTACTAGGCGCGCGCCAAACGACAATCGATGGCCTCAAAACCCGGGAAGGGTCCGCCCACGGCCAGCGCGATAAACTCAACTCGGCAGCCGAAGCCTTGCGCGAGAAAATCGAAGGTCTCGAGCACCGGCTGGACGCCGCCGCGGCACAGGCGCGCCAGCAGCTTGCCGGGGATTCCCGCTACGAAGAGCTGACCGGTGAGCGCGATGCCGCGGTTCAGGTCCGCGACCAGGCTCAAGCGAAGGCGAAACAGGCCGAAGAAGACCGCCGGCGCAAAGGGGAATCCTACGAGGACGATGAGCTCTTCATGTACCTGTGGAGACGCGGCTACGGTACTCGCGATTATCGGCCGCACTGGATCATTCGCAGCTTCGACGACTGGGTCGCGCGCCTTGTCAGATACCATGAAGCGCGCGCCAACTTCGCGATCCTGAACGAAATCCCGCAGCGGCTACGCGAGCATGTGAAGCTACTCTCGGAACAGTTAGCAAAAGCGAAGGCGCAGGTCGAAGCAGCCGAAGCAAAGCGTATCAACGAACTGGCCGGAATGGATCTGAAAGCTGCCTTAAGGGACGTGCGCGAGCAGCAGGCCGGCAACAACGAGGCCCTCGAAACGGCCGAGGCCGACATCACCGAAATCTCTCGCCAGATCAACCAATACGCGGAAGGGCTCGACCCGTCATTTCTGGAGGCAGTGGAGGTTTCGGCGCGGTTCCTGGAGCAGGAGAGCTACCAGCAGCTCATTGCGCAGGCGCGCAAGACAGCCGAACCGACCGACGACAGGATCGTCGCCAGGATCGCGGAAATCGATCGCAAGGCCGATGACTTGCAACGCAATGGCGAACGCCGACGCCGGGATTTGGATCACATCAGCGAGAAGCGCAAGGAGCTCCTGGATATCTCCGCGAAATTTCGGCGCGAGTACTACGACGACCCTGCCTCACAGTTCGAACCTGATGACATTGCCGGTACGATCCTGCGCGAGCTGATCCGCGGTGGCATAACGGCAGCCGACTACTGGGTGCGCTCGCAAAGGCGTCATAACTGGAAGGGCCGGCCCGCCGACCCTTACCGGCGGCAGGCCGGCTTCCCACCGTTCGGCGGCGGATGGGGCGGCGGTAGCCGGGGCAACAGAGGCGGACGCTTCGAGACGGGCGGCGGTTTCTAAGAGCGGGCGCCCGGCTAGGGACGACGCGCATTCATGCGAGAGGAAGGGCTGACAGCAAAACCTGCTGAATGCAGCCGCTCGCGGCTACCATTTCTTGAAAGGCGTTTCAGCAAGGCTTGCGTTGTAGTACCGCTTGTCGTTGGTGACTTCCTGTCCAACCCAGCGAGGCAATTCAAGAGACTGGTCCTGTGAGGCAAGTTCAACTTCCGCAATGACGAGGCCTTCGTTGTCGCCGGCGAATTCATCGACCTCCCAATCCAGCCCGGCAAATGGAACGATGTGGCGCACCTTCGCAATGACGGCGCCAACCGCCATCGCGGTCATCTGCTCGGCATCCTCGATCGGTATCGGATACTCAAACTCGCTTCGCGTGGCGCCGCTTTGCGCCGACTTGACCGTCAACCAAGCGCCGACCCCATCCTCAATCCTAATCCGCACGTTGGAGCGCTGATCGATTGCCAAGTAAAATTGCTTGAACTTTCGGCGGGCGTTCGCCGCCGTGCGCCAATCCTCGGTCTGAACCAGGAACTTTCTTTCAATCTCGATTGGCATGTTCGGCTACCAGAACCACTTTGCAGCTTCACCGTAGCAGTCATCGGGGCCCGCGTGGATCATTGCCTGAATTCTGATCGCACGTCGATCCGCAGTTTAAAATCGCCGCGCTACCGCGATTGAGCAGGCGAGTTCGAAATACGAACCTTTCCGCAGTGGCGGAAACTCCATTTGAGCTGGATGCTCTGATCAATTCCGCCTCAACGACTGCCGATCGTAGTCCGCATCGTCATCCTTGTAATCGCGGTCCTGGTCGTCGCCACCCTGATAGTTCTCGTAATCGGTGCCGTCCGACCCAGTTGCATCGTTTTGCGCGAAGACTTCATTGCCATCGTCGTCGAGATCAATATCGTTGCTTTCGTTAGCGAGCAGCGGCGTAATCCGGCGGATGGCGACGCGCCGATTGCGAGCATTCGGACCCCGCGTGTTTACCTTCAAGAACTGCTTGCCATAGCCCTGGGTCACGAGGTTTTCGGGCGGGATATCGTAGTAATCGGTGAGTGCATTCGCGACGGCGACGGCGCGCTCGTCCGATAGAGTCACATTATCGATAGCCGAACCCGTGGCGTCGGTGTGACCTTCGATCAGATAGACCTCATTCGGGTTCTCCTTGATTGCCTCTTCCATGGCCGCGCCGACTTCATCAAGACGGTCGAGTTGATACTCGGGAATCTCCGAGGAACCGGTCGGGAACCTGATGGTGTCGAGATCGATGCGGGGCATGTAATCGCGCAAGCTGGCGTTCACCAGAATCTGGTTCAGCGTATACGTGCGGTCAATGTCGTCGACCGGGTCGGCAACGATGGTATCGTAGACGGCTTCCACACCTGCGGACGACGGCTCGACAATGTAGCGTTCGCGCGGGCCGGTATAGCGGACGGGCCGGACGTCGACGGCAAGATCCCCATCGTTCCACCATCGAGGCTGATTGTCGTAAATCATGACCACGCGATTGCCGGGATAGACCCGGTATCGGCGCACGATGAAGCCACCGCCGTCACGAATAGTGACGACGCGCGTGCCGTCCGGACGAATGACCACATTCCGTGTCCAGCCGTTGTTGAGATCATCGACGTAGACATCTCTCGCGCGCCAGCCGATGCGGCGGTCGTCGTTGTGATAGACGTAGTAGCTACCGACGATCGCGGCACCCACGGCGGCGCCTGCAAGTGCCGCGAAGATGGTGCGGTCCCTACGGCGCTCGACAACGCGAGCGCGCTCGCGGAAAACGAAATTCCGGTACGGCCTGCGCCGAAATGTTCTGTTTTGGGCGCGCAACCAGGCTCGTTGGCGCTTCAAGCGGGCGTTCTTACTCTTCAGGCGCACGGTGCGATTGCGATTGCGGACGCGGTTGCGCTTGATCTGCCTTTGCAGCGACGCACGACGCCGCTGGAGCTTGCGATACTGCTGCTGGTTGCGTTTGACCTGACGCCGTTTTTGCACACGCCGGCGCTGGACGGCCCGATTCCGGGCATTGCGTGAACGTAGTTTTTGCCGCTGGCGTACCTGCTGCGTCTTTGCACGTTGCAGTTGCTGCTTACGGGCTTGCCTTGCCTTTTGATTTTGCAGCTGTTGGCGCTGTCGGGCCTGTTGCGCCTTCTGCTTTTGAAACTGTTTGCGCTTGCGCGCCTGCTCGGCCTTCCGCTTTTGCTGTTGCTGGCGAGCCTGTTGCGCCTTCCGCTTCTGCAGCTGCTGGCGCTGGCGCGCCTGCTTGGCCTTTCTGTTTTGCTGCTGCTGGCGCTGACGGGCCTTCTTGTTTTGCTGCTGCTGGCGCTGGCGGGCATTCTTGTTTTGTTGCTGCTGGCGCTGACGGGCCTTCTTCTTTTGTTGCTGCTGACGCTGACGGGCTTTCTTGTTCTGTTGCTGCTGGCGCTGGCGGGCATTCTTGTTTTGTTGCTGCTGGCGCTGGCGGGCATTCTTGTTTTGTTGCTGCTGGCGCTGGCGGGCCTTCTTCTTTTGCTGCCGTCTCTTGCGTTTCTCGGCTTCGGTCAACGGTGGCTTTTGTGCAATCTCGAAACTACCTGCAGGCCTGCTGCTGCCGGAAGTTGGATTGATCGCCTCAAAGCGGTGTTCCGCGGCCGCCGGCGACGGCGCGAATGGAAGAATGGCCAGACTTAAGAGGCCAATCACTGTGATCGCCAAGAATCTTGTCATCATAACCGGCACCTCAGCCCCTGTGATTTTCGGCCAATCCGTTGATCCTAAACTCGATTTTCGGGTACAAAAAGCTCATCGTGCGGACACTCCCGACACTCCCCCCTTGTTGGGTCTCGAATGTGCCAAGACGGTGGCCGAGACCACCCTTTTGCTGACAAGCCCAGTCACAAATAGGTTCTCACGCCGTCTTTGAATATGGGGTGAACGCCTTGTATCGGCCGCAGCCGACTAACGAAATCAACTTCATCACACGACGGACTAACGCCACGTGAAACCGGTGGATGCACGGCCAGTTGTCGCCGGCACCAGGCATGAGCGAGCCGCTGGACCACTCACTGCCGACCCATTCGAAAGGGCTCGGTTCTCACCCCATCGACCCGGGGCTGTGACCGCGATGTTTGACGCGATCCAGGTAATAGGTGCCGACAGCAATCGCAATCAGCGTGCCGTTGTAGATGACGCCACCGAGCAGAACGGTTTCGCCGGGGACCGGACCTACCGCGGCGCGCTGCACAAACTCCCCGAAGCTGCCCACCGGGCTTGGGTGGACGAGAATCTTGCCGACGTAGGCGACGGTCTGAATCACCAAGATCCAAATGAAGTTGCGGCGGAGGCGCCGGCCGACCGCACGCAAGTAAGTGATGTGATAGTGGGGATGACGGTAGTCATTGGCGAGCGTGTCCTGCCATGAGATGTCGTTCTGGTAGTCCGTGTGCTCCAGCATGGGCGCATAAAAATGCGTTTCCATCCATCTTGCGCGCGCGCGCCAAACATTGAAATAGCGATAGCGGCGGGCCTCGAGGAGCAAAAAGAAGAGGACCAGAAGTCCGACGAGGATTAGCGGCACGGGAGAGGCATCGCGGGAGGAAAACGAAACCGAGATGGCGATGCCAAGTGTCACGACAGACCAATTCGTCGTCGTATCGAGCCGCGTTCGCCACAGCGTACTGCGGTAGACTTCTCCTCGATAAAGGTGGGCCAGTGCCCCAATCTCGGCACTGGTAAACTGTTTGTCTTTGCTAGCCGCAGGCTCGTCTTGAACGCGCACAGTGTTCCTCCCGGCGGACTTTTTTCCCTGAGGTTAGCACGGCTTGCGCGTTGTTGTGTCAGCCGGAGGTATGAGAACGTCCGTTAAGGTTTGCACATGGCAACAGGTTGCTGGTCGAGCGCTCCCAGCAGGAGCCCGTTCGAACACACCGGCAAGGGCACTCCTCATCGAAGCTCGCTAAGGGACCTGTCGGTCAGATGTCCATTCCCAGGTGCTTGGCGACGGCAAAGACATCCTTGTCGCCTCGTCCGCACATGTTCATGACCAGCAGATTGTCCTCGGGCAAGGTCGGGGCGAGTTTTAGCACATGGGCCAGGGCATGGGCCGGCTCGAGTGCGGGTATGATGCCCTCGAGTTTGGCGCAAAGCTGGAAGGCATCGAGCGCTTCATTGTCGGTGATGGGAACATAGTTGACGCGGCCGGTATCCTTCAGCCAGGAGTGCTCGGGGCCGACACCTGGATAATCCAACCCTGCCGATATGGAGTGCCCCTCGAGAATCTGCCCGTCGTTGTTTTGAAGCAGATAAGTGCGGTTTCCATGAAGCACACCGGGCGCTCCGCCACTCATGGAGGCGGCATGGCCGTTAGCGACGTCGACTCCGTGGCCACCGGCCTCCACGCCATAGATGGCGACAGCATCATCATCGAGGAAAGGATGGAACAACCCAATGGCGTTTGACCCTCCTCCGATGCAGGCGACAAGAGTGTCTGGCAGTCGACCCTCGCGCTCCATCATCTGTTCGCGAGTTTCATTGCCGATTACCGACTGAAAATCGCGGACCATCTCCGGATAGGGATGCGGGCCAGCGGCGGTTCCGATGATGTAGTAAGTGTCACGGACGTTGGTCACCCAATCGCGCAGGGCTTCGTTCATCGCATCCTTGAGCGTGCCGGCACCCGACGTAACAGGATTGATCTTGGCCTCAAGCATATGCATGCGCACGACGTTGGGCTTCTGGCGTTCGACATCTGTGGCGCCCATGTAGATCTCGCACGGCAAGCCAAAACGTGCGCATACCGTGGCAACAGCGACGCCGTGTTGGCCGGCCCCGGTTTCGGCGATTATACGCGTCTTGCCCATGCGGCGGGCCAGCAGAATCTGGCCCAGGCAGTTATTGATCTTATGGGAACCGGTGTGATTCAACTCGTCGCGCTTGAAGTAGATCTTGGCTCCGCCGGCGCCACCCGTCTTTCGGGACACGTCGCGCAGGTACTCGGTTAGGCGCTCGGCATAATAGAGTGGGCTGGGGCGACCGCCATAATGGCTCAAAAGTTCAGCGAACTCCGTGGCGAAGGCCGGATCCGCTTTGGCGTCCTCGAAGGCTTTTTCCAGGTCGAGGATCAGCGGCATTAGGGTCTCGGCGACGAAACGACCGCCAAAAAGGCCGAAGTGCCCGCGTTCGTCGGGGCCGGCGCGATAGCTGTTGGGCCGGGGGTCTGTGACATTCATTGGGGTGGCCGTTTCGGTGGACATTGCGGGCTCGTTTAAATCTGGGTTTCGTTTGTTCGCAGCGCGGAGGCGGTGCTGAGCGGGTTGCGCCAAGTTATACGCTATCAGCTGGCAGTTTGGCCTACCCGGTTTGTAGCGGCAATGAAACTGGCGATCAGCGCCGGGTCTTTTTTTCCCGGACTTGCCTCCACTCCGGAAGAGACGTCGACAATGGCGGCATGTGTCAACTCAATTGCGGCGGCGACATTGCCGGGGTTGAGGCCACCGGCCAGAGCAAAGGGGAAGCGTTCGGCGACACCGGCCAGGATCCTCCAATCAAAAGAGAGTCCGTTGCCACCAGGCAGCGCCGCGCCGGGTGGAGGTTTGGCGTCGAAAAGGACCAAATCGGCACGTTCTCCGGGGCTCAAATATGTGTCCGCGACTCCCACGTCCGATGGAGCTGCGATTGGCAGCGCCTTCCAAATCTCAACGCCTGGAACCAGCGCCCGCACCTCGCTCACAAATTCGGGCGGCTCCCCGCCATGCAGCTGGATGATATCCGGCCTTACGTCCCGTTGAATCGTGGAGAGCAAAGCCCGATCGGGATCAACCACCAGCGTAACGATCCGCGATCGACCCCGTGCCTGGCGGGCAAGCTCGCCGGCGAGTTTGAAATCGATGTGACGCGGGCTCTTGGGAAAAAACACCAAACCGATGTAGTCAGCGCCACATCGCAACGCAGTATCGAGGGCTTCGGGGGATGTTATCCCGCAGATCTTGACCTTTGCCATGGCGGCCTTAGTGACCGGCGAGGACGAGGTCCTTGCCGCCACCGGAGCGAGAAATTCCGGCATCGCGCTCACGGGCAAGCCGGTTAGCCTCCGACTGCCAACGTCGGACCTCCTGCGCGCGGACACGTGCGGTCTTGCGCCACCGTCCCTGTCCCATCCAGACAGCCAGGCCACCAATCACAACACCAATCAATAGCGCGCCAAACAGGTAGAAATAGAGCGGCAACTCGACAGCCAGAGATGGTGCTTGCGGCTTGAAGGGATCAAGCACCATGCGCACTTCGTGGCGATTGATGACAGCAAGGGCGACAAGGAGGATCGCAATCGGGAATGCGATTAGGACCGAAAAGATACGTTTCATGACTATCTTACAACCTGCGTTTCACTCGATGGTCCGGGCCTTTGTACGCAGCCCGGTGCTCTCGTTACCCGTTGGGCCGCCGAGACCAGTTAGCCCAGTCTTGTCGCCCGCGCCAGGCTACTTCCTTTCAGAATTCAGACGCTCGCGCAGTTCCTTGCCAGTCTTGAAGAAGGGTACGAATTTCTCCTCGACCGGGACAGGCGCGCCGGTTCGCGGATTACGGCCCTCACGCGCCGGTCTGTGCTTGACCGTAAACGCGCCAAAGCCCCGCAATTCGACACGGTCGCCGCGAGAAAGCGCCTCAACAATTTCATCGAAGATGACGTTCACGATGCGCTCGACATCACGATGATAGAGATGCGGATTGGCTGCCGCAATTCGCTGAATCAGTTCCGACTTGATCACCGCCGCCTCCGGAAGACAAAGTCGTTGTTATTCCTTAGTTTTCGGGAGGTTGCCAAACCGAGACCAAACCGTCAAGCGAAAGCATGGACCAAGCGCTGTCAGAAGTCAGGGCATCGGATAGTCCTTTGGCACTACCAAGGGCAACATTACGAGCAATTTCAGAGGCAAACGAGGTCAATCCCCATGCCCCAGGTTGCGCTGGTTTCCAGTCAACCACACGCAGGTCCTTGGTCACGCCGCGCTCAGTTGTGAGCCATTCGAGCACCTCGGGTTCACCACCAATAGCGTCGACGAGCTTGTATTCTTTCGCCTGGCGGCCAGAAAACACGCGGCCTTTCTTCAGTCCAGGCACATCGTCGATCTTGATGCCACGGCGGTCCTCCACCAATCCGTTAAACCAGTCAAACCCATCGGCCACCATCTCAGACGTGACGGCGAGCGCTTCCGGGTCTGCCTGTGTCAAAGGACTGGGCTCAGCCTTCAGCACACCGCTCTTAACGGTGTTCACCTTGACGCCGATTTTTTCAAGTAGCTGGGTGATCTCAGGCCATTGGACGATGACGCCGACCGAGCCGGTGATCGTGTTGCCCCTTGAGACAATGTGGTCCGTCGCTAGCCCGACAATGTATCCAGCCGACGCAGCGACCGTGCCAAATTGTGCCACCACCGGCTTCTTCTCCGCGACCCGGCGCAGACCCGCATAAAGCGCTTCGCCCCCGGTGGTCGTTCCACCAGGGCTATTCACATAGACAATGAGCGCCTGCACATTGTCGGCCTCGGCGATATCGTCCAGCATCTTGAGCTGGCTGCGTTTCTCCAAGATCGTACCCGTGATGGAAATGCGGGCAATCTGATCCTCTTTGAGGAGCCCCATTCTGCCGTTACCAAGCGTCAAGAGAAGCCCTACTGCGAGGACGACGGCAATGACCGCAAGCATCCGCCAAATCGTCAGTTTCCGGCGCATCCGGCGGCGGTCTAATAGTGTGTCGACGTCAAGGGTCATCTGGTGCTCCAAATCCTGCCCTCGTGCTGCCCGGAGGCTGCGATCGATGGCGCTTTTCGTCGGGCGGTGTCGGCTCTAGCAAAGAGAGGGGCTCCCTCTCTGGCCGCCTGGCCCGCAATTCCAAGTTTGTTGAATCCTCACTTGCCGCTCAAGCTAGGCAAGTATCGGGCCGGGTTCAACGATCCGTTCGGAACGTTTTCAATCCAGTTGGAAAGCCACGGGCTTGTTTCGTTAACGTGAACGGGTCAAACCGGATTGCTAAAATGGAAAAGCGCGCCGTCTCCGGCGCGCTCACTATATTGCAGGACATGACGGCCTAGCTTTCGCTTTTCGGCTCGCCTTCTTCGGCCGGCTCGGAAGGCGCTGGCTCGCTTACCGCCTCGCTTGCTGCCTCGCTTACTGCCTCGCTTGCTGCCTCGCTGGAGGGTTCACCGCTGGAGGTATCTTCGTCGACTGTGTCGTCGCGCTGCTTCATTGCGGCGCCAAGAATGTCACCCAGAGAAGCACCGGAGTCAGAGGAACCGTATTGGGCGACAGCCTGTTTTTCCTCCGCGATCTCTAGCGCCTTGATGGACACGTTGATGCGGCGCGCCGCTTTATCGAGACTGATGACCGCAGCATCCATCTTGTCACCGACATTGAAACGATCCGGACGTTGTTCGGAGCGATCGCGGGACAGATCAGAGCGCTTAACGAAGGTCGTGAGGTCGGTGTCGGCGATCTTAACTTCGATGCCATTGTCTTGAACGGCAACAACCTCGCAAGTGATCGTTTCGCCCTTCTTGAAGCCGCCGATGGTTTCGGCCGGGTCGCCGGAAACCTGCTTGATGCCAAGCGAAATGCGCTCCTTCTGACTGTCGACATCAAGAACCGCGGCTTGCACGTTATCGCCTTTCTTGTAGTCCTTGATGGCTTCGTCGCCGGGGCGGTTCCAGTCGAGGTCCGAGAGGTGCACCATGCCGTCGACACCGCCATCGAGACCGATGAACAAACCAAACTCGGTGATGTTGCGGATCGGGCCTTCGACGATGGATCCTCGGGGGTGTTCGGCCAGGAAGGCTTCCCACGGGTTGTCCTGGGTCTGCTTCAAGCCGAGCGAAATGCGGCGCTTATTGGGATCGACCTCGAGGATCTGAACTTCGACCTCCTGGCTGGTTGAGACGATCTTGCCAGGATGCACGTTCTTTTTCGTCCAGCTCATCTCGGACACGTGGATCAGGCCTTCAACGCCGGGCTCCAGCTCTACGAACGCACCATAGTCGGCGATGTTGGTGACCGTTCCTTTGAAGCGTCCGCCAACCGGGTACTTGGCCTCGATACCTTCCCATGGGTCGGACTGCAGCTGTTTCATCCCCAGCGAGATGCGCTGGGTATCGGGATTGATGCGGATGATCTGCACCTTCACCGTATCGCCGACATTGAGGATTTCGGAGGGGTGATTGACGCGTCGCCACGCCATATCGGTGACGTGGAGCAGTCCGTCGATGCCGCCAAGATCGATGAAGGCGCCATAATCGGTGATGTTCTTCACCATGCCTTCAATGACCTGACCCTCGCCCAGACGAGCGACGATGTCGGCGCGCTGCTCGGCGCGCGTCTCTTCAAGCACCGAGCGGCGCGAGACAACAATGTTGCCGCGGCGACGGTCCATCTTGAGGATCTGGAACGGCTGCGGCTGGTGCATCAGCGGACCGATGTCGCGAACCGGACGGATATCCACCTGGGAGCCGGGAAGGAACGCGACAGCGCCGTCGAGATCGACCGTGAAGCCACCCTTGACGCGGTTAAAGATCACACCGGTGACTTTCTCGCCGGCCTCGTGCTGTTTCTCGAGCCGGTTCCAGCTTTCCTCACGGCGTGCCTTCTCGCGGCTGAGCACAGCTTCTCCGCGGGCATTCTCAATGCGCTCCAAGTAGACTTCGACTTCGTCGCCGACATTGATTTCTGCTTCTTTATCGGCGGTTGAAAACTCGCGAATGGGAACGCGGCCTTCCATCTTCAGTCCGACGTCGATGATCGCCAGATCCTTTTCAATTCCGACGACCTTTCCAGTAACGACGCTGCCCTCGTAGACATCCTCCTTGGCCAGGCTTTCGGCGAGCAGGGCCGCGAACTCATCCTGAGTCGGGTTGAGCTCATTCGACATTTCAGACTGCGACATGCTTGAACTATTGCTCCTTGAGCGTGTGTGTGGATCGACCGGCGCCGCTTGGCTGCGCTCGGTTCAGATGATGGCTTTGCCCGAATCCAGGCGCGAAACCGGCACTCATGCCGATTACAGCGCCGGACTGGCACTTCGGTGTTGGAGATTTGAGATCGCTGGCTGCGGCGATGGGCTTGCCGCCAATAGGAATTTAGGCACGTGAAACCCCACGCACCTTATTGGCTGATCTTCCTCTTGATCAATCCGACCGCAGCGTCGAATGCCGCCTCTATATCCATTTCCGTGGTATCGAGCAAGTCCGCGTCATCGGCACGCCGCATCGGCGCGCTCTCCCGGCCGGCATCGCGGGCATCGCGGTCGCGGATCAGCTGCAATGTATCCTCATAAGTCATCTCGACCCCAGCAGCCTGGCGCTCGAGGAATCTGCGGCGTGCACGCTCTTCTGGAGTTGCAGTTACAAACATCTTAACGTCCGCATCCGGACAAACCACGGTGCCGATATCGCGACCATCGAGAACCGTTCCCGGAGGCCGCGCGGCGAAATGCCTCTGATAATCCAGCAAAGCCGCGCGCACTTCCGGGATGCCGGCGACGCGTGAGGCGGCCTCACCGATGCCCGGCTCGCGGAGTCCGGCGTCATCGAGCGATGCGGGGTCAAGCGACCGGGCCATGGCGACGACGGCCCAGGTATCGTCGAGGCGGAAGCCGCGCGATAAGGCATCGCGCGCGACGGCGCGATAGAGCGAGCCTGTATCGAGGTAATGGAGGCCCAGGTGTTTGGCGATCTTGCGGGCCAATGTGCCCTTGCCCGAAGCGGCCGGGCCGTCGATGGCAATAATCATTGGGCGCCGGCTCCGGCAGAGACCTCAAATTTGGCGCCAAGGCCGCGCATCAGCCCGGTGAATTCCGGAAAGCTGGTGGCGATTATGGCGGTGTCGTCGACCGCAACCGGCCGCTCGGTGGCCAGGCCCATGGTCAGAAAGGCCATTGCGATGCGGTGATCAAGGTGGGTTTCGACGGTGCCGCCACCGGCGACCTCGCCGGCTGTGCCGCGGACGGTGAGCGTATCTCCGTCAACGCGGACCGTGACACCGTTAGCTTCAAGCCCCGCTGCCGTCGCGGACAGCCGGTCGCTCTCCTTGACGCGAAGCTCGGCCAGGCCCCGCATGACCGTTTCGCCAGAGGCAAACGCTGCAAGACAGGCGAGCACCGGGTATTCATCGATCATCGAAGGCGCGCGCTCCGGCGGCACCTCGACCCCCTTCAAAGAAGACGCTCTGGCACGGATGTCCGCGACCGGTTCGCCGCCCTGCTCGCGCAGGTTTTCAAAGGTGATATCGGCGCCCATTTCTCGCAGGGTCTCGTAGAACCCGGTGCGCGTAGGATTGGCGAGCACGCCTTCGACGGTCACATCGGAGCCGGGCACAATGACCGCTGCACCGACCAAAAACGCCGCCGAGGACGGGTCGGCGGGCACATGCACCTCGTTTCCCCGCAAGGTGGGATTGCCTTTGACCGTGATACGGGCGCCGCTATCGCTCTCGACGGCCGTCACTTGCGCCCCGAAGAAACGCAGCATGCGTTCGGTGTGATCACGGGTCGACTCGTTTTCAATGACAGTGGTCTCGCCGGCGGCATGCAGGCCGGCCAGCAGAACGGCGGACTTGACCTGGGCTGATGGTACCGGAAGCGTGTATTCCATTGGAACAAGGCTGGAACTACCGCGCACGGTTAGTGGCAGCCGGTCATCACTGCCCGCCAGCACTTCGAAACCCATTTCTCTTAGCGGATTGAGCACGCGTCCCATCGGGCGGCGCGATAATGACGCATCTCCGACGAGATCCACTGCGAAGTCGTGACCGGCCAGCACGCCCATCATCAGCCGCGCGCCGGTGCCGGAATTGCCGAAGTCCAGCGCCGCGTCGGGCTTTCGCAGTCCACCGACGCCGCGCCCGCTGACTTGCCAGATGTCACCTTGCTTGGCCGCCGGAGCCCCCATCGCGGTCACCGACCTGGCGGTATTGATCACGTCCTCTGCTTCCAACAATCCTTGGATCCGCGTCGTTCCAAGGCTTATGGCGCCGAGCAGGAGGGCCCGATGCGAGATCGACTTGTCACCAGGGACGGTGATGCGGCCGCTCAGGGGACCAGTGGCATGCGATGACATCGGCTTGGGAGAGGCGTTCGACAAAGGACTTCCCATCTAAAAAGTGTGGGGCACAAGACAGTTGGACCATGGTGGGCCAGGCTCAGCAACCTTTCGTTACGGGCGTGAGCGTCTTACAGCAACGGTGCAAGGTCGCTGTCAATGGCGGCGTGGTGGCCAACCGGCCGGCTAACGGCGTGAAGCGACCGGCTGAACCGCTGAATGGTGCATCCGCTCAGGTTGGTTTTGACAGCAGCCCAGCGGTATGGCAGAGGGCTGCGATCTAATAATTTGGAGACTCAAGAGGCTGGACCAAACCATGGCAACCCTCGACGCGCGCGGGACCAAAAGGACCTGTCAGAACACTGACTGCGGCGCCCGCTTTTACGACCTGAACCGTGACCCGATCATCTGTCCGATCTGCGAGACGATTTATGCGATTGCGCACGCGCCTGCCGGCGCGGTGATCCCCGAAGAGCCGAAGCCCAAGGAGACCAAGGCGCTAAATGAAGAAGACGCTGCCACGGAAGAGACCGCAGCGGCGGAAGAGGGTGAACTCGCCGATATCGAGACCGACGAAACCATACCGGATGAGGATGATGATTCTGATGCCTTCCTCGAGTCCGAAGAGGAAGATGAAGGCAATGTCACCGATATCATCCCCGGGATCGCGGATGGCGAGGGCGAAGAGACCTAAAGCTGCGCCCCTCCTTATGGACGGGCGAGTATACATGATGCGTGAAAACGCAGTTTTGGCTTGCAGTTTCAGCGCCAAGACCTTAATCAACGCGGTCTCAAGCAACTGTGCGCCCAGCTTGGTTGCTTGATCCCAAAAGACCAGGGGCCGTAGCTCAGTTGGGAGAGCGCTACAATGGCATTGTAGAGGTCAGGGGTTCGATTCCCCTCGGCTCCACCAGCTCCCGGGCGCCACTGTGCTGGCCAACGGTCACCTCTCGAACCTCGAATTCCTTGCTCGGAAATACGCGTAGGCGCGCTTCACGGCGTCGACTTCTACTCAATGACCATGGTCTCTTCCAGCGGCCATGTCCGGCGCCGCACTCGGTCATCATCGTGAGGTGAGACTCCTCAGGCGCCGCCGAAGGCTTCAGCCCAGTGGTGCGAAGCCTCCGGTAGTTGGTCCGGTGTTCAGAGCATCTGGTGCGCCATGACTTATGCTGGCCCGCACTTCTCAATGTCGTGTGCTTGATCTCGCCCACACTTCCTGAAGTCGTGTGGGGCTGGGCACCGGGCGACGATCACCAACGCCGCTCAGTTGCGACGGTCTCAATCGACGTGGCGCTTGTTAGCCTAGCTCTGAACCCAAAACCTCGAAGCTTCCTTTTTGAGAGCCTCTGGCTTCAGAACGAGCACGCGGCGGCCATTGAAGCGGACATCGCCGTCTTTGTGAAGCCTGGCGATCGTGCGCGACAGGGAAGCCGGGTTGGTCCCCAGCAGGTCCGCCAAGTCCTTACGTTGGATGGGAAGCTCGATCTCAAAGCGCTGCGAGCTTTCCGATCCGACAACTCTTTCATCGAACATCGCCAGCAAGCTCAAGAGCCGGTCCTTGAGCCGCGCGGTCAGCAACTCCGCGCAGATCGCCTCAGTCTGATTGAGCGCATTCAGCGCGAAGCCAAGAAAACCGCCGCTGAACTCGGTGTTCCGGTGGGCGAGCCACCTCAGTACTGACTTGCTCACGATCATGACTTGGCTCGATGCGAGCACCTCGGCAGTGTTTTGATGTGCGGCACCAGCGGTGATTGCACGATACCCCAGCGACTCGCCAGCGCGGCAGAGACGGAGCAGTGCTGAATTCCCATTCTCATCCGATCTGCGTAATCCAACCAAACCGGATTCTATAAAATAGAGCTGCTCACAAGTTTCACCTTGCGAAAAGAGCGTTCGACCTACCGGAAATTTTTTCGTGCGGGTGGCGTCCCGAAAGACCCTTGCGTCGTTTGCATCGAGCCGTCGCAAGAGAGCGTTGTAGGCATGGCACCCGGAAACTTCACAGGGCTCTTGTGAGGGTTTCGTCAGCAAGGCGTCCTCCACGACGTAACTTATGCGGTACTGATTTAGTTCCGGCCTTGCGAGCCCTTCTGCAAAGTGGCTCGAACGGTTTCCCTGATCTTGATCCATGTCTCCACTGCATCTAACTCACCGCGTTCGCGAAGCTCGTAGATGCGTAGATTGATCTCCTGCAGGGCTGAATCGCCATAACGGGAGATCATGTGTCGAACGGCCTCACGGATTTCGGCCTCGTGGGTCAAGGTTTCTTCCTCTGCAACCATCTCAGAAGTTGCCTTCTCTGAGCCTGGGCGCCTTGACCTCGGTCAAATCGCCACAGAGTTCGACGAAAGCGCAAGATTTGGCGTGCCTACCAACTTATTGAATCGGCCGCTGCTCCACCCGCGTTGCCCAAGCGGCGGGCCAACCGGCCTCATGGCTGTTTGCGTTTTTTGAGTGTCGCGAAGTCAAGCTTCTCGCCCAAGAGCAGCTTATCAAGGATTGGCCGCTGATACGTTGGGGTGGCGGCAATCGCGTCGATCTCGGCACTTCGCGCAGCTCCGATTTGCGCGCGAAGTTCCGCCAACCTGTTTCCTGAAACGCGGCCGGCGACATCATGGCCTTCGCGGGTTTGCTTTGAAACCATAAAGGGCCACCATCTTCATCAAAGGCCAGACGTTTCGGATCCTCCAAGACGATCTGGGCTTGAGCCGACACCGCGACGCAGACCATCCCGGCTAATGCG
>JARFQY010000332.1 GCA_029287535.1 Filomicrobium sp.
GCTCAACCAGGCGCTTCGCCATTTCAATAACCATTTCAGACACTTGGACGTGCCGTGAGGGCGGCTCGGCGAATGTCGAAGAGATACCCTCACCCTTCCCGCGGCGCTGCAAGTCGGTGACTTCTTCCGGCCGCTCGTCGATCAGCAGGACGATCAGGTAGCACTCTGGAGGGTTCGCGGTGAACGAGTGCGCACTATTCTGCAACCGCACCGTCTTACCGGTGCGCGGCGGCGCCACGATGAGTCCGCGTTGTCCCTTGCCCAGCGGCGCGACGATGTCGATCACGCGCGCCGAAAAATCCTTAATCGTCGGATCCTCGATCTCCATGTTCAGCCACTCGGTCGGATAAAGCGGCGTCAGGTTATCGAAGTGGATTTTGTGTTTGGCGGCCTCCGGCTCTTCGAAATTGATCTTATTGACCTTCAAGAGCGCAAAGTAACGTTCCCCTTCCTTCGGGCTGCGAATGTGTCCCTCGACGGTATCTCCGGTCCGTAGCGCGAAACGCCTGATTTGAGAGGGAGAAATATAGATATCGTCGGGCCCGGGAAGATAATTGGCATCCGGCGAGCGCAGGAACCCGAAACCGTCCTGCAGCACCTCAACAACCCCGGTCCCAATAATCTCGATGTCGTTTGTTGCGAGCTGTTTCAGCGTCGCAAACATCAGCTCCTGCTTGCGCATGGTGCTGGCATTTTCAACGCCTGCCTCTTCAGCAAAGCTTAAAAGCTCGGTTGGCGACTTGAGTTTCAAGTCTTCAAGCTTGATTTCGTCCATCGGAAGGCTCCGGAAGGGGCAACAGCGATCGTGTCAAAGGGGGCCAGAGATCGCCGGGCCAAGAGGTGGGGAAGAGTATTCTAGGAAGCGAATCTTAAACGCTGCGCGCCAGGGCACGACGTGTGATCCGAAGTCATTGGGGTGTTAGGTGCGTTGAGAAACACACCCCGCGGTACGAGCCGGTCAATAGCGACACGCCGCAACACTTCTGAGGTGTGAGCTAGCCTTATCAGAAACAATCCCGCTCGAAAAGGCCTGCGTCGTACTCAGTCCCGCGTCAAAACGGCTTGACGATCACAAGCACCACAATGGCGAACATCAAGACCGTGGGAACCTCGTTCATCATACGCCAGTAGCGTGCGGACCTGGTATTGCGGTCTTCGGCAAACTCCCGCGTCGCGACGGAGAAAAACCCATGTACCCCCGATAGCACCAGCACCAATGCCAGTTTTGCGTGAAACCACCCCGCCGAGAACCAGCCCGCTTGATATGCCAGCCAAACCCCAAGTACCCAGGATACGATCATGGCCGGGTTCATGATGATCGTCATCAAACGGTATTCCATGAGCTTGAAGGTCTCGGATAACTCCGAGCCGACCGCAGCTCCCGCGTGATAGACGAACAGCCGCGGCAGGTAGAGCATGCCGGCCATCCAGGCAATAATCGCAATCACATGCACGGCCTTGACCCAATCGTAAGCGTCTTCGCCGAGCAGAAAGATCACCGCAGCAGTGAGAGCGACAGTCACGCCAAGCGCGACATATGCGCGGACCGCGGGACTTCCCAGACGCCTTTCTTTGGCAATCTCCGTCAACCGTCGCGCCTCACAACCTCGACCAGACGCGCCACGTTCTCAGGCGGTGTCGTCTGCAAAATCCCATGTCCCAGGTTGAAGATGTATTTTCGTCCCTTCATCGCGTCGAGTATCTCGACGACGCGTTCGTCCATCTGCTGACCGCCAGCCACGAGCAATAGCGGGTCCAGATTGCCTTGCACGACCCGGTCGGTCTTTTCCGCCAGCTCAACCATCCCCATCACCGGCATTGCCGTATTGCAGCTCACCCCGTCAACTCCTGTCTCCTCGACGAATGCAGCGCTGAGCTGGTCAGCGCCGCGCGGGAACCCGAGAATTGGAATTTCCGGATACCGCTTGCGCAACCGCTCGACCATTACCCGAGTCGGCGCCGTCACCCAACGGGCGAATTGATCCTCCGGGAGAGAACCCGCCCAGCTGTCGAAAATCTGCAGGGCGTCGGCGCCGGCTTCGACCTGCAACGTCAGATATTCAACCGATACGTCCACCAACAAATCGATCAACGGCTTGAAGATTTGGGGCTCGCGGTAGGCCAACAGCCGGGCAGCCGCCTGATCAGGCGAACCTCGCCCGCCAACCATGTATGTGGCGACCGTCCACGGAGCACCGCAAAACCCAATCAGTGCGGTCTCATCAGGAAGATCCTGCCGCAACCGGGTCACCGTCTCCGCAACGATCGAGAATTTTTCTCCTGTCCGGTTGGCATTGAGCCGGCTCAGTCCGACGATGTCTTCAATCGGGTCCAGTCGCGGGCCTTCGCCCTCCACGAACCGAACTTCCTGACCCAGTGCGTCAGGAACCACCAGAATGTCTGAAAACAGAATGGAAGCATCAAATCCGTAGCGGCGGATCGGCTGTAGCGTGACCTCGGCAGCAAGCGCTGGCGAATAGCAAAGATCCAGAAATCCTCCGGCCTTCGCACGCGTTTGCCGGTATTCTGGAAGATAGCGCCCTGCTTGGCGCATCAACCACATTGGCGGAGGCCAAGGAGCCTCACCCGTGAACGGCTTCAAGAAGCGACGGCGGTCTGCGCGCTGGGCGAGGGACTCGAAGGGCATTTGTCTCCTTTCAAAACTCAAATCAGTTCTTGAAGGTTCTTTTTTCTCTTTATTTAGGGGCGGGGACTGCGGGAATTCTTTATCTGTCCACATCAAGTCCACATGCGGCCCTTACGGGAAAACCGGACCCGCAACATCTAGCCGGTCTGCTCGTTGGAAGCCACTAGAACTAAAAACACAAATAGAAATCAGATAGTTGAAATCTTCGCAAGAAACCCGGAGCTGGTGCAAACCTGGTGATACACATTGCATGAAAGGTGATCGGACCGATATTCCCCATGAACGCAAGGACCCTCGACAAACCACCCCACCCCGCCGCAAATGTGGGTAGGCCGGTGGACAAACCGCACCCCTGTCCACGGCTGAGCACGACTGGCCTTCAACCAGCCCTTTCCCTCCAACAGCTGTCCACATATGACCGACGCTCTACCAAGCTACTACCACCTGCATCTTGTTTCCGATGCAACCGGTGAAACGTTGACGACGATCGCCAAAGCGGCGTCGGTTCAGTACGCCAACATCCGCGCGATTGAGCATGTCCATCCGCTCGTGAGAACGCCGCGCCAGCTAAGCCGCGTTTTAAAGGAGATCGAGCAGGCACCTGGCATTGTGCTGTACACGGTCGTGAACCAGGAACTGAGCGCCAGCATTGAACAACGCTGTCTTGAGCTCAATGTCCCATGCCTGGCGGTTCTGCAGCCGATTATGCAGGTCTATGAATCCTATATCGGCGCGCCGCAAACACCGACCGTCGCCGGCCAGCATGTTCTTGATGCGGATTATTTCCGCAGGATCGATGCCCTCAACTTCACCATGCGCCACGACGACGGCATGCTCCCTGAAGATCTCAATGAGGCGGATGTGATCATTCTCGGGATCTCGAGGACGTCCAAGACGCCGACTTCAATTTATCTGGCGCAGCGTGGCTACAAGACCGCTAACGTTCCGATCGTTCCATCGATCCCGCTACCGCCGACGCTGAGCGACGAGCATTCCGCGTTCGTTGTATGTCTTGTGGCTCAGGCTGACAGGATCGCTGAAGTACGCCGAAACCGTGCCATGGTACTCGGGGACCGCAATCTGGATACTTACGTCGATAGGGATACAATCCTTGCGGAAATTGCGCACTCGCGGCGAATTTGCGCGCGCCAGGGCTGGCCGGTGATCGATGTCACGCGCCGCTCGGTTGAGGAGACGGCGGCCACAATTATCAAACTGCTGAACGATCGTCAGACCAGCCACGCAATGACGGAAGATACCGATGGCTGAACGTCAACACGTGATATTGGCGTCCGGATCTCAAACACGCTTCGAAATGCTGAAGTCCGCGGGACTGGCGTTCACGGTTGTGCCGGCGAATATCGACGAGGAGGCAATCCGTCAGGAGCTGACATCAGATGGCGAGGAGATCGACCCGGCCGGCATCGCAGAGGTTCTGGCCCGAGCCAAAGGCGAAGAGGTCAGCAAGGCCAACCCGGACAGCCTTGTGATCGCTGCCGATCAGACGCTTTCTTTGCGCGGCGAGTTGTTCACTAAGCCGGAGACTTTGAGCGAGGCACGCGACACGCTCCTGCGTTTGCGCGGAGAAGAGCACTTCTTGCACACGGCCATGGCAATCGCTGAGGATGGCGAAATAACATGGACTGACGTCGAATCCGCGCGCCTCAAGCTACGACGGTTTTCCGACGTCTACCTAGACGAGTATCTACTGCGCGCCGGGGAGGATATATGCCAGTCGGTTGGCGCCTATCAGATCGAGAAGCTTGGCATTCAGCTTTTCGAAGAGATCGACGGAGATTATTTCACGATCCTCGGCTTGCCCTTGTTGGCGTTGTTGGCCGAGTTGCGCCGTCGCGGCATCCTTACCGACTGATGGGTCAATGCAAATGAAACATGCATGTGTGATCGGCTGGCCGATCGAACATTCCCGCTCGCCTCTAATCCACGGGCATTGGCTGGAGCGGTACAACATCGACGGTAGCTACACCAAGGTTGCCGTTCGTCCCGAGGAAACGGAAGATTTTCTGCGCGACCTGGCCGGCAAAGGCTACTCCGGCTGTAACGTCACCGTTCCATTGAAGGAGTTGGCGTTCGCTGCCGCCGACTGCCACACCCCGGAGGCTCTTGCCGTCGGCGCAGCAAATACGATCTGGCTTGAAGACGGAAAGATCCACGCAACGAATACCGACACCTATGGCTTCATGAAACACCTCGATGCCGAGGCGCCCGGCTGGGACAAGTCGGATAAACCTGTGGTTATTCTCGGCGCTGGAGGCGCGGCTCGGGCTATTTGCTTTGGATTTCAGCAGGCCGGCGTGAATGACATTGTCATCCTCAATCGGACCACTGAGCGGGCACAAAAGCTGGCCGAGGAATTACCTGGCGGGAACATCCGCGTTGCCGCCTGGGATGACCGCACCAATTGCCCCGAATGGGCCTCGGTTATCGTCAATACAACGACACTTGGCATGAAGGGCAGCGGAGACCTTGGGCTCGACTTCTCTTCGGCCAACCCGGACTGTGTTGTCGCAGACATCGTCTACGTGCCACTGCAAACGGATCTCCTGCAGCAGGCCCAAGCTCAAGGCCTTCGCACAGTCGATGGCCTGGGCATGCTGTTGCATCAAGCGGTTCCGGGATTCGAGCGCTGGTTCGGCGTCAGGCCGGAAGTCACCCCAGAGCTGCGGCGCGTGATACTGGACGACCTTGGAGCGAATTGATGCTGATTGTTGGTCTGACCGGCTCCATCGGCATGGGCAAGTCGACTGCGGCGGAACGGTTTGTGCACCATGGCATCGCCGTATGCGATGCCGACGCAATCGTTCATGATCTTTATCGCGGCGCGGCCGTTCCACATATCGAAGCGGCGTTCCCGGGCACCACCGAGCAAGGTCTGGTGGATCGAAAAAAGCTGTCAGAGGCACTGCTGGCTGACCCTGAGGGTTTCGCCAAGCTCGAAGCTATCGTGCACCCGATGGTCAGGGATGTTGAACGCGGTTTCTTGCAGGCCCAGGCCGCTTGCGGCGCCGCCGTGGCAGTCCTTGAAATCCCTCTTCTTTATGAGACCGGCGCAGACGAACTGGTTGATGTCGTGGTTGTCGTCAGCACGGATGCGCAAACGCAAGCAGACCGCGTTCTTGAGCGTCCGGGTATGACCCGTGAAAAGCTCGCCCAGCTTTTATCGCGGCAACTTCCCGACACCGAAAAGCGAGCCAGGGCGGACTACGTTGTGGAAACCGGTGGGACCATCTCGCAAAGCCAGGCGAAACTCGATTCAATCATTGAGTCACTGCGCGGCAGAACCGGAGAGGCTTATCAACGCCACTGGTCATAAGACCTACTCTGTTTGGTATCAGCTCACATGCTGCCTTCAGTTCCATTGAGGAGCCCCCATGCGACGCGAAATCGTTCTCGATACCGAAACCACTGGGCTTCAGGCCGAGGGCGGAGACCGGCTTATTGAAATCGGCTGCGTTGAGTTGCTCAACCGCGTGCCGACGGGGCAGGAGTTTCATGTTTACGTGAACCCTGAACGTGACGTACCGGCGGAAGCCTCAGCCGTTCACGGGCTGACAGCCGAATTCCTGGTCGACAAACCCGTGTTCCGCAAAGTGGCGCAGCAATTTCTAGAGTTCATCGCTGATGATCACCTGGTGATTCACAACGCAAGTTTCGATGTGGGCTTCCTCAACATGGAGCTGCGGCGCGTTTCGGCACCGCTCATCAAGTCCGATCGTGTCGTCGACACCCTGCAAATCGCACGCCGCAAGCACCCCGGAGGCCCAAACACTCTCGACGCCCTGTGTAAGCGCTACGGTATCGACAACTCTAAGCGGACGAAGCACGGAGCGTTGCTCGACTCCCTTCTGCTCGCGGAAGTCTACATCGAACTGTTGGGCGAGCGGCAGGCGTCGATGCAGCTTGCCCGGGGCGGGGAGGCGGTCAGCTCGGGTGGCTCCCGCCAGGTTTCGGCGCGCCAACGTTCAAAGCCATTGCCGTCCCGCCTCAGCGAGACCGAGGAGGCCGAACATCGCGCGTTTGTTGAGTCTCTCGGCGAAAACGCTCTGTGGCTTCGCTACCTTTGAGCATTGGCCGCCACTGAAGTCATTCAAATCAGCTTGCCACGGGTGCTTCGTCGCCGCCGGCTTCCTGCTGTTTGCGCCGCATGTAAAGGCTCGCGAAATCAATCGGATCGAGCAACAACGGCGGGAATCCCCCCTCGCGCGTCAGGTCCGATGCCAGCCGCCGCAGATAGGGAAACAATAGGGCCGGGCAGTTTATGAGCAGAAAGGGCTCAAGAGCCTCTTCAGGGATATTCTTGATCTGGAATATCCCGGCATAGACCGCTTCCAGCTGGTAGATCGTTCCGGTCTGGTTTGTGGCGTGGGCCGAGAACTCGATGGCGCTCTCGTAAAGGTCCTCCTTCATACGGCGCGCGTTGACGTTGACCTCAAGCTTCATGTTGGGATTGTCGCCGGGACCGGTCAGAAGCTTTTCGACGTTCGGGTTCTCGAACGAGAGATCCTTGATGTATTGGGCGACAACCTGCGCCTGTATCGCGGGAGCATCCCCTTCTGGAGCCACTGCTGTCGTGTCGGAGCCATTCTGATTGTCGGTCATAGCCAGGTTTCGTCCGTGTCAGTTGGATTGGAGCTGTGCGTCCGGCCGAATGGCCGTGCCGTGGGCTATCACACGTATCTCCCCACCGCAAACGCCCTACCGCTCGCGGCTGAGGATTCAGCTCAAGATCGTCGTTGATCGGCACCTTTCGGTCGGCGCTTGCCGCGGACCGTACGCTCGTCGACCCTTTCGAAGTCTCCCTCGATGATGGGTCCGCCTTCGTTCCTATGCGCCTCTCTGGGGGCACCGCCTTCGGATTCGGGATCGGTCGCGGACGGTTCATCGAACACGGAAACGTGAACCGACCCCGACTGCAATAATTTTCTCAAGGTCCATTTCGCTACCGCCATCCGTATTGACGGTATGAGGAGCAAAAAGCCAACGGCGTCGGTGAGCAGGCCCGGTGTGAGTAGGAAGGCCCCTGCGATCAGCAAGAACATGCCTTCAATGACCGGCTCGACAGGCATCCGGCCCGAGGCCAGCGCTTCCATTGCCCGCGACATGACCCCAAAGCCTTGTTGCCGGAGAAGCCAGGTCCCGATGAACGCAGTGAAAATGACAATCAGGATGGTCCACAGCCAGCCGATATACTGACCGACTTTTACCAGGATCGCGATTTCCGCGAGCGGAACGACGATAAACAAGAGAAGAATGAGGAACGGCACGACGAAGTCCTGGTCCAGTAAGCGGTGATGAGCAGAAACCATAATCGGTTCCGTTCACCCCTGTTCTATGGTGATCGATCTAGTCTGTCTGCAAAGATGAAGGGTCCGATGCCACCAATGCTGACAAGTCTGTTGGATTCGCCTGCCTTGTGTCTTAAGTTGGGAGTGCGGCACATGAACAAGCGGGCTGTTACAACGAGGCCAGTTCGGCGGTCAAAGGCTCTGTCAGGCTATATATCTGGTGGGTCCGGCTGTTTTGTGGTGAACATTGCCGCTGGCATGACTAAGTACACAGACAAGGTTGGTGTGGCGAAGAACGTTCGCCGTCACTAAATCTACGCAAGTCAGGGACAGTCTGCGGCAACCTGGTTTCGCCACCGCATATCGTCACCAACGACTAAAAGGTTGTCACGAGAGGCCAACTGGTACACGCGAAATGAACGGCAATATAGATATCGTCACCCTCATCACCCTGATCGTTGCGGTCGTTGTCATCCTCAAGCTCCGCAGCGTTTTGGGGCGTCGGACTGGCGACGAGGAAAGCCGCATCGAGCGTTATCGCGCCGAGCGGGCCCAGCAGGAAGCAGCCGCCGGTTCCGAGAAAGTCGTCACGCTGCCTAGGCGTGACAACGATGAAGCCGACTACCGGGCCGAAGGTGATGTCGCGATTGCCGATGCGCAGGCGCGCATTACCGCCTTTGCCGGCAAGAACACCAACGTCAAGCAGGGGCTCCTCGAAATCCTTCGTTTCGACCCTTCGTTTGATCCAGAAAAATTCATTTCAGGCGCCAAGTCAGCCTACGAAATGGTCGTGATGGCCTTTGCTGCCGGCAATCGCAGGCTGTTGAAGGACCTTCTTAGCGGTGAGGTCTACGAGGGCTTTGCAGGCGCCATCAGCGAGCGCGAAGCGCGCAATGAAGAAATCGACCAAAGCTTCGTGGGCATCGATTCAGCGGACATTCTCGAAGCGGAAGTGAAAGAAGGCATCGCGTCGGTCACCGTGCGCTTTGCCAGCCAGTTGATCTCTGCGACTCGCGATGCCGCCGGTGAAGTGATTGATGGCGATCCTCACCGGATCAAGGAAGTTACCGATATCTGGACGTTCAGCCGCGACGTTTCCACGCCCCGGGCCGCATCGAATCCAAACTGGAAGCTGGTGGCGACACTCGCAAACGCTTGAGTCCCGGATTTGCCGAGTTCAACCGCATCTCCGGGTGCCTTTTCACGTGAATCAGTTTCTGCACAAGGGTGTTGAAAAGCGCGCCTAGCAGAGCACGCGAGCGGCCCTAGCCATGGATGAAAAGCAATCACTCGTTGAGCGCGAAGTGATGCGTTTTGATGATCTCCCGGGCTGGGCCGACGACGATCATCTTGCTGCATATCAAGCATTCGCGGCTTCGGCGCCCGCAATCCTCAAGTCAGGGCCCGCGGGCATGGTAGACGTCTGCCGCGCCGTTCTCGACGCGTCACAGCCGCCGTCTAACCGCCAAGCCGCTCGCCGCTTCTTTGAAGACAGGTTCACACCGACAAGGGTCAAACATGGCGAGCCGAGCGGGTTGCTGACTGGCTATTACGAGCCCCAGCTCAATGGTTCGCGTGAGAGGACCTCGGCGTTTTCCGTCCCGGTCCTGTCGCGACCGCAAGACCTCATCAATCTGGTCGAAGAGGCGCAACGCGGCGCGCTTGCCGAGCAGATGACCCACGCGCGCCGAGGCGCCGACGGTCAGCTCATGCCGTTCTTCACACGCCGCGAGATTGATGAAGGTGCCCTTGAGGACCGCGGTCTCGAGCTTTTGTTTTTGGCGGACCCCGTGGAACTTTTTTTCATGCAGGTTCAAGGGTCTGGGCTCATTCAACTGACCGATGGAAGCTCTTTGCGCCTGATATACGACGGCAAGAATGGCCATCCCTACACGTCCGTTGGCCGTTACCTGATTGAGTCCGGGGTGTTTTGCGACAGCGAGATGAACCTGCAGGCGCTGCTGGAATGGCTGAAGGCCGACCTAGAGCGTGCACGTGACGTTCTTTGGTGCAACGAATCTTATGTTTTCTTCCGGGTTCTCGGGGCCGAAAACGACACCCGACCGTTGGGCACGAACGGTATCCCGCTCACGCCTCTGCGCAGTCTGGCCGTTGACACGCGTTTCTATGCTCTTGGGCAGCCCGTCTACATCCTTGCACCGACGCTCGATCATATTCGGGAGGGTACCGGTGGAATTCGCAGGCTGATGGTTGCCCACGATGTTGGCTCCGCGATAAAGGGTGCTGAGCGTGGTGATCTGTTCTGTGGTTCCGGACCGTTGGCGGGTGCGAAGGCCGGAATGACCAAACATCCGGTCAACTTCTTCGGGCTCGTCCCCAAATGACGTCGTCGGCGCCGTCCTTGGTTTGCAATGAAAAAGACCGATCGTCAGAAGAAAACGTGCTCTCCCGCCTTGTCCGATGAGGACATGAGGTTATGGCAGCACACGACGCGGACAATGCGTCCACTGCAAGGCGGCAAGAAGCGCGTTGCAGTCGTGGCATTCGATGAAACGCGCTATCAGCCTCATGTCTCTGGCGATACGCGTCAACAGTCGGCACAGCCCTCAGAACCGGTGACGCCTCCCAGACCCGCGGCTCGGCGTTCTCACGATCATGCCGAAAAGGCCCCGGCTCTGGCGCAGTTCGATGCCAGAAAAGCGCGCAAGATCAAGGCCGGCCGTATTGAGATTCAGGCGCGGCTCGATCTCCATGGCATGCGCCAATCCGAAGCCCACAGCGCGTTGCGCGCGTTCTTGCTGAGCGCCCATGCCCGCAGACTGAAATGGGTATTGGTGATCACCGGTAAGGGGACTTTCGCCCGGGATGGCAACAGCCCGGACCCAATGGGTGGCGATTGGACTGCTCCCCAAAGAGGGGTCTTGCGGCACAACGTTCCCAAATGGCTCGCCGAACCACAGCTTCGCTCAGTCGTCGTGAGCTTTACGACGGCCGCAATCCACCACGGCGGTGAAGGCGCACTCTATATCCAGCTGCGCTCAGCCAGTAAGTAGCGCCCAAACCGCCTTTGACATGGAGACCGGCGCCACTAATCGCCCGCCGATGGTCCTATTCAAGGAAGCAACAATCGAACCCTGCCGCTTACGGACAATTGTTCGATAATCCCCTCAAGGCCGCCGAAATACCCATGAGCGAATACGTATCAGATGTCGTGGAACCCGCATCCGAAGTCGCGTCGACCTTCATACTGGAGCCCCGCTTCATAGCGTCAATGAGCTTCAGCTCGTCGGTCGCGTCGGCGACAAATGCGTTGTCATCCTTCGCGAACAGATCAAAAGAGTTCGATCCGACGCTGACTCTGACCGTGCTGCCTTCCTTGATCTGATAACCAAGCCGGATGCTGATTTCTGTTTTAATGCCGTCCTTGGGCCAGGCTGAAACGTAGAAAAATACACCCTCTCGACTGGCGCCGGCAGGACTACTGTCCTTGGGCTGAGTGGCCGCAAAGCAGATCTTTGTTTCCGACTTATCGTGTGCAAATAAGCTCCAGTCACGATATGTCTTTACGAGTACCGCGGCGGAAACTGTACTGCTGATTGCCACCACGAAAGCTCCAGCCAAAGCGGCCGATCTGATCAATCTTAATTTAAGAATGGTCATTGTTTCGTGCACCGTCCTTCTAGATTTCTCCGCACCTCTAGTCCCCTATAGAGAAATTCGGTCGCGCTTGTCACCCTTGCGGAACAAACGCCCGGGTATCTTGCAAATTTGTCACGCCTTTGCATCTGGGCCACCAACCCGGATGGGCCGATCTGCGAATCGCGCCAGGCTTTTGACCCGATCGTACATCACGATTGCGCCGGCCATTGCAACATTGACGCAGAACCTCGTCGGGATCTTGACGATATAATCGCATTTCTCGACGAGAGGCGGTGACAAGGAACCAAGCTCCGGACCGAGTACATAGGCTGCCCGAATTGGATGGCGGAAGCTAGGCAGGTCAATAGCCTCTTCAATTAATTCCACACCAACCAGCTGGCAACCTGCCGGCAAGGCCATCTCTTCCAGGCCATTCCAGTTGTAATGCGGTAGATGGTTGCGGCCCTTCGAGGTGTCAGCTACCGCCTCCAATGCCTGATAAGTCGCCCCGATCGTGAACGTGAAGCTTGCGCCGAAACCGTGGGCTGACCGCATGAGATTGCCTAGATTGAGCGCTTTCGACATGCGTTCGGCGCCGATGCCGAAATAGCCCCGGGGCGTGGGTGGCCAGTTCGAGAGATGGACATTGCTGCCTCTGTTGGGCATTTGGGGTCCTGGCAGGTTATCGAGCCGGGGTCACGGCGCCTCGCGCACTGACCCGACGTCTGAATGATTCGGGATCCACAGAGGTTTCACATGAAAGCTGTTCTCTGCAAGTCTCTTGATGGACCATCCAACCTGCGCCTTGAGACCCTGCCTGACCCAGAGCCGTCTGCAAATGAGGTTGTGGTTTCCGTCGAGGCCTGTGCCTTGAACTTCTTTGATACGCTCATCACCCGGGGCAAATACCAGTTCAAACCCGACTTACCCTTCTCTCCTGGCGGGGAGATTGCCGGACACATCCTGAAGGTTGGCTCCGAAGTCGATGGCTGGGACCCCGGCGATAGGGTGACGGCCTACATTGGCTGGGGCGGAGCCCGCGAAAAGGCAGTGGTGTCCGCTGACAGACTGGTGTCTGTTCCGCCTGCTGTCAGTATGGAAGCCGCCAGCGGCACCAGCATCACCTACGGCACGGCGATCCATGGCTTGAGGGACCGTGCTGGCTTGCAGCCGGGAGAATGGGTTGCTGTTCTGGGCGCCTCCGGCGGCGCCGGTCTGGCGGCCGTCGAACTCGCCGCGGCCATGAAAGCGCGCGTTATCGCGGTTGCTTCGAGCGAGGAAAAGCTTGAGGTCTGCCGACGCCACGGCGCCGAGCAAACGGTGAACTATCACACCACTGATCTCAAATCGGCATTGCGCGAGCTGACCGACGGTCACGGCGTCGACGTTGTTTACGACTGCGTCGGCGGTGACAGCACCGAGGCAGCCCTGCGTGCGATGGCCTGGGGCGGCAGGTTTCTGGTTGTTGGCTTTGCCTCCGGCGATATCCCAAAGATCCCGCTCAATCTGCTGCTATTGAAAGGCTGCGCGGCGATAGGCGTGTTTTGGGGCGAGTCGGTGAGGCGTGACCCCGCAGGCCACCGCGCCAATATGGAACGCGTACTGGACTGGGTTGCGACCGGAGCGCTTAAGGCGCGCGTCGATCGAACCTATCCTTTGGCGGGCGCCGTTGAAGCTTTGCAGATGATCGAACAGAGGAAGGCTGTCGGCAAAATCGTATTGACGACGGCCTGATCTCAGCGGCACTATAGGGTTAACGAAACCGCGCAGTTACATTGATTTGCTGGGTGTGAGAAGAAACTGATTTAATTAAAGAATCGGGCGATGCTCGGTTGTCTCGACTGACTAACGGCTTTACCAATGCCGTAAATACTTTTTCGACCGGAACGGAAGCTCAATGTTTGGCGTAAACGAGCGGCCAAGTCGGTCCGGCCAACCATTTCGGTATGGACGGAATATACTCTTCTTTGTTCTGTTCATCTCCTTTGTTGCGGGTCCCGGATTCTTAGCCTACGCGTTGATTGGCGCTCTCTACCGAGATCTGCCCGTGACCCCTGTGGATCAACGAACGCAGTCCGCGCAAGGTGTGCGCCCTTCATCGTCTGCAACTGAATCGCAAATTCCATTTCCTGCAGCCACCGCTTCGAACGAAGAGACTCCGTTCATGGCCTATCGCCGGCTGCGGGACTCCGCTAAGGGCATCGAAGCCTCCAGCACGACGGCACTCTCACGTCGCCCAGGGGCTGCAGGCAAACAAACATTCCGCACCGTCTGTGTTCGCCTCTGCGACGGCTATTATTTCCCGATTGGGTTCAGCGCAACAGCCGATCAGTTTGCCCAGCATGAAGCTGCCTGCCGATCACGTTGCGGCGCACCGGCACGTCTATTTGTTTATCCGAACCCCGGTGCCAATCCCGATCAGATGCGCGACTTGGCCGGCAATCCGTATCTGAAACTGAAGAACGCGTTCCGCTACCACGTCAAATTCAATGCCGCCTGTTCCTGCCAGCCACAGCCATGGACCGTTGCCTCGAAACAGCGGCACCAAGTCTACGCATCAGTTAGTCAGGGAGGCGTTGGTAGGAGCGATGCGCGTACCGAAGTTGATGGGAAACCTCAGTCAACACCGCGCCTTGCGTCTCTGGAAGTGGACGGGATACGCCGCGATCACGCCGCGATGCCATTGCCGGCGGTTAGCGGAACTCAAGACACGGAAATGATGCGGGATGCAGCCCTGGCGGCCGTACTCGCGGCCAAGCACGAGCGAGCGAACTTGCTCGCGAAGGTGGCTCCGACAAGCGAGCAGTGGGCTGATTATGACAGGCGGGCCCTGAGGAAACGCCGAAGTGTGGCCGTCGCGGGGTGGTCGAAGCGAAGAAAGCGCCCTCAGTTGAGCGCCTCCGAAATCCTCCGCCGCAATATTGAACACCGTTATTAGGACGTGCTCGCGATTATTTTAGCCCTCGCCCGGGCGAACCGGTGCGGTGTGAGCAAAAATGGTCCCGCCGTTCAGCAATTATTCGCTTTGTCGGGCGATGATCTTCGGCAGTTCGTGTTCCGGCGTTTCAAATATGGTCATGCGTTCAATGTTCCGCGGGTGCTTAAGCTGGGTGCTCGCTCTAGGTCTGTGCTGCACGGCGCCACAGGGCGCGCGGGCGCAGTCGCTCATTCAGAGCTTTTTCGGGAACCTATTCTCGGGACCAGCGAGTTCCGGAAACCAATCCACGAGACCCGCGCAAGGCGCGTACGGGTCCTATTCTGGAATGGGGCGCTATCAGTTCGGAGGTCGAGGGTACTACCGCACCGTCTGCGTTCGCACTTGCGATGGATATTATTTTCCGATCCGGTCGTCCGCCTACCGCAGAGACTTTCACGATGATGCCGCCACGTGCCAGGCGCGCTGCGGCGGCGGTCAGCTCTACTACCTGCCCAAACATTCCGGGGAGGTGGAACATATGCTCGACCTCAGCGGCCGCCGCTACGACCAGCTGGAAAACGCGTTCCTCTACAGAAAGCAATTGGTGGACGGGTGCACCTGCCGGCCGATGCCGTGGACGGCGCAGGAACGCGCCCGCCACAAGCAATATCTCTATGAGCGGGAGTTTCACCGCCTGGCGGAGGAACGGGAAAAACGCCTGGAAGAACAAATTCAAGCCATAGCCCGCCGCGGCGAAGATGAGTCAACAACGGCCTTCAGTGACCCGTGGCGCGCCGCGTCGGCGGAGGCTCAGCTTCCACACCATGCGGCCGGCACGGACGTGCATGCCGGGTTTCTGGGACCCGATACTCCACTCAGCAAGGAGCTTGTCGCCTCAGTTCAAGGAATCGTGCCGGGCAGCCTGACAAGTGGGATAGACGGACAGAAGCCCAAGCGCGTGGTGAAACGCCGGCACGAGCGCCGGAAATCGAGACGCCGTGTGCGGGCGGTGACGACATCAGCATCACCGTTCAACAGCACCTTCATTGGCTGGAAGAGCGACTAGAACGCCTGGCAGGACGTTATCAGGCCCAAAACCGCCAAATGAGCCAGGCGCCGATCGTGAACGCCACCCCGGCCCACAAGACGAAGATGCAAATCGCAGCGGTTCGGTTTGCCGGTAGCCTTCCGCGTTCCACCGCTGCCTGCCGAAACTCGGCCATCAGCTCCGCAGGTATCAGGCGAATGGCCAGCATGATGCCGAGCGGAACAAGCAGGACATCGTCAAGATACCCGACGACCGGAATGAAATCCGGGATGAGATCGATCGGGCTCAAGGCATAGGCGACCACGGCAACAGCCACGGCCTTTGCCAGCCACGGCGTACGATTGTCCCGCGCGGCCAAATAGACCGCTACGATATCCGTTTTGACCTTCGCGGCCCAACGGCGTGCACCTTCAATCATCCCGGTAAAGCTCCGGCCGGCGGTCACGAAAGAAGCCCCAGTCGGCGCGATAGCCTTCAATTTCCGCAAGATCGAACGAATGCATCAGCACACCTTCGTCGTCCTTGCCAAGCGCTTCGACGAGCTCACCGCCATGGTCACAAATGAACGAGTATCCATAGAATCTCTGCTGGATGCCGTCGTTGTTTTCAAGACCGGTTCGATTTGCGGCAACGACAGGTATCGCATTCGAAACGGCGTGACCCTGCATGGCTCGTTGCCATTGCTTATGGGTGTCCAGTTGTTCGTCGTAGGGCTCTGACCCGATGGCTGTCGGATAGAACAAAACCTCTGCACCCTTCAGTGCCATCGCCCTGGCACACTCCGGAAACCACTGGTCCCAACAGATCCCGACTCCAATGCAGCCATGGGCGGTCTGCCAAGCCAGAAAGCCGGTATCGCCGGGACGAAAATAGTACTTCTCCATATACCCGGGACCATCTGGAATGTGGCTCTTGCGATAGACACCGAGGATCTGCCCGTCGGCATCTGCGATGGCAACGCTATTGAAATAGCGCGGGCCGTCCTTCTCGAAGAATGAAATCGGGATAACGACGCCGAGTTCTCGGGCAAGCGCCGCGAACGCCACGACACAGGGGTGATCGTCCACTTGATAGGCGTCATCGAACCACTTCGGGTCTTGGCGCGAGCAGAAGTAGAGGCCCTGAAACAGTTCCGGCGGCAGGATAATCTGCGCGCCGTTGGAAGCCGCCTCACGAATGAGCCTCTCGGTCTTTTCGATATTGGCCTGCAGGGAGGTCCCAAAGGCAGCTTGAACGGCTGCAACGGTAAGGGGTCGCTTCGTCATGTGTCTGGTTCCTGCTGCGTGATGCAGTGAAAAGAGCCGCCGCCGGCCCCGCCGCCTCCAAGCAACCCGCGCGACGGGATACCAACGACCCGTCGGTCGGCGAACACATCAGCGAGAACTTCAATCGCGGAGTCTTGTGTCGCGGTTCCGTAGACGGGCACCACAACGATGCCGTTTGCGATAACGAAGTTCATATACGATGCAGGCGCGACGTCACCTGCCCGATCAACATAGCGCCCGGTGCCGGGCACGCGAACCACGTCGAGCGCCCGACCGTCGGCATCCGTCTCCCGTTCAAGAACGCGCGCGATGGCGTCGAGAGTTTTTCCATTGGGATCTTCGCTTCCGCTCGGCGCTTGGCAGACGACGCGCCCTTCGCCTACGAACCGGGCAATGTTGTCGATATGACCATCGGTGTGGTCGTTCTTGAGACCTTCATCAATCCAGATCACCTTACGCGCAGCCATGGCTTGACGGAGCGCGCTTTCGGCTTCGTCCTTGCTCCAGCCGTTGCGGTTCGGATGAAGCAGCGTCTGCCGCGTCGTCAAAAACGTTCCCTTGCCATCATGATCGACGGCGCCACCTTCCAGAACGAAGTCATATCGCCGGATCGGCCTGCCGGCATATTCGGAGATTTCATCACCAACGGTCGCATCATCGGGCAACTCGAATTTGCCACCCCAGCCGTTGGTCCGAAAGCGCAGCGCAATCGGTCCCTCAGGTGCTTGGGCGAAGACCGGACCGGTGTCTCGCAGCCAGATATCACCATACTTGGCCGGCAGGAGTTCGGCGCTTTCCCCAACCGCCAGGCGCGCTGACTCCAACGCCTCGGAGCCGTTCACCAGCAAACGCACTTGGTTGTCGTCCGCTAGGGCATGCACCAGGCGGGCCACATCTTCTCGCGGTGCTTCAAGGTCGCCATTCCACTCTGCGCGGTTCGCGGGCCAGGCCGTCCAAATCGCCGACTGAGGCGCCCACTCAGGTGGTATTCTGATTGAAGAATTGCTCACGTTTGCTTCGCTGTTGTTCTATGCGAACCCGCGCTTTTTTAGCAGCCCTTTGACCTCTGGAGGCCTGCCGCGGAAAGCAAGCCAGGCTTCTTCGGGGTCACGCGAGTTCCCAGCCGAGTAGATGTGTTGCTTTAGGCGACGCGCGGTCTTCCTGTCGAAGACATCGCCGGCTTCCTTGAAAGCCTGGAACGCATCGGCGTCCATCACTTCAGACCACATGTAGCTGTAATAGCCCGCAGCGTAACCGCCCGTGATGTGCATGAAATGCGGAAGCCGGTGCCGCATGATGATCTCGCTTGGCATGCCGATGTCTTCCAGCGCCTGCTGCTCGAACTCTGCCACGTCGAGATCATCGACCTGGCTCTCATTTTGGGCGTGCAAATCCATGTCAACAAGCGCGCAGGCGAGATACTCGACTGTGGCGAAACCCTGGTTAAAGGTCTCCGCCCTCCGCAGCTTTTTCATCATCGCCTTTGGCATCGGTTTGCCGGTCTTGTAGTGCCGGGCAAAGCGCTCCAGCACCTCCTGCTCGCCAAGCCAGTGTTCGAAAAGTTGCGAGGGAAGCTCCACGAAGTCCCGGTCCACAGCCGTTCCCGCAAGCGACGGGTAGGTTGTTTGCGACAGCATCCCATGCAGTCCGTGCCCGAATTCATGGAAGAGCGTCCGGGCGTCGTCCCATGAAAGCAGCGTTGGCGCGCCGTCGGCGCCTTTGGCGAAATTCAGAACATTGACGACGATCGGACGCACCGGACTGCGCCCAAGATTATGTGCCTTTCTGAAGCTCGACATCCAGGCGCCGGAGCGCTTGCCGGGTCGGGCGAAGTAGTCGCCCATAAAGACCGCGACATGCTCACCCTTCTTATTGGTGACTTCCCACACGAGGACATCGGGATGATAGCGCGGCGCGTCCGTGATCTCCTTGAACTTCACGCCAAAAAGCCTGCCCGCGGTATCGAAGGCGGCGGCGATCATCTGGTCGAGCTGCAGGTATCCGCGCAGTTCGCCCTCGTCGACGTCGTAACGTGCCTTACGCTCCTTTTCGGCGTAGTGGCGCCAGTCCCAGGCTTCAAGCGGCGCATTGCTGCCCTCTTGACGCGCCCGCTCGCTGAGGGCGTCACGTTCTTCAAGCGCGCGCGCCCGAGCCGGCTTCCACACCCGCTGCAGCAGCTCGTTCACCGCCGCCGGTGTTTTCGCCATGGTATCTGAGAGCACGTAATCGGCGTAGGTTTCAAAGCCCATCAGCTTGCTCAGTTCGGCACGCAGCCGAATGGTCTCCGCAAGCAACTCACGGTTGTCGGTATCCCCCCCGTTGGCACCGCGATTGGCCCACGCTCGCCAGGCTTCTTCACGCAGATGCCGCCGGCTGGAAAACGTCAAAAAGCCCTCAACGCTGGACCGTGCCAGCGTCACGGCATGGGCATCTTCTCCCTCCAACCCTAGGTCTGCCGCTGCCCGCCGGGCACTGGCTCGAAAGCCCTCCGACAGGCCGGCAAGATCATCCTCGCTGTTAAGCTGCATGTGCCAGCCTTGTTCATCGGCAAGGACGTTTTGGTTGAATGCCGTGGTCAATTCCGCAAGGCATTTGTTGATGGCCGCGACCCGCCTGCGCGACGCCGGTTTTAGCGCGGCCCCTGAGCGAACGAACCAAGTATGATAGCGATCGATGAGGCGGGTTTGTTCGGGTGTCAGGTCTAGGGATCCGCGGCGCTCGTAGAGGTCGGCGACCCTTCTGTAGAGTTTGGTGTCGAGGAAGACGGCGCTATGGTGATCGGCGAACTTGGGCGCGAACGCGCGTTCGATCTTCTGCAACTCCGGTGTCGCGTTCGCATTGACCAGATTGAAAAAAACCAGGCACACGCGATCCAATGGCAGCTTGGCTTTTTCGAGTGCGAGAATGGTGTTGTTGAATGCCGGCTTGCTGGTTCCAGCCGCGATTTTTTTGACTGCCGCGCGATGGTCCTTGAGCGCCTGCGTCATCGCCGTTTCCAGGTGCTTCGGGGTCAGCACGCTGAACGGTGGCAAGCCAAACGGCGTGCGCCATGTCCCTAGCGCGGGGTTCTGAACGGCGGACCTTTTCGCGGGCTTTGCGGCTGCGGCGGGAAGGTTTCGTGGCATCAGCTCTCTTCTCGGGGATTGGAATCGCGGGATTGGTCGGGGACGATTGAACCGGGCGAACCTTATCAGGCCGCCAACACGATGCCACCCGTCGTCGGCGCGATTTGAGACCCAAAACAAAACACGGCCGGTTGGGGGACCGGCCTTGTTTCGTAGGAGAAGGTAATGTGATGGTTGCCGCACGGCCCGGCCTTGAAGCGTGGGCCCCAGTGGGGCTGGGGGGCGTTGTCCAGGGCTTCGTCCTCGAGACCGGACCGAGAGGCAACGCGGATTAATCTGAAACCGGTTTGGGGCAGCGAATGGGCAATCAAGCGACCTCATTCGGGCTATCACGCGGTCATTCAGTGTTCCGACATGCGGCCTGAAGAGCGTAAAAGAAAGGCCCTGCACGTCGCCTCGGGGGGGATGCGTGGTGCAGGGCCAACTAAGGGGAACACAACTAGGAGATAATCGGCCGGCCCGAACTCTGTGGGGGGGCGCATCAGAAGGGAATTTGGGGGCAACTCTTCTGACACTTTGACAGTGCCCAGGCCGGCGCTGACGATCTCTAATTTACCGATCAATCAGGCGGCGTGGAGTCGCCAATGTGGCGCTCCCGTGATTTTTGTTGCCGGCTGTTACAAACTCTATTTGGGCGGCGTTTTCGCTAATCAGACTGGCTCTCAATCCTTGCAATCTGTTCACGGTAGCGCGATCATGAACAATCGATGACAGCGATGTCCGGCTGTTCCAGGGGCCGGGCGGATCCGCGAGCAAAGGAGGCGCGTTTTGAGCGATTGCGAGCCGATACACTACTTGCAGCCACGGAGAGGCAGCGTGAACTCCGTGGCGGCGCCGGGCCTTACGGGTAGCGGTGAGCAAAAACATTCCAGCGCTCAGACACGTTTCAACCGGCAGGAGCTTGCTCAGATCCTGGCGGTTTACGGCCGCAAGGTCGCCGCTGGTGAATGGCGTGACTATGCCATCGACATGGGCCGCGACACCGCGGTGTTTTCCATCTTTCGCAAGACCAGCGAATGTCCGCTCTTGCGAATTGAAAAGAACCCCAAACTGGCACGTAAGCAGGGGGCCTATTCGGTCATCGCGGCAACGGGTCTGATCCTGAAGCGAGGCCATGATCTACGTCGCGTGCTGGATGTGCTTGAGAGGCGCGTCGCCGTCGTGCGTTGACGCGATCGCCTCATTCAGCTGGAGGTTCGTGCGCACCGACTCCCAGGGTGCGCTGCAGATAAACCCCAGTTAACCACTGTCCCCGTTTCCAACCTATGTTTGGAAACTCGCCCACTTTTTGAAACCCGAGCGACCGATGCAGCGCCAGCGAAGCATCGCCGTCCGGCAGGCTGATAGCGGCAATCATCTGTCGGAACCCCACGGACGTTGCTTCGGTAATGATGGCATTGAGTAAGGCCCGCCCAACGCCCAAACGTCGGAATTCCGGGGCGATGTAGATTGAATCCTCGACAGTAAAACGAAACCCCGGCCGCTTATTGAAGGCGTCCACGTGGGCATATCCCATAACGTCGCCATCAGCGCTCTCCGTCACGAGGAAGGGGAAGCCCGCGCCCTTTCGCAGCTCATAGCGGCGCGTCATTTCTTCGAGGCTTGGCGCCTCATACTCCCAGCTGACCAAAAGCTCCTTCACGGCGTGGGCGTAGATCGCCGTGATGTCTGGAATGTCCCTGTGCTCCGCCGGTCGGATCCTGTGCATCTCGAAATCTCATTACAAAAAGAAAACCCCGCCGGCGGTACCGGCGGGGTTACTTTACAGGACGAATAAGGTCCGGGGTTCTCTTACTCTTGGTTGCCCATGAAGGACAGCAAGAATTGGAACATGTTGACGAAGTCGAGGTACAGGCTCAAAGCGCCCATGACCGATGCCTTCGCAACCAATTCCGCGTTGTGGCGGATCACCAGATACTCGTCCTTGATGCGCTGCGTGTCATAAGCCGTCAGACCAGCGAACACCAACAGGCCGATCACCGAAATGGCGAACTGGAGCGCACTCGACTGCAGGAACCAGTTTACGATCATGGCCAGGATAATCCCGACCACGCCCATAATCAGGAACGACCCCCAGCCCGAAAGGTCGCGTTTGGTCGTGTAACCATAAAGCGAGAGGCTGGCGAAAGCCGCCGCGGTGACGAAGAACGTCTGCGCGATCGAGCTACCCGTGAAGAAGGTAAACACGGCTGACATCGACACGCCCATCACGGCTGCGAATGCCCAGAACACCATTTGGGTGGCTTGCGCGCTGAGCTTATGCAACCCGAAGCTGAGCACCAGCACGAAGACGAGCGGTGAAAGCATCAAAATGTACTTCAGCGGCGACACATAGAGCGCCTGGAAGACAGCCGGGTCGGATTTCGCCCAAGCTGAAACCAGGAACGCAACAAGTCCCGTCAGAGCAACGCCGGCGGACATGTAGTTATATACGCCGAGCATGTAGGAGCGCAGGCCCTCATCGACCGCTGCGCCAGTGCGCGCCGTGGTCGCTGCCTGAGCGTAGCGATTGTCGTACTGCGTCATAAGTTAATCCTCTTTGACCCATGCAACGGAAGTTTCAAGACACCGGATCGAATATGTCCATAGATCCGAGTGAATTCAAGGCTCGCAGGTCAGGTTTAGCCGAGCCTTGAGCCACTAACCAATGGATTGGTCAGAGTTGTGTCAGTTTGCACCATATTCCGTCTATTCTGACCGCAAATAGGGGACTGGACGAGCCCGGAGCACCTGCAACGTACCCAATCCGCCGAGAATAACAACCAGCGCGATAGATATCCCCAGGGCCTGAAAAACCGCCGGCCACGAAAGCACGAAGGGCAGATCAATAACCTGGGTGAGCGCGACCCAGGCGGCAAAACCACCAAGCAGAATGGCAAAGCATGCGGTGATTGCGGCCAGCAGCAGGTATTCAAACGCGTGCGCGGTGAGGATTCGCCGCCTCGTCGCGCCGAGCGCCTTGAAGATGACCGCGTCCAAAATGCGCCGCCGTTGGGCTGTCGCCAGGGCACCCGCCAGCACCAACGCTCCGGCGAACAGCGTGACGCTCCCCGCAACGCGCACCGCCGTCATGATTTTCGAGAAAACGGTGTTAAAGGCGTCCACGGCATCGCGCACGCGGATAGCCGTGACCGTCGGAAACGCCTTGGACAGGGCCCGCATCGTGGCAGCTTCCTTCGCGATCTCCAGGTCGTCGGGGAAGTGAATTGTCGCGAGCATGTTGGAAGGTGCGCCCGCAAGCGTGTTGGGTGAGAAGATCATCACGAAGTTGATCGACAGGCTGTCCCAGTCAAGTTCGCGCAAATTGGAGATTTCCGCGGAAACATTCCGCCCGAGTACGTTGACTGTAATCTGGTCGCCAATGCCGACGCCGAGCATCCGGGCAAGGTCGGCTTCAAACGAGACAAGCGGTGGACCGGAGTAATTCTCTCCCCACCATTCGCCTTTCACCACGCGTGACCCTTGCGGTAGCTCGTCCGCGTAGGTGATACCGCGATCGCCGCGCAGCACCCATTCGGCCTCCGCGGCAGGTTTAATCTCCTCGACCTTGCGGCCGCCGAGCTCAACAAGTCGGCCGCGAAGCATCGGCGCCTGTTGCAGCCGTGCCTGGGGGACATCGCCGGTAATAACCGACTGCAAGCGGTCCATCTCCGCGCGCGGGATGTCGAGCACGAAGTAGTCGGGCGCGTTCTTTGGCAGCTTGCCGGTCAGTTCCTCGACGAACGAGGCATCTGTGAGGGCCACGGCCACCAGCATCGACAGCCCTGCTCCCAGAGACAGCACGACTGTTCGCGCCAGCCCACCCGGCGCGGCGACGCTGCCGAGTGCGATGGCGAGCTCTGGCGTAGCCGGTCGTGGAATACGTCGTGCCACCCAGGTCACCAGGTGGCCAAGGCCGTAGAACACCAGCAAGCTCAAGCTCAGTCCGGCGGCGAGATACGCCGCCACCCACGGAGTGTCGGACGAGAAGATCGCCAACAAGAGGAGGATGAGGCCGATACCCGCGGTCGCGGCCATGATTGTCCAGCTGGGCAAACCTGAAGTCTCCCCGACCTGATCACGAAACAAAACGGCGGGAGAGATGAGCTCCGCCCGCCCCAGCGGCCAGAGAGAAAAAAGCAGCGCGACCAGAAGGCCGTAAACAGCCGCCGCAAAAAGACTGCCCAGTGAAATGGAAAGCACCGGTGGTATTGGCAGCATGTCCCCGTAGAGCGCTTTGAGAATGCTGGGGATGATTAATCCCGCGGCCAGACCGATGGCAATTCCGATCAGCGTGATCGCCAGGATCTGCACCATGAACACGCTGAAGATGGTTCGATTGCTGGCACCCACGGATTTCATCGTGGCGATCGTGCGCCGCCGCCTGTCGATGTAGTTCGTGACAGCATTGGCAATCCCCACACCGCCAACGATCAGGGCTGTCAGTCCGATCAGTGTCAGAAACTGGCGCAGGCGCTCTAGCGTCCGCCGAACCTGAGGTGAAGGATCGGAGCGGTCGACAATAGTAAAGCCGCCATCGGACAACTGCCTCTTCAGTTCCGCCCGCGCGGTGTCCAGGGCCTCAGCATCCTCTTCGCCGTCATCCTGCAGGGCGATCGCATAACGCCAGCGGATGAGCGCGCCCGGCTTCAGTAGACCAGTCTTTTCCAGAAACTCGGTCGAAATCAGAATGCGGGGGCCATAGGTCAGCCGATCCAGAAGGCCGTCGGGTTCCGACTCAATCACGCCACTGATTTTTATGGGGGCCGAGCCCAGCTCGAGCTCGTCTCCGATGTTGAGCCCGAGTCGTTCAAGCAGGATCGGCTCGACCACCACGCCATCCGCAAGCGTTTCTTCAAGCTCCTTGCCACCTTTCAGCTTCATCTCACCGACCAGCGGGTAGACAGAATCCACACTCTTCAACTCGGCGAGGCTTTGTTCCTTGGCGTCTTGGGTGCGTGCCATCACCCGCATGGTGGCGGTCTCGCTGATCAGTCCGACACCATCCAACGCGTCGCGCTCAGTTGGTGTTGCTCGTGCGTGCATTCGGGAGAGTGAGATATCTCCACCGATGATCTGGCGCCCCTGCTGTTCGAGCCCGATGACCAGCGCGTTCGCCAGCGCGCCAATAGCCGCGATCACCATCACGCCGAGGGCCACGCAGGCCATGAACACAATGAAGCCTTCAAGGCCGCCGCGCATCTGCCGCGCCGCCAGACGCACTGCAAGCGGCATCTGCATCGTCCGGTTGGACGCGGGCCGCCGAAGGGTTTCGGTGTCGGTCGCAGTCATGCTGCGCTCACCAGATCATCGGACAGGACGTGCCCGTCACCCATGCGAACCGTTCTTTGGCATTGGCGCGACAACGCCTCGTCGTGAGTGACCAGCACCAGCGTCGCATTCGAGCGGCGTTGCAGGGAGAAAAGAAGATCAATGATCTGCCGGCCTGTCTCGCCGTCAAGGTTCCCGGTCGGTTCGTCCGCCAGGATCAACCTGGGCCTGGTCGAAAGCGCCCGTGCGATCGCCACGCGTTGTTGTTCACCGCCCGACAGCTCCGCCGGGAAATGGTGCAAGCGATGCTCAAGTCCAACCTCGCCGAGTAACTCACGCGCGGTATCGAATGCCTCACCGCGGCCCTGAAACTCAAGCGGCAGAGCAACATTCTCCACCGCGGTCATGGTCGGCACCAGATGAAACGACTGAAACACGATGCCGATCTTCTCGCCGCGCAGCAGCGCCAATCCATCTTCATCCAAGGCGGTGAGATCAGCTCCTTCAACCGTCACCGAACCGCCGGTGGAACGCTCCAAGCCGGCAATCACCATCAGAAGTGATGTCTTGCCCGAGCCAGAAGGTCCGAGCACCGCCACCGATTGGCCATGCATGATCTTCAAATCTATGCCACGCAGAATCTCGACGGTGCCCGCGCGGCTTTGCAGCGAAAGGCACAGACCATCGAGTTGGATGATTGGTTCGTTCAAGAGATGCGGACTCCGTGAGGTCACTGGCTTTATGGCATGAAGTTGAGGCTTGGAACCGTTGCTGACAAGAAACGGCGGATCGACACTGGTGGATGACGAGTGAGGTGGGATGATGGTCGTGGCAACATATGAACAGCCGCTCAAAACGCTCCTGAGCCTAATGGGAGCTGCACTTTTGTGCGTGTTTTCCGGCGTGTTGGCCACGGCCGGGGAGGAAAAATCCCCGGAAACAATTCAGATTGTGGCCTTCGGAGACAGCTTGACCGCGGGCTACGAACTGCCGCCTACAGCCGCGTTCCCTGCGCAACTGCAGAAGGCCCTAAAGAAACGCGGTCACAATGTTGCGGTCGCCAACGCGGGGGTCTCCGGCGACACCACAAGTGGCGGTCTGCAGCGCCTCGATTGGGCGGTTCCTCCTGGTACGGAGGCTGTCATCCTCGAACTTGGCGCCAACGACGCCTTGCGCGGCATTGATCCGGCTGAGGCGCGGGCCAATCTCGATAAAATCTTAGCGAGCTTGGGCAAGCGGGGCATACCCGTTCTTCTTGCCGGCATGCGTTCTCCGCAGAACTGGGGCAAGGACTACGTTGACAGTTTCGAGTCGATGTATCCTGAACTCGCCGAGCGCCATGGCGCCTTGCTATACCCGTTTTTCATGGAAGGCGTTGCGCTCGACCCGAAGCTGAACCTCGACGATGGCTTGCACCCCAATACCGCGGGCGTCGCCCGCATTGTCACTGGTATCCTCCCCCAGGTTGAAGCGTTGATAGAACGGGCTAAGTCTAAGAGGGACAAAAAACAATGATATTTGCTGGCTAAGAGTCGCACGATCGCAATTGCGGAGCCTTCAGCGCGGTGCTCAACATGGCGCGGGGGTCGGCCACCGCTCAGCAAAGTGCCGGAGACTTGCTCCGTAGACGAGCGAAGACCATCGGGAGGGCTTCACCATGCCGCGGCTGTTCAGCGGAATCGAGTTGCCCGACAGCATTCGCGAGGATATCGGCGAATTCAATCAGCCGTTACCGGGCACGCGATGGATCGATATGGACGATCTTCATCTGACCTTGCGATTTGTGGGAGATGTCGACAACAGAACGGCCTCGGAATTCGCCGACTCGCTGGCCGGCATCGAAGTTTCCTCATTCCCTATGCGCCTGGTTGGGTTGGGCACATTCGGCGGCCGCGACCCGCGCATCATCTGGGCAGGCGTAGAAGCCGGTGAGGAATTGGAACGACTCGCCCGGGGCAATGAGCGTGCTGCGCGCGCAGCGGGACTGGACCCGCCGGCCCGGCCGTTCAAGCCGCATGTGACTCTGGCTCGGCTAAAGCACACACAACCCGAGCTCCTGGCGCGCTTTCTGCAAAAGTACGGCGGCTTCCGCTCGGAGTCGTTTTACGTAACGCATTTCACGCTGTTTTCCTCCAAACCGCACACCGGCGGCGGCCCCTATATCGTGGAAGAGACGTTTCCGCTGATTGGCGGTGGCTATGAGGAAGAGGCCGGCCGTCTGGACCCCGAACCGACTTACTAGGCAAGCTTCGTCGCTGACGCGCCCGAAGCGACGTTGACAGAAGTCCGTCAATTGTATTCATCATGCAAAATGGTGCGCTGTCCTGTACCGCGCGGGCGACAAGAAGCATGTCTCGGCATTCCCCGACGAAAAGACAGCCCGCTGTCGGCATAAGACGCCGCGAACCGCGTTGCCTTAGCTGCGATCGGCTTGCAAAAAGAAAAAAACCGAATTCGGACCAATCCAATAAAGACAGGAGCCGTGCCCGTGCCATCGGATGACATTCTCTATGAGGTTCGCGACGGAATTGGACGCGTAACGTTCAATCGCCCTGAAGCTCGCAACGCCTTTACCTTCGAGATGTACCCGCGGCTCGGTGAGATTTGCGCCAATGTGCCCGACGATGGTTCCGTACGCGTTATCATCATGACCGGCGCCGGCGACAAGGCGTTCGGTTCAGGCACCGATATGACCCAGTTCCGCGGCTTCGATAAGCCGGAGGATGCCTGGGCCTACGAGGACCGCCTGGATAATGTGATGGTGCAGATCGAGCATTGTCCGGTCCCGACCATCGCGGCGATCAATGGCGCCTGCACCGGTGGCGGCGCCGCCATCGCCGCCTTGTGCGACATTCGCTTGGCAAGCTCGAACCTTAAGTTCGGCTTCCCGATCGCCCGCACGCTCGGCAATTGCATCTCGACAAACAATCTCAGCCGTTTCTCCCAGGTCATAGGCACCAACCTCCTGCGTGAAATCCTTCTGACGGCTCGCCTCATCGAGGCCGACGAGGCATTGGCATCCGGGCTGGTTTCGGAAATCGTTGAAAGCCACGAGGCGCTAATGGCGCGCGCCGAGGAGCTGGCAAAGAGAATCGCGAGCCATGCCCCGCTGACTTTGCGCGCCACCAAGGAAGGGCTGCGCCGGATTTCCGAGGGTGCAGCGGTCGATGATCGGGACCTGATCGCGCTTTGCTACATGAGCGAGGACTTCAAGGAGGGAATGGAGGCCTTCTTGTCGAAGCGCAGGCCGAGTTGGAAGGGAAAGTGATGACCGGTCCGCTCGCAGGATGCCGCGTCATTGAACTGGCGCACATCATGGCCGGTCCGGTCGCCGGCCTCATGTTGGCCGACATGGGCGCCGACGTCATCAAGGTGGAAAAACGGACCGGCGACGACACGCGCCGCTTTGTCCCTCCGACCATCAACGGTGAGAGCGCCGCCTTTTTGATGATGAACCGCAACAAGCGAGGCATCGTCCTTGATCTCAAAAGCCAAGACGGCAAGGAAGCGCTGCGTCGCCTGCTGCGCGATGCAGATGTCTTGATCGAGAACTACCGTCTTGGCACGATGGAAAAACTGGGTCTCGGCTACGAAGAGCTGCGCAAGCTCAATCCGGGCCTCATTTATTGCGAGGTCTCCGGTTTTGGCCGCACCGGACCTTATGCCCATCGTGGCGGCTTTGACCTTATCGCCCAGGGCATGTCCGGATTGATGTCGATCACCGGGGAAGCACCGGGCCGTCAGCCGGTCAAGGTCGGCGCGCCGATCTCCGACATTACCGCCGGCATCATCGCGGCAATGGGCGTCTCCGCCGCTTACTCCCATAAGCTCAAAACCGGGCAGGGCCAGAAGGTCGACACCTCGCTGTTCGAAGCCGCCATCACCCATACCTACTGGCAGTCCGCCATTGCTTTCGCGACGGGGCAGTCCCCTGAGGCAATGGGCTCCGCGCATCCTTTGAACGCGCCTTATCAAGCCTTCCAAACAACAGACGGCTGGATCAACATCGGTGCAGCCAACCAGGCCAATTGGGAGCGCATGCTGGGTTTTCTCGGCGCCGAGCATCTCAACGACGATCCGCGCTTTTCATCCAATGCTGTCCGGATCGAGAACAGGGTGGCGCTTGCCGAAACCCTGAGCGAAATCTTCCGCCGGAACACCACGGCCCATTGGCTCGAAGAATTCGAAAAAGCCGGTGTCCCCGCTGGCCCCGTCTTGTCGGTAACCGAGATGCATGCCGATCCGCAGGCGCTGGCGCGCGAGATGATCGCGGCGACCGACCATCCGGTCGCTGGCAACGTCAAGACGATCGGTCATCCGGTGAAGTTTTCCGAGACCCCGGGCGGCGTCACGCGCCCCGCGCCTTTGATGGGCCAGCATACCGCCGAGGTCTTGCTCGAACTGGGCTATACGGAGGACGAGATCACCTCAATGGCCAAGTCCGGGGCCATTATTCTGTCGGACGCGCCGCCGCCCGACCGCTAGAAGGCCTCGCGGCCAGCGCCGCTCAGCCCTCCATCCCCATCCATGCCGCGCCGATGATCGGACCGCCAATGCCTTGCTGCACGAGCACCGCGCAGGCATCCGATTTCGGCCAAGTCATCGAGGCCAGGTCCAGCCTGATGGTTTCCTTCTCGCCGGTCCACATTCCGACCGGCGTGAGCTCTCGAACAATGTTGTAATAACTGAGCGTCCGGCCGCCGTTTTCGCCGCGCCGAACATTGACCTTGCCAACCTTCTGAATGATGGCGACCCACACCGTAGCGCTGGTCGCCGTGCCGTCTTTCGACGCACCCAGGTCGATCAGCATCATTTTGTCTTCGACACGGAAAGAAACCGGCACGCTCAGCGGCGACAGCCGGTCCATGGCCATGATCGATTTGTCGATCATCTTCTTGCGCGAGCCAACTGCGTGCGACCGGCCATTGATAACGGCCTGCGGAGTATAGACCGAGCCGTCGCCCCGCGTCTTCGCATAAGCCCGCTGCCGTTCGGAGAAACGCGGCGAAGCATACGTGTCCTTCCAGCCCAGATAATCCCAATAATCGACCGGAAACGTCAAAGCCAGCACGTCGGGTCTGGATACATAGCTCTCCAGCAAGGCGTCCGCGGGCGGGCACGACGAACATCCCTGGCTCGTGAACAGCTCAACGACGGCTTTAAAGTCATTTGACTGGGCTTTGGCCACCGACAGTGTCGCGCTTGACCAAGTCAGCGCCACAATAAGCGTTACGAGCGCACGAAGTTTCCAGTGCCACATCAAAGACGTGAACCTTTCTCCGGTTTGACGGGTGGTATGTTCCGGACCCGCAATATCGGGAAAGTCGTGTTCAATGGGAAGTAACGAGTGGGTGACGCGGCAAATTATAGCACGGAGGCCGCCCAATCGGGCGGCCTCCACGTCGACGTCGATTGTGAAATACCAGACTATGCTGCCGCCGCCAGATTGCGCAGCACGTAGTGCAAGATCCCGCCATGCTTCAGATACTCGAGCTCGTCGAGAGTATCGATACGGCAGATGATCGGAACATCACCTTTCTGCCCATCCGGGAATGTGATCTCGGCCACCATTTCCTGACGCGGCTGCAGGTCTGTCAGCCCTTTGATCGTGATCGTCTCCGCGCCGGTTAGGCCGAGCGAATCCGGGTCGATGCCATCGGCGAACACGAAGGGCACAATGCCCATGCCGACAAGATTGGACCGGTGGATGCGTTCGAACGACTGCGCGATTACAGCGCGCACACCGAGCAGCTTGGTGCCTTTGGCGGCCCAATCGCGCGACGACCCGTTACCGTATTCGACACCGGCGATTACGACGAGCGGCGTACCGTCATCCTGGTACCGCATCGACGCGTCATAAATCGGCATCTCCTCGCCGGAGGGGTAGTGAATCGTGAACCCACCCTCCTTGACGTTACCCTCAGCGTCGCGAAGCATGTTGTTTTTGATGCGGATATTGCCGAACGTCCCGCGCATCATCACTTCGTGGTTTCCGCGACGCGTACCGTACTGGTTGAAGTTCGCAGGCTTAACGCCGCTGTCCATCAGGTATTTGCCGGCTGGTGACGCCGCCTTGATCGATCCCGCCGGCGAAATGTGGTCGGTCGTGATCTTGTCGCCGAAGACAGCAAGGACACGTGCGTTCACAATGTCGGTGACCGGCTCGGGCCGGTGTTTCATTTCGGCGAAGTATGGCGGATTGCGAACGTAGGTGGATTCATCGCTCCAGGCGTAAGTCAGTCCTGAACCCGTTTCGATGCTCTGCCAGTGCTCGTCGCCTTTGAACACATCGGAGTACTTTTCTTCGAACATCGCGCGCGTAATGTTGCGGCTGATGAAGTCCTGAATCTCGTGCTCCGATGGCCAGATATCCTTCAAGAAAACGAGATTGCCGTCTTTGTCTTTGCCGAGCGGTTCGGTGGTCAGGTCCTTCTGAACGGAACCGGCGAGTGCATAAGCCACGACAAGCGGAGGAGAAGCCAGGTAGTTGGCCTGCACATCCGGGCTGACACGGCCTTCGAAGTTGCGGTTGCCTGAAAGCACGGCCGCTGCGACGACACCGTTGTCATTGATCGCTTTGGAGATGGGTGGCGGCAGCGGCCCGGAGTTCCCGATGCACGTCGTGCAGCCAAATCCGACAAGGTTGAAGCCGAGTTTGTCGAGATAGGGTTGCAGTCCGGCCTTATCGAGATAAGCGGCGACAACCTGACTTCCGGGGGCAAGCGACGTCTTCACCCAGGGCCTGACGGTCAATCCCTTCTCCACGGCATTACGCGCAAGAAGTCCGGCGCCGATCAGCACACTCGGGTTGGACGTGTTGGTGCAGCTTGTGATCGCGGCGATCGCAACATCCCCATGACCGATCTCATAGTCGGTACCCTCCACGGGCACGCGTTTGTCCAGCTCGCCGGGTTTGCGGTATTCGCTGTCCATCGCCGCCGCGAAACCTGCCTTGATGTCGCTGAGCGCTTGCCGTCCTTCGGGACGCTTCGGACCCGCCATCGAAGGCACGACGTCGGCAAGTTCGAGTTCGAGCGTGTCGGTGAACACCGGCTCGTCGCCGGTTTTCCGGAACATGCCTTGCGCCTTAGCGTAGGCTTCGACCAGCGCAATGCGAGCTTCGTCACGGCCAGAGATTTCGAGGTAGCGCAGCGTCTCGCCATCGACGGGGAAGAAGCCGCATGTGGCCCCGTATTCAGGCGCCATGTTGCCGATCGTGGCGCGGTCGGCAAGCGTCATGTTGTCGAGGCCGGGTCCGAAGAATTCGACGAACTTTCCGACAACACCCTTTTGCCGCAACATTTGCGTGACAGTGAGGACAAGGTCGGTGGCCGTGACGCCCTCGGGCAGCTTTCCGGTCAGGCGGAAGCCGATAACCTCGGGCAGCAACATCGAAATCGGTTGGCCCAGCATCGCCGCCTCGGCTTCGATACCGCCAACGCCCCAGCCCAAGACAGCCAGACCGTTCACCATCGTCGTGTGACTGTCGGTGCCAACCACCGTATCGGGATAGGCAACTGTTTCACCGCCGGCCTCCTTGATCCAGACGGTTTGTGCCAGATACTCAAGGTTGACTTGGTGGCAGATGCCGGTTCCCGGCGGCACGACACGGAAATTGTCGAACGCGTCCTGGCCCCATTTGAGGAAGTTATAACGCTCGCGATTGCGCGCGTACTCGTGCTCGACATTGCGCGCGAGCGCCTGAGGCGTGCCGAATTCATCGACGATCACAGAGTGGTCGATGACGAGGTCCACCGGAACCAAGGGATTGATTCTCTTAGGGTCGCCACCGAGAAGCGCCACGCCGTCGCGCATAGCTGCTAGATCGACGACAGCCGGCACACCCGTGAAGTCCTGCATCAGAACCCGGGCCGGCCTGTACCCGATCTCTTTGCCGGCGGTCCCTTTGTCTTGCAGCCAGGCGGCGCACGCTTCGATATCAGCCTTTTTGACCGTCCGGTCATCTTCGAAGCGGAGCAGGTTCTCCAGCAGCACTTTCATCGAGAAGGGCAATTTCGAGATCCCGGCAAGCCCGTTTTTCTCGGCGTCCGGTAGGGAAAAATACGTATAGGTCTTATCTCCGACCTGAAGTGTTTTTTTGCATTTGAAGCTGTCAAGGGATTGGGTAACCGTGCTCACGGTGGGCCTCCTCATTGGGCTTATGTGGAAAGCCGCGCCGCCGGAGCGCCGGCGGAAGAGATGCAATTACCGATCTTGTCCCTAAGGTACGATCGGCGGCAGCACCACTTTTTTGCGCTAGCACCAAACGTTCTGCACCCCTTATATAGGGCCGCAATAGGCTTAGCTACTCAACTTGCGCAGCCCCTCAAACACGCCTCCTCTACGCCACGCAACCAATATTCAGACCAAACCTTGCTTCTCAAGTCCGAAAAACTCGCCATTCGGCGCGGTGCCCGCCTCATCATTGACGGGTTGTCGTTCGAGACGGCGGCGGGTGAAGCCCTTTTGCTGACCGGCCCTAACGGCGCCGGTAAAACGACGCTGCTGCGCTCTATCGCGGGCTTTCTCACGCCGGAGGACGGCCAAATCAGCCTGCGCGGTGGTGATGATGAGCTCGAGGTCGGTGAACAGTCCCACTATGTAGGCCACGCCAACGGCATCAAATCGAACCTGACCGTCGCAGAGAATCTTGAGTTCTGGTGCGCTTACTTGAACGGCAATAGCGATCGGACGGTCCGCCGTGACCGGGTCGAACGCGCGCTGGAGCTGATGCAACTGTCATCACTTGAGGATATTCCGGCCGCATACCTTTCTGCCGGGCAGAAACGGCGCCTTGGACTGGGCCGGTTGCTGGTTGCCGACCGTCCCTTGTGGCTGCTTGATGAGCCCACCGTGTCCCTCGACGCTGCCTCGGTGAAGCTTTTGGCTTCGATCGTCGAGCAACACCTTGAGGGAGGCGGCCTTGCGCTGGCCGCGACCCACATTCCACTTGGACTTGAGCATGCCCGGGAACTGCGGCTGGGCGTGAAGAGGCAAGCCGCATGAGCCCTTTTTTCACGCTTCTGCGGCGCGATATCACGCTGGCCCTGCGCGAAGGCGGTGCCATCGGCACGGCGCTGGGCTTCTATCTCATCGTCATTGCTCTTCTGCCCCTGGGTCTTGGCCCTGATCTGAATTTGCTGAGCCGCATCGCGCCGGGGCTGTTGTGGATCGCCTTGTTGCTGTCGGCGCTGCTTTCCCTGGGGCGCATGTTTGAGACGGATTTCGAGGACGGCTCCTTGGAGCTGCTGGCTATCGGCGGCATGCCACTAGAACTCGTCGCAGCCGCCAAGGCCCTAGCCCATTGGCTTACGACAGGCATTCCACTGGCGCTGCTCGCGCCGGTACTCGGTATTCTGCTGAACCTCGATATCGCTGCTTACGGCGTGCTGATCGCGACAATGCTGGCCGGGACACCGGCCATCAGCTTTATCGGCGCCATTGGAGCAGCCCTGACCCTGCGGGCACGCCGCGGCGGACTTCTACTTGCTCTGCTGATATTGCCTTTGTACGTACCCACATTGATCTACGGGATCTCGGCGATCTCGGGCGCGCTTCTGGCCACCAACGCCTTCTGGCCATCTTTTCTGATCCTGAGCGCCTTATCGCTCGGTTCCCTCGTGCTCGGCCCGATCGCCGCGGCGGCGGCCCTGCGCATCCAGATGCAATAAGCAGGCTCGAGGACTTGCGTTCTGGCATTGATGCAACGACGTACAGGTTCACTGTGTCACGTCGGCCGCCATGCCCAGACGCAGACTGTTTCACGTGAATCTGCAACCTGAACAAACCATGGCATCGGACGACCAAATTGCCGCGCTAAACCTTGACTGTAGGCGAATTGCGAAAGTGCCCCGCAATCCTTAGAAATAGAATGATGCAAAAACAGTCGATCACGCAGAAGCTGGCCAATCCGACGCGATTTATGGCGCTTTCCGGGACCCTCCTGCCCTGGTTGGCGGGCATCGCCGTCATACTCATCGCCTATGGCCTCTACCGCGGATGGACCGCACCGCCCGACTACCAGCAAGGCGAAACGATCCGCATCATGTACATTCATGTGCCCTCGGCCTGGCTCGGCATGATGGGCTATGCACTGATTGCCGTTTCCAGCTTCGGTTTGCTCGTGTTCCGCCACCCTCTGGCGGATGTCTCGGCCAAGGCTGCCGCTCCGATCGGCGCTGCGTTCACTATGTTGGCCCTGGTCACCGGTTCGCTGTGGGGCAAACCGATGTGGGGCACTTATTGGGTGTGGGACGCACGTTTGACATCTGTGTTGCTGCTCTTCTTCCTGTATTTGGGCCTGATTGCGCTGCGGACGTCGATCGAGGATGAGTCGCTTGCATCAAAATTGACCGCCGTGCTGGCGCTCGTCGGCGTTGTCATTCTTCCGTTTATCAAGATTTCCGTCGAAGGCCTGTCGATCCCGTGGCTCGGCCTTGAGATCCCGGCTTGGAACACGCTCCACCAGCCTTCGAGTGTCTTCCGTACGGACGGGCCCAAGATCCACGCGTCCCAGCTCTACCCGCTGTTGTATTCGGCGCTGGGCTTTACGTTCTTATTCTTCACACTCCATATGAAGGGCATGCGTAATGAGATCCTGCGGCGTCGCGTCAAGGCTCTGCGCATTGCCGAAGTGGATCGGGCACGTGAAAGAGAGGCTGTCGCCGCAGCCGAGTAAGCTTAGAGGAAGCGCATGGATTTAGGACCGCACGCAGCCTTTATCGTTGCAAGTTACGCAGTCTTTACTCTGGTCCTGGTCAGTCTGACCGCCTGGTTGTTTTATGACGGCGCACGGCAGAAACGCCTGCTCGAAGACCTTGAGGCAAAGGGCGCCCGGCGCCGTTCCCGTGAAACCGAAGGAACAAAATGACCGAGATGAACGCCACAGCTGAAGCTGCGCCGCGCCGCAGAATGGGGTGGGTGCTCGCACCGCTGATCGTCTTCGCCATGCTTGCGGCGGCTTTCGCCTTTTCGCTATCCCAGGGCGATCCTTCGAAACTGCCCTCGGCGCTCATTGGAAAACAGGCGCCGGAGACCAAGTTCCCCGCCCTGGCTGGGCTCAAGGACGCCGGCCAACAAATCGAGGGCTTTTCCAGCGAAGCGCTCGGCAAGGGCAAGGTTACGGTTGTAAATTTCTGGGCCTCATGGTGCGTGCCCTGCGTGCAGGAACACCCACATCTCATGGCGCTTGGCGAACGCACCGGCGTCGCGATTTACGGTGTCAATTACAAAGACCAGCCATCAGCGGCGCGCCGTTTCATCGGCCGCTATGGCAACCCGTATGCCAAGGTCGGAACCGACTCGAGCGGCCGAGGCGCAATTGATTGGGGCGTTTACGGCATGCCCGAAACGTTCATTCTCGATGGTCGGGGCCGTATCGCCTACAAGCACGTTGGGCCGATCACCGAGCAAAGCCTTAATCGCGAAGTCATCCCAGCCATTGAAAAGGCGAGAGCCGCCTCAACCAGCTGATCCCTAGCCCCAGATTTCCATCCTCAGCCCCTTGGAATCGAGCTGCGGTTCGCACGGAAATCGATGGCCTCCCCCGAGTGCTATGTGCGTCGCGGTCCACGAATTGACCGTGGCATCGAGCAGATCGTCTGGCCCCGCATCACTGAGGCGAAAAGGCCTGGACTCTAGGAATTCCGGCGCGTAGCCGACGCTTGTCAGCAGCCGCCGGCGCAGCGCCAGACCGGGCGGATAGGCCCGCGATTTCACCTTCTTTGGCTCTTCCAGCGCGACTTCGCCGTTGAGAGCCCAAAACGCCACCTCCGGGTGGACTTCCAGCACATGCGCCTGCAACTCAGGACTCATCAGTGCATCGACCTCGCGGATCTTCGGAAACAGGTGAAACGTCTGCTTTGAGACCTTCTTCGGAGGATCGGACTTCTCCAATGCCACGCGACAGGCTTCTGAGTAGTCTTCACACATGACCGCCCCGCGCGCCGGCACCGCGAAAACGGACGATTGCCGGCCTCCAAGACGGGACCGGGCTTCACGATCGCATGGCCGGCCGCCGGCTCCAACGCGGTCCGGCAGCCCGATTGGAATATCGACCGCAATGATCTTTGGTGGCGGGCTGAGCGCCAAAACCTCGGCGAAACTGGCCTTCAGACTGGCTTGGGCCTGACTGGCGTCGTCGATAGGCCGGCTCACCACAAGCCATCCGCCACGGCATCCATCAACTCCGGCCACATGTCCGCTCATGCGCGAGCCACGGCGGCGGGCTCAACCGCAACAGCCCTTGTTATCGTTTCGATGAGATTGAGTTCTTCCGCGCCCAGGCTCGCCTCGATGACCACCAGCACACCGGCGGTTGCCCGCGCCATGGCTTCTGTTGTGGTCCGGCCCGCCAGCAAATGCCCGAGAAGCAAGGCGGCGAAGAGATCCCCGGTGCCATGAGGCACCGCGTCATATCGGCGGGTTACGGCCCGCTCCTCCGTCTCATCGCATATGACGTTGGCCAGCAGTCCCTTGCCTGCCGGCACGGATGTGGCGACGAAAAGGGCCTGTCCACGCCCTTGTGCCGCCGCTGCTGCTTGCTCTGGCTGGTCGACGTCCTCACCGGTAAGCCAACCAAGTTCGAACCGGTTTGGGGTCACGATATCCGAGATCGCCAACAGCTCCTTACGAATGGCCTCTGCCAGCTCCTGGGCGACATACAACCCTTTGGGTTCGTCGCCAATCACCGGGTCGCACAGGTAGACGACTTGGTCATTGTTCCTACGAAGCTGGACGATGCGATCGCGTACGGCCCCGACAAAGTCCGTGTCGGGCAAATAGCCCGTAATGACGCCATCAACGTTGTTCAGCCAGCCGTTGGCCTCAAGTCCTTCGGTGATCTCCAGGAAACTCTCAATTGGGACCCGCGAGCCGCCGACCTGCTTGTAACCGTAGTGGGAGGATAACACGACGGTCGGCAGGGAGATCACCTGGTGACCCAGCCCTTGCAGGGCCGGCACGACGGCCGCCAAGCCGACGTGGCCGTAGGCCACATAAGATGAAATCGCAAGAATGCGGGCCATGGGCGAACAGAATCCTTCGTCCGGTCGGGAAATGAGGCCGCCAAACCGTCCAATTTGCAAGGCTGTTGGATCATATCCCCTGCCGTACTGGCCATGCGTCCTTTGTTGGTTTGCGTTTCCCGGCCCCTTGATTAATCTCGCGCCGCAAAAAAAGACAACTCACCCCGCTCAGGGGCCTCAACGAGGGCCAACCCCACTCAAGAAGGAGCATCGCATGGATGTCCGCCCGCGCCGCAGCGTCCTCTATATGCCCGGATCCAACGACCGCGCATTGGAAAAGGCCAAGACAATTCCCGCTGACGCCTTGATTCTCGATCTCGAGGACGCGGTGGCGCCCGACGCCAAAAAAGAAGCGCGCGAGAAGGTCTGCGCGGCGGTGAGGAACGGCGGGTACGGTAAGCGTGAGCTCATTATTCGCGTCAATGCACTGGAGACAACTTGGGGAGCCGATGACCTGAAAGCGGCCTCTGAGGCAGGCCCGGATGCCATCCTCGTTCCGAAGGTCGGCCGGCCGGGCGATATCATCTCGGCTGCCAAGGTCGTCACCGCCTACAATGCGCCTGACAAGACGATGCTCTGGGCGATGATGGAAACGCCAATGTCGATCCTGAACGTTCGCGAAATCGCGATGGCCGGCATTGAGCGTGAGCACCGGCTCACCTGCCTCGTGATGGGCACCAACGATCTCATCAAGGAGTCCCATGCTCGAGCGTACGAGGATCGCTTCGCGGTTGTGCCGTGGCTGGCCATGACCATTGTTGCTGCCCGCGCATACGGCCTCGATGTGTTGGATGGCGTCTACAATGAGTTCCGCGATATGGAAGGCCTGCGCCGTGAATGCGAACACGGCCGTACGCTCGGTATGGACGGCAAGACACTGATCCACCCCGCGCAGGTCGAGATTACGAACGAGATTTTCTCCCCATCGGAGGAGGAAGTCGCATGGTCGCGCAAGATCATTGCGGAGTTCAAACAGCCCGAGAACGCGGCAAAAGGCGTCATCACGGTCGACGGCAAAATGGTCGAAAGACTTCATTTGCAGATGGCCGAACGGACGGTGGCGATTGCAGAAGCGATTTCTGAAATGGGCGCCTAGGCCATCACGTCGCGTGCGGTGATACAAAGGGACAAGAAGAGCGATCATGGCAGTAACGAAAACCAACCCGGGTAATTTCTTTGAGGATTTCTCCCCGGGGCAGGTCATCCGCCACGCCACGCCGCGTACGGTCACCCGCGGCGACGGCGCCCTTTACATGGGCCTCTTCGGCCCGAGGTTCGCCGTCCAGTCCTCCGCGGCTTTTGCCCGTGCGCTTGGTTATCCCGACAGTCCGCTTGACGACATGTTGGTCTTCCACACCGTGTTCGGCAAAACGGTTCCCGACGTTTCGCTCAATGCTGTCGCCAATCTCGGATATGCCTCTTGCCGATTTCTTCAGCCCGTCTTCCCAGGCACAACCCTTTCGACGGTCTCCGAAGTCATTGGCGTCAAAGAGAATTCAAACGGTAAGACCGGCACCGTCTACGTTCGCTCGACCGGCTACACCGAGACGGGTGACAAGGTGCTCGAATACACACGTTGGGTGATGGTGCGAAAACGAGATCCCGGTACGCCCGCACCGGAACCGGTGGTGCCCGAGTTGCCCGACCGGGTCGCTCCCCAGGATCTGGCAACGGCCGTTCCCCGGATCGACGTTTCAAAGTACGATTTCGATCTGGCTGGAAGTCCGCATCGCTGGGGCGACTACGAGGTCGGCGAGAAAATCGACCACGTCGATGGCATGACGGTCGAAGAAGCCGAACACCAGATCGCGACACGGTTGTTTCAGAACACCGCCAAAGTCCATTTCAATCAACACACCGAGTCCCAGGGCCGTTTTGGCCGCCGATTGATCTATGGCGGCGTTGTCATTTCGGTTGCGCGGGCACTGTCGTTCAACGGTTTGGCCAATGCATTCCATATCGCGGCCATCAACGGCGGACGCCACGTCGCCCCGCTGTTCGCCGGCGATACCGTTTATGCCTGGTCAGAGGTATTGGAGCGCGCCGAAATACCCGGTCGCGATGACGTGGGCGCTCTGCGCGTTCGCCTTGTGGCGACCAAGGACCAGGATTGCGGTGCGCATCCGTTGCTGTTGGACGACGGAAAGTATCAAGAAAACGTGATTCTCGATCTCGACCTATGGCTTGTTCTGCCGCGTTGACTTCGGACGGTCGAACGCCGGCGCAAGTTAAGTCATATGTTCAGCTTGCCGCCTGTTCGGCCAGTTTGCTTTGAGCTCTCGCCGGCCCAGTTGCGAACTAAGGCGGATCACCTCTGGCGCTTTGCCATTAGGCGCATTGCCGCAACGCAGCATCCAGGCTAAACAGCCAATCGAACATAACGATCTGCCGACAACCAATTTGGAGATGTGAATGTCCGACGCGAGAACGGCGCACGGCACCGATAACCGACCACTTTCGCCGCATCTCCAGGTCTACCGTCCCTTGATCAACATGGTCATGTCGATCCTGCACAGGATGACAGGCGCGGCGCTCTACTTCGGTTCGCTGTTGTTGGCCTGGTGGCTGGTTGCGGCAGCGATTGGCCCCGAGTACTTCGAATTCGTCAACTCCATATTCGGTAGTCTGTTAGGCAAGATAGTGCTGTTCGGTTTCACCTGGGCCCTGCTGCACCACATGATGGGTGGCATCCGTCACTTCATTTGGGACACCGGCCGCGGGTTAGACATTGCGACGGTTAAGTCGCTCTCGATCATGTCGGGCGTCGTTTCGGTGGCCGCCACGCTTCTGGTGTGGGCCATCGCCATGGCCGCTGGCTAGCCAAGCTTTATACGTTCGCGACGGAGCAACTCTTATGAACATGCGCACACCGCTCAAAAACGCTCGGCGCCTGGGCTCGGCCAAGGAAGGCGCCGATCATTTTTGGATGCAGCGCGTCACAGCCGTCGCCAACCTTTTCTTGGGGCTCTTCCTCGTCTGGTTGATCGCGAGTTTGGCTGGCGCTGATTACACAACGGTTTCGTCAACGTTGGCCAATCCAATCGTCGCGATATTGCTGATGCTGCTGATCGTTTCGGCCGCGATTCACATGCGACTTGGAATGCAGGTCATCATTGAGGATTACATTACCGGCGAAGGCACGAAGATCGTTTTTCTGCTGCTGAACAACTTCTTTGCAATCCTCGTCGCTGCGGCAAGCGTATGGGCGATACTGAAGCTCAGCTTCGCCTGAGGAACAAACCTCACCAAAAAGGTCAAAGGTAAGAGGTATCAGCATGGCTGCATTAAATGGCAAAGCCTACACGACCATCGATCACACCTATGATGTCGTTGTGGTTGGCGCGGGCGGCGCGGGTCTACGCGCGACGCTGGGTTGCGCTGAGGCCGGCCTCAAAACGGCTTGTGTGACTAAGGTCTTCCCGACCCGTTCCCACACGGTGGCCGCTCAGGGAGGTGTCGCCGCTTCTCTTGGCAACATGGGCCCCGACAACTGGCGCTGGCACATGTACGACACCGTTAAGGGGTCTGACTGGCTCGGCGACCAGGACTCGATTGAATACCTGTGCCGCCAGGCTCCCGCCGCCGTATACGAACTCGAACACTATGGTGTTCCCTTCTCGAGGACCGAGGACGGTCGCATCTACCAGCGACCCTTCGGCGGCATGACCACAGAGTTTGGTGAGGGTCCACCCGCGCAAAGAACCTGCGCGGCAGCCGACCGCACGGGCCACGCCATGCTGCACACGCTTTACGGCCAATCGCTGCGCTATTCGGCGGAGTTCTTCATCGAGTACTTCGCACTCGATCTCATGATGGATGCCGAAGGGGCCTGTCGTGGCGTCGTTGCCATGTCGCTTGAGGATGGCACGATCCATCGTTTCCGCGCCAAGAAAACAATTCTGGCCACCGGGGGTTACGGCCGAGCCTATTTCTCCTGCACCTCCGCGCACACCTGCACGGGCGACGGTAACGCCATGGTGCTGCGCGCAGGTCTGCCGCTGCAGGACATGGAGTTTGTTCAGTTCCACCCGACCGGTATTTACGGTGCCGGCGTGCTCATCACCGAAGGGGCCCGTGGCGAAGGCGGCTATCTCACCAATTCCGAGGGCGAGCGCTTCATGGAACGTTACGCGCCCTCAGCCAAGGACCTGGCTTCCCGCGATGTGGTTTCCCGCTCGATGACAATGGAAATCCGCGACGGCCGCGGCCACGGCGCGGACGGCGATCATATCCATCTGCATCTTGATCACCTTGATCCTGACATCCTTGCCGAGCGGCTGCCTGGAATCACCGAGAATGCCAATGTCTTTGCCGGTGTTGATCTGCGTCGCGAACCGATCCCCGTGATCCCGACGGTCCACTACAACATGGGAGGGATTCCGACAAACTACCATGGAGAGGTCGTCACCTTGAAGAATGGCGATCCCGACCATGTGGTTCCGGGTCTTATGGCCATTGGCGAAGCCGCCTGCGTCTCGGTGCATGGCGCCAATCGCCTTGGTTCGAATTCGCTCATAGACTTGGTCGTCTTTGGCCGCGCTGCAGGGCTGCGCTGCGCTGATGTCGTCGAGCCTGGCGAACAGCCAGATATTCCATCGGAAGCTTACGAGCCAGCACTTGCTCGCCTCGATCGTTTGCGCCACGCCGCCGGCGGAACCCCAACCGCGGAGTTGCGTTTGAGGATGCAAAAGGTGATGCAGACGAACTGTGCGGTCTTCCGCGATGGGCCGGTACTCGAAGAAGGCGTCCAGCTTATTAATGAGATTTGGAGCGGCTCCGACGACATCCGTGTTTCGGACCGTTCACTCGTTTGGAACTCCGACCTGATCGAGACGCTGGAGTATGACAATCTCATCTCCCAGGCTGCCGTCACCGTGACTGGTGCGGCCAACCGCACCGAGAGCCGCGGAGCACACGCTCGCGAGGATTATCCTAACCGCGACGATACGGAGTGGATGAAACACACGCTGGCTTGGGCTGACTACGCGAAGCATGACGTGAGTCTCGATTTCCGCCCTGTGCACACCTACACGCTCACCAACGAAATGCACTATGTCGAGCCCAAGGCTCGCGTGTACTAGGCAGATTTGTGAGACCCGCCTGCGTCGTTTCAGTGTTGCGACGGACTTGTTAGTCGGCGTTGGCCCCATGAACTGTTAACAAGGCCGCATCGGGTACCCATACCAACGACGCGGTCTTGCGGCTGACACAGACTCCGGGCATTGAAACGCCTCGTTTGGCTCGTGTCTCTCAACTGAGAGCGGAGCCGGTGATCATCTGTTTGGCCGGCAGGATCGATCTTGAACAAGAAGATACCGAGAAAGGCAAAGGCGGCCGCCCCAAGCGCCGCTGAAACCACGCGCAATGCGCCAGACCCGTTCGCTGCGGTGCTGCCTGCTCTTGCAGCGCTGGGAGCAATTGCTTCGATTGCTACAATCAACTGGTCTGCCGAAGAGAAATCGCCCGAACGCCCGAAATCGCGGCGTAAGGCCAGCACGGCCCTTCGTGATCTTGAGACCTGCTGTATGGGCCTCGTTGAGATCTTCCGCCGCTTTCACCGCCATCCCAAGCTGTTCGCCGGCGAAGGCGCGGCGGCCGGCTCACCCCTGAAGTTCGGCGTTCACGGGACCCGCGTGAGTGCCGAAACCGCGCGCCAATACCAACAGATCGTCAACGACATAGCGTCCATGCTGGTTCTCGCCTCGCAAAACGCCTTTGATGTCATGTGTGCGGTCGAGGACGGGGAGATCGATGCCCCTGAAGAGATTTTTTTTGGCTTTGGCGAATGTCAGGAGGCGCTGAATGAGCTCATCCAACAACGCGCCACGCTGAAAGTCAGTGTTGAAAAGGGCTTCGCCATCGCGAGCCGCCTGGGCCGGCTCGTCGCCGAATTGAAGAAGCACAAGGTCGATTAATTCGGCGGACGCGATCAAGCACCGACCCTGGTCGCGGCAAAATGCGTCAATCCGCCCGGACCTTGCCCATCGTAGCGTTGACAGTGCGTCCATGACTCCGCATGTCAGACGCATCGTGATTGCGCTGCAAAAAGAGAGCTCGTGCCCATGGTCCAGCTGACCCTTCCCAAGAACTCGCAGATTACCTCTGGCAAGACCTGGAACCAGAAGGGGGCCAAAGGGCACTGGAAGGAGTTCCGGATATACCGATGGTCTCCGGACACGGGCGAGAACCCGCGCACCGATAGCTATTGGATTAACACCGACGAATGCGGTCCGATGGTTCTTGATGCGCTGATCAAGATCAAGAACGAAATCGATCAGACCCTCACCTTTCGCCGTTCCTGCCGTGAGGGTATCTGCGGCTCGTGCTCCATGAATATCGACGGCACGAATACGCTCGCCTGTTTGAAGGCGATCGAAGATGTATCCGGCGCCGTAAAGATTTATCCGCTGCCGCACATGAAGGTCATCAAAGACCTGGTTCCGGACATGAGCCACTTCTATGCCCAGCATCGCTCAATCGAGCCGTGGCTGAAAACGGACACGCCAACGCCGCCCACCGAATGGAAGCAGTCCCGCGGCGATCGCGAGGAACTCGACGGACTTTATGAATGCATCTTGTGCGCCTGCTGTTCCACCTCCTGTCCAAGCTACTGGTGGAATTCAGACCGCTATCTTGGCCCGGCAATCCTGTTGCAGGCTTATCGCTGGGTGAACGACAGCCGCGACGAAGCAACAGGCGAACGCCTGGACAACCTCGAGGATCCGTTCCGCCTCTATCGCTGTCACACGATCCTCAATTGCACGCGCGCCTGTCCCAAGGGTCTCAATCCTGCAAAGGCGATTGCCGAGCTTAAGAAGCTAATGGTCGAACGCCGCGTCTGAGGGCCCGCGCCTCCGCCCGAGAGAGCGCATAAAAAAACAAAGGACCGGGCAAGCAACAAGGGCTCGTCCGATCCTTTAAGGGGGAATTTGGTGCCCAACGTTAGGGCGAGAGAGCGCCTACGCGGAAACTGGGCAATGTCTTGAGCGGATCGCTCGATTGTCGAAATTTCTGGCACTGAAGCTCGAAATCGTCTTTCAGGCCTTTTATTGCGATCCCAATTAGACTGCGTTTGCGGCTACCGCCAGGTAAAGGCGAAAGCCCAATGCCTGTCTTACGCTCAACCAACGGCTCAATTACTTTGACTTGCGAGCGGTCGACTTACGAACGGTCTTCTTAGCAGCAGGCTTACGAGCTGCAGTCTTCTTGGCAGCTGGCTTCTTAGCAGCAGGCTTGCGAGCTACTGTCTTCTTGGCAGCAGGCTTCTTAGCAGCAGGCTTGCGAGCTACCGTCTTCTTAGCAGCAGGCTTCTTAGCAGCAGGCTTGCGAGCTACCGTCTTCTTCGCAGCCGGCTTCTTAGCAGCAGGCTTACGAGCTGCGGTCTTCTTAGCAGCCGGCTTCTTGGCAGCAGGCTTTGCAGCGCGGCCTGGTGCTTTCGAGCGAGCCGAAGCGGAAGCCGTGGTCTTGGTCGAC
>JARFQY010000366.1 GCA_029287535.1 Filomicrobium sp.
CAGCCCATCAACTACCCGACCGTGCCGCGCGGGACCGAACGCATTCGCCTGACGCCCGGCCCGTTGCACACCGATGAGCTGATGGACCACCTGGTGGCGTCGCTGACTGAGCTGTGGGAGCGCTGCCCCGTCGCCAAGGGCAAATACGTCCGCCTCGCCGCGGAATAGGCAAGCCTCATATCAACCCATAACTGTGCGCCGGCCGCTGTTTGCGGCCGGAAAGCGCCGCGTGCTGCATAATGGGCAGTGCGGTTTCTACCTGGTGGGTAGTCCTGCCCCTACCCAATGGCCAAAAGCACCTATTTTTTCTGGTCGAAGCACTAATCCGGCGATTAGGTTGGCCTCGTTGTCTTGTCCGAAGGGATTAGACGATGGTAGAAGCCTAGCTTCATGCAAGCGTCAATGAACAGCAACCGCCCGTGGTCTGTCCGAGCCATCTAGCTCAGGCGTCAGCCCACGAACGAAACAAACCGCCCGAAAACGAGGAAGCCCCATGTCGACAGCAACGGACGCTACCGGCTCCGCAACCAACACGTTCTTCTCCGCAACGCTGGCTGAGAGCGATCCGGAAGTATCCGCCGCGATCGCCAAGGAACTCGACCGTCAGCAGCACGAAATCGAATTGATCGCATCGGAGAACATTGTGTCCCGAGCGGTCCTTGAAGCCGCCGGCAGTGTGCTCACCAACAAGTACGCCGAAGGCTATCCGGGTCGCCGCTATTATGGCGGCTGCCAGTACGTGGATATTGCCGAGGACCTGGCCCGTGACCGCGCCAAGAAGCTGTTTGGCTGTGATTTTGCCAACGTCCAGCCCAACTCGGGCAGTCAAGCCAACCAAGGCGTCTTCACTGCCCTGCTCAAGCCAGGCGACGCCATCCTTGGACTGAGCCTGGCCGCCGGTGGTCACCTGACCCACGGTGCGCCGGTCAACCAGTCAGGCAAGTGGTTCCAAGCCTTCCATTACGGCGTCGATCGCGAGACCCATCTCATCGACATGGATGAAGTCCGGCGCGTCGCCAAGGAAAACAACGTCAAGCTGATCATTGCCGGGGGCTCCGCCTATCCGCGTCAGATCGACTTCGCCGCCTTCCGGCAGATTGCCGATGAAGTTGGTGCGTATTTCCTGGTCGATATGGCCCACTTCGCAGGCCTCGTCGCCGCCGGTTTGTACCCGAGCCCGTTCCCGCATGCTCACGTCGCAACCACCACCACGCACAAGACCCTGCGCGGTCCCCGCGGCGGCATGATCCTGACCAACGACGGCGACCTGGCCAAGAAGTTCAACTCGGCGATCTTCCCGGGCATTCAGGGAGGTCCGCTAATGCACGTCATCGCTGCTAAGGCGGTCGCCTTCGGAGAGGCTCTCCGCCCGGACTTCAAGGTCTACTCGCAAAACGTCATCGACAATGCCAAGGCCATGGGTGAAGTGCTTGTCAGCAATGGTTTTGACCTTGTTTCCGGCGGTACGGATTCGCACCTCATTTTGGTTGACCTGCGGCCCAAGAAACTCACCGGCACCGTCTCGGAAAAGGCGCTCGAGCGCGCTCATATCACATGCAACAAGAACGGCGTGCCATTCGACCCGGAAAAACCGATGGTCACCTCCGGCATCCGTCTGGGCGCCCCGGCCGGTACGACGCGCGGTTTCGGAGTGGCCGAGTTCCAGCAGATTGGACGCATGATCTCGGAAGTCCTCGACGGGCTGGCCGCCAGTGGCGAAGAAGGCAATGCAGCGGTCGAGGCGAAAGTGAAAGAGGACGCGATTGCCCTTTGCAAGCGCTTCCCGATCTACTCCTGACGCCCAAACAGCGCCGGGGGCGACAATGAATCCCCAGGCGTCGGCCTCTTGCCTCTGGTAGCGCGCCGAACTAACGCTAATATCGGGCTCCGTCGCGTGATTCAACGAACGCGGCGGGGCCCTTTATTTGCGGAGACTGATGCGATGCGGTGCCCGTTTTGCGGCTGCGAGGATACACAGGTCAAGGACAGCCGCCCGACCGAAGAGAATTCGGCCATCCGACGGCGCCGCGTCTGTCCAGATTGCGCCGGACGCTTTACCACCTTCGAGCGTGTTCAACTGCGCGAACTGACCGTACTCAAGCGTTCGGGTCGCAAGGTCCCATTTGATAGAGACAAGCTTGTGAACTCGGTCACCGTGGCGCTCCGCAAGCGGCCGATCGAGGCAGACCGTGTTGAGCGCATGGTCTCTGGCATCGTCCGTCAGCTCGAGGCCTGCGGCGAAAGCGAGATCGCCTCGTCAATGATCGGCGAACTGGTTATTGATGCCTTGCGCGGTCTCGATCCTGTCGCCTACGTTCGGTTCGCGTCCGTTTACCGTGACTTCCGTGAGGCGGCTGACTTTGAAAGCGTGCTCGGAGAAATTGCCCGCGATGCTATCCCGCACGGCGACGGTGAGCTAAACGGTAGCACGGAAGCACCCGCCGAGCCGGCGGAAAGCAAACCAACGCGGGCCAGCAAAGTCAAGGCGCCCAACGCCAAGACGTCCGACGAGACGCATTGATCCTTGCAAGAGACAGTTCATAACGATGAGTTCGACCGGCACATGATGGCGCTGGCGCTGCGTGCCGCCCGATTGGGACTTGGAACCACCGCGCCCAATCCCTCCGTCGGGGCGGTTATCGCTGACGAGCAGACCGGTGAAGTCATCGCGACCGCAACCACCGCCCCCGGCGGACGGCCGCATGCCGAGCCGCAGGCCATTGCTCAGGCCGGCGCGCGTGCGCGCGGCAAGACAATGTACGTCACCCTCGAGCCGTGCTCTCACTTCGGCCGAACACCACCGTGCGTTCACGCGATCCTGGAGACCGGTTTAAGCCGCGTCGTTATTGCTCAAGAAGACCCTGATCCTCGCGTTTCCGGACGCGGCCTTGGCGTGTTGCGCGAAGCCGGCGTCTCGGTCAGGCGCAGTGTCCTCAGCGCTGAGGCACGCTGGCTTACACGCGGTCATATCGTCCGAGTGACCGAGCGCCGGCCCTTTGTCCAGCTGAAACTGGCCGTCGGCGCCGACGGCCTGGTGCCCCGCGGCACAGCCGGCACACCGCTGTTCGTGACAAGCCAGATTGCTCGCGCCCACGGCCATATGCTCAGGGCCCGCACGGATGCGATACTCGTTGGCAGCGGAACAGTGCGAGATGATGACCCCGATCTGACGTGCCGTCTGCCGGGGCTGTCGAACCACTCACCGATCCGT
>JARFQY010000372.1 GCA_029287535.1 Filomicrobium sp.
TCGGAGGGTAACCTCATTTCGTGTTCGATGACCTGGCCTGTGGCGATGGCCTGCTTGTCAAAGGAACGGAAGTATTCGGCCAGCTCGGGCTTGAAGACATCATTCAGCGGTTTGCCAATGATGTTCTTGCGATCAATGCCATAGACGTCCTCGTAGCGCGTGTTCACCAGGACGAACTTGCCTTCGGTGTCCCGCAGAAAGATATGAGCGGGCATCTGGTCGAGGATCTTCTCCAGCAGCAACTGACTTTGCCGCAGTTCTTCCTGGCTGTTGCGTAGGGCCGTCTCGGCGGCGGTCCTGCGCGAGATATCGAGTTCGACGGCCTGCGACATGCGATTGAACGCCCGCGCGAGACTGCCGATTTCGTCGTTTGCACGCAGAGAGACCTGGTTGCCGTAATTGCCCTGCGCGATGGCATTGCTTTGCTTGACGAGTTCCCTCACCGGGTTCAGTACGCGCCGGCCGATGGCAACGGCCATGGCGGCCAACGTGAGGAGAGTTAGTGCGACCAGGATCGCCGCGGTTGAAACGTTCGTGCGAAGAGTTTGGCGAGCTCGAGCAACCTCTCCATTCATGCGTTGTTCCAGCGACACCAGGAACCCATTTATCGGCCTCATAATCTGCGCCTTGGCCTGATGGTAGACCTGTCCGAACATCAGCGCACGGGCAAGCTCCGGGTCTGGTTCTTGGCGCGCGGGACTTCCCTCCGCGCTTTCGGCGAAGCGGCCCTTCATCGCATTCATCGCGGTGTTTTCAAGGGAGACCAAGGAGTCGGAATTGGCCTGCGCCTTCGCCAATAAGGCGCGCTCCTTCTTGGAGAGATTCAGCTCCGCCATCATGTCTTTCAGGCTCAGCGGGGTTCCGGTTGCTTTTGGTCTCTTTCCTTCCGCGATCACCAAATCCCAGTAGATACGATCATAATTCTTAGGGCGGGGCTGGGTCCCGTTACGAATTGCAAGAATGTCGCGGAAATACTCTTCATAGACAGGATCACCGGTGACCACATACGTGCGCGCCATTCTGGTGAGGTCATCGGAACTCTGGCGAAGCTCGTCGGCAATCCTGTGCGCTTTATAGCGACGGTTCTCCGTATCCACGAGGTGGCGTTGATCAGCGATCATCATGAATATGACGACCGCAAGCAAAATCAGCTCCGCAACGATCGCCACAAGAAACAGCGTCAGGATAGTTCGGATCGTCATCGCGGGTATTCCGGCTCGAACGGTCGGTGATCAGTACGATGGTTCTGAAATGCTCTTTGGATTTGAGTTGGGGGCGTGCGGTGAATTTACCCGTCCAGTTCAGTGACCTTCACCGATTGCCTTAGGAGGACATTAGTCCAGCACGGCTTGTGCGGCCAGTGGGTTGGCGAATGGAGCGGGCGCGCGCAATCGGTGTGCACGCGGAGAAAACACCCACAAAGTGATTGCGGCAGCACGGATCATCGGTGGGAGGGGGAGAGAACGAACACCCGCGAGAGCAGGGCGGAGGGGGGGCGAGGGGGGGTGCACGACCCTCGCGGGTGCCGTTCATGACGCTTGATTTGGGGGGGTGTTTGCCGGCCTAGAGGCCATGTCAAACGATCAAGCGTTGGAAAACTCTTCGAGGCGCTCGAAATCAGCGATGATCGCCCGGTCCTGATCGTCGAGATTAATCAGGTGGGCCTTGTGCAGCTCTTTGGTCGCGGCTGCCAAGTCATCCAGGCTGACATCAAACAGATTTGTCAGAAAATCACAGCTGATGGACTCGGGCACAATGTTTGCGTCCCGACCTTCCATTGTGTTCATGCGGGCTATCACCAATAGATATCCAGCCAACCGCTGAGCCGTCGTCTTACGGGACGCTTCCTCAAGGCACTTCGCCTTGCGCAGTTCGAACTCCTTGGCGATGGCGGCCGCTTCTTGCGCGCGTATGGCCGGATCGCGTTCGGCGAGCTCCGCGAACTCACTTGCTGAGTACCTGCGAACAACGCAATCGGTCATGGCGAATGCGGAACCGACATGGTGCTCGATGAAGCCCAATCCGACAAAGTCACCTGGTTCGGCAAGGTCGAAGCTGCGCGGAGTGCGTCCGTCGCTGCCGGTGGACACCATCATCACGCCGGTTTCGATGCGATAAACCGCTGTCCTTGACTGCCCTGAGCGGAACAGCGCCCCGCCAACCTTCAATGTGCTTACTTGGTCGACGCCAGCAGAAAGGCCGGTTGGCTGAACCTTACGCAGAAGCCTCAGAGCCGATTCGTGGCTTGGCAATTCTGACAGGTCCCATGCTTCCGCAGTTTTCTCAATCATCATCTACGCCCTACGAACTTGAAGAAATGCAAACCCGAACGTTTATTGAGCTATCTTACGTGGTGCCGCTCGCTCTGGTTTGGTAGCCTGTCTCTAGCGCAACTTTGTCACGGTCAAATTCAAATTGCGGTAACGATCTAACTATCGCCTTTGCGCCGGGACTTCTCCAGTTGGGTCCAATGCTTAAGGAAAAGGGCTTACGTAAAACTACGTAAGCCCTTGCTCTGCGCGAAAACCAAGACTTGGGATCCTAGGATAAGGCCTTCGCCACTGTCACCAGCAGCTCGTCCGGGCCAATCGGCTTCTTGAGAATAGCGACAACGCATTCGCGTTCTGCGGCCTTGAGGAGATGGCGATCATTGGTGCCCGTCACAACGACGATCGGGGTCTCAATGGAGAGCGTCTGCAGGCGGTCCAACACCTCGACGCCGTTCGGACTTGGCATTTCCAGGTCCAGCACGATGCAATCGGGTAATCCGGAAAGGCCGTCGTTCAGGAAATCCTGGCTCGAAGCATACTCAATGACGCAGTATTCGGCGCATTGCAGCACTGTACTGAACGTTCGGCGGACGCCGTCATTGTCGTCAACGATGGTGATCCGATTTGCTAGTTGGTTCAATTTGTCTCGCTTCCGTGCACTGCCGACTGTTTTCCCGACGACAATTCTTGAGCCTGCACACCTGGACGACAATACGGCGAAGCAGCAGGACGTTCATTCCGGAAAACTACGTACGGGATTGGGTCGGAAACGCGGCAACCCGCGGAGCGCGGGGCCTGGCGGGCGACGGTGCGCAATTTGGCCGCAAGCCGTTTTCGGTTCAGAGGTAGACCGTTCCGTCTACGGACTGAGGCGGCTCAATAACAGCGGAGTAGTCAACAAGCGCCGCCTGAACTAGGATCAGCCAGCCGCTGTTTAGTATATTTAACGGGTACGGGGCCGTGCGGACATGTCAGATGAAAGGACCATCAGGCTGAATATTGTGGACGACGAAGACCTTGTCCGAAACAGCCTGGCGACGGTGCTCAGGGTCGCTGACTATCAGGTCGAGACTTTCTCCTCCGGCGTTGACTTCATCAAAGCGCTGCCCGAGCTCGATCCGGACTGCGTGATCCTTGATGTACGCATGCCGCAGATGAATGGTCTGGACGTTCTGGATATCGTCAAACAGCACAAGCAACGCACACCCGTCATCATGATTTCCGGTTATGCCGATATCCAGATGGCGGTGAAGGCCATACAAACAGGCGCGGCTGACTTCATTGAAAAGCCGGTGGATGCGGAAGCGGTTTTGAAAGTCGTTGCCAGGGCTTGCGGCGGTGCTCGCAAGACCGACGATGAGGACCCGTCCGGCGCCGAGTTTGAGGCCGTTCTGGCCAACCTCACGAAACGGGAGACCGAAGTCCTCAAATTGCTCGTCAAAGGGGATCAGAACAAGATCGTGGCGAGGAAACTGGGCATCAGCCCGCGGACGGTCGAGGTTCACCGATCGCGTATCATGCAAAGGCTCGGAGCGAAGAGTTTTGCGGAACTCGTCCGGATGACGGTTCTCGGTGGCTTTAAGGCAGATTGATCGAGCAGGTGTGGCCTGGGCCTGGGGCTTTCAACGGCCCTGACGGCTGCGTTCAGCCTGCTTGTCGGCTTTCAGTCTTCTCGACTGGGGATATGCGCGCGCTCCCATGGCTTTCCAGTTTTTTTCTCCTACCCGGCGGCTGTTTCAGAGATTGCCCTCGGCGGCGTCTTCGTTGCCGACACCTGGATCGTGGCCTGTCGTGATGCGCGACTGGGCAGGGCGCATTTTTGCACTCGCAACATGCGCTATAGCGCTTCAGATATGCGGAAATCGCGGGTCAGGGGTGCCAATATTACGCGTTGCAACATCGCATGTTGCGGCGCATATATTCGGTATGCCACGGTGGCATACAAGCCGCCGACCGTAACGGCAGCGTCTCCGAATTCAATGGGGAGAGATAACCATGAGCACAACATTCCACTATCGCAATCACGGCGATCGGCAGTCCTTCACCTCGGTGGTCGTGGAGGCTTTGAGCATCGTTCCGAGTTTCTTTGCGTCACTTCAAAAGGCCATCGAAGCTTCGCGCGACTTCAAGCGCCTCAG
>JARFQY010000004.1 GCA_029287535.1 Filomicrobium sp.
GCTTCAACCCTCTTTGAATGCAATTGATGTCGAGATGAGTGATGCGCTTTATGCCGAGATCAGCGCATTGTCGCGGACACCGCCGCCTGCGACGGACCGACTTGAAGAGCAGTACCATTAGTCGGGAATCAATCGGCGCGATGACGCCAGCAGCGATCACTTCTCGACAATGATCGCTGCTAGCGTCTTGTATTCGTCCGGTTTCCAAGTCTGCAAAAAAAGTCGAGCTACCCCTGAAGACGGTCCGACTCCCCGCTAGTATGATGTCCAGAGGAAACAATGCACACACCTCTGACGAGCGTGAGGCATAATGGCTTGATGTGACCAGCTGACAAATTCGGGACAGATCAATCCCGCGTTTGGTAAATGCGCCGGCGCGATTGGTGAGACCGCCGATGCAGGTCACTTCGACGGTCCCGGCATCCTGGCCCTGCTGCTGTTTGCAAGCGCTGGGATGTAGTTGCGATTGGAGACATGGCGGCTGTTGCTGCGATACACAACCAACTGAAGTCTAATCGGCAGACAAAGGTTGTGGTGCGTGGATGAAAATGTAGGAGGTCCTGTGTGCCGGTTTTGCGCCTGTTGGTGATGGCTAGCCTGTTTTGGATGAGTCCAAATGTGTCTCACTCTGCTGACGAGACAGAGCTTTGGTCGGCGCTACGCAGCGGTTCTGCCTTTGCAATCATCCGCCACGCTCTTGCTCCAGGTACGGGTGATCCCAGCCACTTCCAACTAGGCGACTGCACGACCCAGCGGAATCTCTCTCAGAGCGGGCGACAGCAAGCCGCGGAAATCGGTGATCGTTTTCGGCGTTCGGGTTTACGCGCGGCGCATGTGTTTTCAAGTGAATGGTGCCGCTGTCGTGAGACTGCTGAAATGATGAGACTTGGACCTGTTCGCGCACTGCCTGCACTCAATTCATTTTACGAAGCCTACGAGCGCAAAGAGAAGCAAACGCGCGCATTACGCGCTTGGCTGGAAAAGGAACGCCCAGATGGCGTCCTTGTTCTTGTGACGCATCAAGTCAATATCTCTGCACTCACAGGTGAGTACACCAGTTCCGGAGAAATGGTTGTTGCTCGTCAAATGACGGATGGCTCGATCGTTGTCTTGGGGAAGCTGTGAGGGCAGTCCGATGGCACCCTCAAGCATTCTGGCTCTGCTTCGAACGGGGACAGCGAACGACGCTATCAATCTAAAGACGCCGAGAGAAGTCGCGAGGCCATCGGCGCTGTCTTGTTACGAGGGGATTACTTCGCCAACAAAAGGCTCCAGATGTGCTCTGCCCATGATTGCAAGGCATCCCGTACCAGTTCGACCATACCCGCGAAATTGTAATGGCGCCGCGTCAGAATTCGTCGTCGTGGTGAGGGGCATTGACCATCAAGGTTCGACCGCGGCAGACGGTCACTTCTCGAAAGAGGGTGCGGTCATGACATGCAAACAACTGACTGATCTTTCCTAAGTCTGTGTGCATCTGACCTAAACCGGCGCGAGGTACTCATCCTCCTGGCGCCGGCTTTTTTTCCTGTGCTGCGCGGCTTTACTGCGGTGAGCTAGCGCGCGGCACCGGGCACCTCAGCCTTCGAGTCGATCGATGTCATTGATCAATGTCGCACCTGCGCCACGTGCCGCTGAGAACTGTCGGGATTTCGTAGAGCCAGCTGCATTGAAGTTGGAGCGATTTGGTTGGAACCCGGCACTTGTGGGGGCTACCCGCGTTAAACTCCAACGAGTTCATTCGTTGGCGGCCTCAACAGCCGATGCACGATCTAAAAGAAATACCGACCGCGTGGCCCCGGGGTGGGCCTATCCAGCTAGGTGAAGAACACGCGCGAGAAGCTACCCGTCCGTATTCGAGACGGTACGGTAAGACATTCCATAATTTAGGCAGTGTGCGCAATTCTTGAACTTGACCGTTAGGCGAGAGCATGTTGCGTTGCAGCATCGGGGTTATGCGGCCTGCTGAAACAGCCAAAGAGTAAGGAAATATTGGATGCAGTACTTGGCATACGAAATGGCGCATACGATGCTTCAGCCAATGCGCCTAGCAACCAAGGTTCTCAAACAGCAAGCTGATATTTCTAAGAGTTTGTGCCGTTCTCCAAGTTGGGCACACCATGTTTCAGCAATGTGCGAGGTATTCGAGGGCCTGACACGTCGTTACGGGAAGCCCGAGTGGGGCATCACACAGACCACACTTCATGGTCTAGAGGTTCCGGTGACAGAGGAAATTGTTTGGCGCAAACCATTCTGCAATCTGGTCCATTTCGATCGTAGTGAAGAGGTCGTCGGAAAACGCTACGACCCGAAGCTTCTTATAATTGCTCCCCTTTCCGGTCACTACGCAACTCTGTTGCGTGGGACTGTTCGAGAGATGATTAAGGAGCACAATGTTTATGTGACCGATTGGGTGGATGCGCGCGACGTTCCACTCGTCGAAGGCGGTTTCGATCTCGATGACTTTATCGACTACCTTATCGAAATGCTGGAGTACTTGGGGCCAAATACCCACGTCATGGCCGTATGCCAGCCTAGCGTGCCTGCGCTTGCGGCAACGGCTCTTTTGGCAGAGTCAAATAGTGAGTTTCAGCCTACTTCACTGACATTGATGGGGGGGCCAATTGATACCACACGCAACCCAACGGCGGTGAATGAACTCGCCGCACGCCGCTCGATAGATTGGTTTCGTAACAAGGTGGTTGCTTCTGTCCCCTTTCCAAATATAGGGGCTATGCGGCCTGTCTATCCGGGCTTTCTTCAGTTGACCGGTTTTATGACAATGAATCTGGAGCGCCATACGCAGGCCCATTCAAAGCTCTTCGATAACCTGGTCAAAGGCGACTGCGACTCCGTGCGGGCGCATAAGGAGTTCTATGAGGAATACCTCGCGGTCATGGACCTACCGGCAGAGTTCTATTTGCAATGTATCGAAACAGTGTTTCAAAATCACGCTTTGCCTCTCGGCAAGATGCGGCATCGAGGCCAATTGATTGATTGTCGTGCCATCGAGAAGACCGCGATTATCACTGTAGAAGGAGAGCGCGACGATATTTGCGGCCTTGGCCAAACCGAGGCGGCTCATGACCTATGCACAAATGTCCCTGTTGATGAACATTACCACTATGTGCAACCCGGTGTAGGCCACTACGGTGTATTCAACGGGACTCGTTTCCGCGCAGAGATTGCTCCTAGAATTCGGCAAATGATCCGTGCAATCCAGTTCAAACGTCGAACAGATGATTCGGTGAGGTTTGCACAGCCATACCGTTCATTGCGGTCGGAGCGCGACACGCAATACGATTGGCGGACGGGGCAACCAAAGGACGACAAAACACTGCATTAGACATGCTGTCCTAGCACCTTGCCTACCAGCGAGGTGCAACCACATGAAGCTAAGGTCACTCTGTTGCGAATGTCCGATTTGTAGAGTGGAACTCGATCCGCAGAGCCCATCAAGACCACGGCTCGCGAGCCGATCAAAAAGGCCGGATAGATATTAGCGACTTCCGATCTCCCTGCACGATACTCACTTGCGTCCCGCAGCAGATCCATAGATTTGATCAATAAGCGGGCTCTCGTCAATTTCGTAATGGGACAGCGCTTATTCCTTGCAGTTCACTCTTCAATTTCTGAATGATGCGTACAATCGCCTTGCACTATCCGCGCGTAACATTGGTCGAAAAGAAGTTTCAGAAGCCTCAGATGTCTGCTGGCGGAGTTAACGAGAGATGATGAGAGTCAGTCTTATGGTCTCAGCCGTACTTTGGATCGTCTGGGGTCTGGTTCACGCATTTGCCGGTGTGATGATTGTCTCCGGCAATACAGTATCGGGTTTCCAGGCGATAGCCGACGCTGTTCCGCCTGCGCAGTTGGAGGCCGCTTATCATTCGGCTGTCGGCGCGGTGCTAAACCAACACGGTTGGAACCTGCTGTGGTTCGGGGTTGTCACAATCGTCGGCGGGATATTCATTTGGCGTGGGAACATGACAGCGATCTGGGTGACCGCGATGGTCGGCGGACTGGCCGATCTAGGGTACTTCATTTTCATTGATCTTGGCGGTCACGCCAAGTTCTTCCCAGGCACGCTAATGACTCTCATCTCTGCAACGGCAATCGTCCTGAGTATGTGGGTGTGGGTCTGCCATCTGCGGGCTCAACCATCTGCTTTACGTCAGATTTAGAACATGGCGCTGAGGCCAGGTAGATGCCTGATTTACAAATGCCGCCAGCACGAGATTTTGGCTGGGAGCTAAGACCAAATTCTTCGTCGCATTTTGCCATCCGGGAACGCTCGAATGGCCAATTTTGCGTTGTGCTAAACCACGCTCTCTTGCGCGGATGTAGCGCGACCATGATACATTGGTGGTTCCTGCATTTCCCCAACCTATTAGTGAAGCTCGTAGATATTCCGCCATATGAGAGCCAACGGGTGCCAGCTTACTACCTCTGGCACCCCGTCGATCACTACAGCGCAACGCTATCAGGTCGTTTAGGACCAAATGACACCGCCCGGCCGGGAGCCTCGATAAAGATCCGCGAGGCCATGCAGTATGAAATGTACGGTTGGAAGTATCCTGTCGATACATCGCTAAAGATCTTCTACGTCGGCGCGGACGGTTGGGCCATGGGCAAGTCACTACCATTTCTTGGCCCGGTTATGATGCTTCGAATCCATTTTAGAGATGTCGCCCAAGATGGCCGCCACATTGGGGCGCATTACCACTACGAAGTCGTGATCGGTGTCGGTGGGGACAATTTCCTGGCCCGCCAGATTAACAAGGGCTTGTCAGCAAAATTCGGACCCGAGTTTTTCGAAGCCTGGCATCGGCACAACGTGATCGAAGTGGGCGTGTTCGAAAATTTTCTACCGGCGCTGTACGCTCAGCGGAACAACTCGGGTGCACTTGAATACCGGCGCGAGATGGATTGCAAGCCGATGCCATCGGGCGAACAGAACGGGCATGACCGCACGTTGTTTCAGAAGCGCCTTGACGGATACGAAAGCACCGAAAACCCATTCCACTTCCAGCAATACGATCAGCCGTCATTCCTTTGAGCTGATGCCCGGCCAACAGCTCTACCAGGGCACTTTCACGTTGCATCCGTAGAGTTCGACACTGATGGTAGACAACACTGGTTTTTGACTTCAGCGATTGGGCTAATCAGAGCTGAAAGTCCGCCAATTGGACATTGCGGACGTTTGCTATGTGCGCAGAGGTCGCCGTTCGGATGTCTGCTTTCGATCATTCTGCAGGCTGGGTTTTTAAGCCTTCGACCATCTTTCGTGCAGCAGACTTGGCGTGCCGAGCAACTTTCGGATCGCCGGTGACCATTGCAGCGACAATAGCGCCATCAATAAGGAGCCCCAACTCATGGGCGGTTTTCGCGGGCTTCGCCGCCCCCGCCTCTCTGGCCATTGCAGTCAATCGCTCCAGCACGATTGCCTTGTGCGACAACGCAATCTTTCGATAGCGCGCATCCCGTTTGTCAAACTCTCCAACGGCATTGATGAATGGGCAGCCAAAGAAGCGTTCCTGGGCGAACCACTTTTCCAGGATGGAGAATATCGCAACGAGCTTGTCGGCCGGCTGTCCACGTAGTTTGTCGAGTTCGAGGAAGAACCACTCGCGCCAAGCAAGTCCCTCTGCTTTGAGGACGGCCTCGACCAATCCCTCCTTTGAGCCGAACGTGTTGTAAAGGGTGGCCTTCGCTGTGCCGGCGGCATCGACGATCGCGTCAATCCCCGTGGCACTGATTCCGTATCGGCAGAACAGGTCGGTTGCAGCAAACAGAATGCGGTCGCGCGCGTTATCATTTGCCGTCTTACGTTTGGCAGGCGCACGTGATTTAGAGACATTTTCGATCGTAGCATTCATAGGGAGCCATTTCCTGCGCCGCCGCACCATTGCGGCCAGCTCCGTTTAGTCCATAAAACCGAAGAGCTCAAAGTTTGCAATTGGGTCGAGTGATTTTTGTGGCCTTTGGTAATGCCACAAGAGGCAACAAAGTGAGGATTAGATGGGCAGGCCGCTCCAACGCGCGCAAACTAGATGCGGATGATAGGGCAACAGAAACAATCACTTAGTTAATGTTAACGAGTTGGCACGCTTCCTGCGATGCTCCTTAGGTAGACAGAACGGTCTTTCTGCCTGCCCCGCTAGTGCGGATTGCCCGAGTTCGTGCGCAACCCTGCTGGGTGGCTCTTGTTGAGGAGTGCAGATTTGTCTCGATACGCTGGTGCTCACATCAGTATCAAGGACGTCTCGCATCGCTACCGCAGCACCATGGAACCTGCGATTGCCGACCTGTCGTTGGAGATTGAGCCCAGTGAAGCGGTTGCGCTTATCGGGCGTTCCGGCTGCGGGAAATCGACACTCCTCCATATTATTGCAGGCTTGCTGAAACCAACTTCCGGGCACGTGGTCTGTGATGGCCGCGAGGTCAATGGACCGTCCGCAAGCCGAGTTATGATGTTCCAGCAGCCTTCTTTGTTTCCATGGCTTGACGTCAGCCAGAACATCGCACTTGGGCTCCGTTTCAACCGGCGGATGAATGAAGCTTCTCGGCGCGTCGGTGAGCTCTTGGAACTCGTAGAGATGTCGAGCTTTCGCCAGCGCAATGTTCAAGACTTGTCGGGTGGGCAGCAGCAGCGCGTAGCCCTGGCCCGCTCCCTCGCCCTTGAACCGGATGTGCTTTTGCTTGACGAGCCGTTTTCGTCGCTTGACGCCTTCACGCGGGCCAGCCTCCAACGCGATGTTCGACGCATAGCGCGCGACCGGGGCATCACTCTCGTCCTGGTGACACACGATGTCAACGAAGCCGCCTTGATGGCTGATCGCGCCATGATCATGCGATCCGAACCCGGACGCATCGTTTCTGCGCTTCAGCTCAATGATGTCACAGCAAACAGCAATCCAGACGACCACTTCAAAGTAGCGCGCGAAGCGCTGATAGAGGCTTACGAAAACGCCGTGGGATTGAGCATGGGGCACGCGTCCCACTCCGGCGAATCTCCCACTCGTCAACCTGACAAAGCACTCGCTAGTTGAACTAGCGAAATTCCAACTTGTGGAGGCGTACTGGATGACAGAATGCAAAAAGCGTGAAGGTCTGACCAAGCCCAACGAGCTCGATCCAGATGATGAGTATTTTCCATCCGATTTTTCGCGGCGTCAGACTTTGGACATGCTGGCCGCGGGTGGGCTGGCCACGGCGTTCTCATCGCTTCTACCCGCGCTGAGCAACGTCGCGAATGCCGCACCGGATGATGATGTGGTGCGCATTGGGTACCTGCCCATCACAGATGCCACGGCCTTGCTGGTTGCACACGGCATGGGCTATTTCGAAGATGAGGGACTGAAGGCTGAGCGCCCCACTCTCATTCGCGGGTGGTCTCCATTGGTTGAAGGCTTTGCGGCTGGAAAGTTCAACCTCGTCCACTTCCTCAAGCCCATCCCGCTATGGATGCGCTACAACAATAACTTCCCCGTCAAGATTATGTGCTGGGCACACACCAACGGCTCAGGACTTGTCGTCGGAAAGCACACCGGCGTCACATCGTTTGACCAGTTGGGCGGCAAACAGATCGCCGTACCGTACTGGTACTCGATGCACAATATCGTGCTCCAGATTGCCCTGCGTGGCTCGAAGTTGAAACCTGTGATCAAGTCGCAGAGTGCGCCCTTGGCCGCCGACGAGGTCAACCTGCAGGTCATGCCCCCGCCCGAGATGCCACCGTCGCTGGCAGCTAAGAAAATCGATGCTTTTATCGTCGCCGAACCATTCAACGCAATGGGTGAACTAAAGGCTGGCGCGAAGATGCTGCGGTTCACTGGCGATATCTGGAAGAACCACCCTTGTTGTGTTGTGTGCATGCACGAGCAGGTCACCACACGGAAGAAAGAGTGGACCCAGAAAGTCGTGAACGCCGTGGTCCGTGCGCAGGTCTATGCCTCACAGAATAAAAAGGAGGTTGCCCGGATGCTCTCGCGCGATGGCGAGAGGTACCTACCAATGCCGGCCAAGATCGTCGAGCGTGCGATGACCCTGTACGACGAGGAAACCTATAAAGACCCGAAGGCAATCAAGAATGCGGTCTGGGGCAACGGCCGGGTGGATTTCCAGCCTTGGCCTTATCCGTCCGCGACCAAACTCATCGTAAGGGCCATGTCGGAAACTCTGGTCGGGGGGGACGCAACGTTTCTCAAGAAGCTGGATCCGGACTTTGTGGCTCAGGACCTCGTGGACTACGAGTTCGTGAAAAAGGCACTGGAGGCCTACCCCGAATGGAAGAACGACCCAAGCGTTAATGCCGCTGATCCATTCAACCGCGAAGAGATCGTATCGCTTTGAGTAGCAAGTTGGCACAGGACGCAGATACGGTTCCAGAAACAAGCGGCGGCGTTGTCGGCAATGCCCCGCTTGGGGAACCCGCGGGCCACTGGACACCGAAAGCGATAATCCGGAGTGCCGCACCCTCGCTTGCAGGGATAGCGGGACTGTACGCTGTCTGGTGGCTCGGCGGAGCGATCGTGGCGGCGAACCCCGACACGTCCTCGTTCGCCGATTTTGCACCTGGCCCGACCATAGCGCGGTTCTACGACATCGTCGTGAGCGGTGAAGCCACCCGTGACGCAATCCCTAGCCTCTATCGCGTCGGTATGGGGCTGTTGTGGGCCACCGTCATAGGGGTTCCGGTCGGAATTCTTATCGGGCGTAACAAGCTGGCAAACGACACAGCGAATATCCCGTTCCAGTTCCTGCGCATGATCTCGCCCTTGTCGTGGATGCCGATTGCGGTGATCGCATTTGCGACTTGGGATGACGCCATCATCTTTCTGGTCGCTGTCGCGGCCGTGTGGCCCATTTTGTTTTCTACCGCTGCTGGCGTCCGGAGAATCGACCCAGCCTGGTTCAAGGTTGCCCGCAACCTGGGCGCTCGACCGCTGCATATCCTGACGACGGTGATTCTGCCCTCCATTGCTCCCGACATCTTGACGGGGATCCGGTTGGCACTGGGGGTCGCATGGATTGTCTTGGTGCCGGCGGAATACCTCGGTGTCACGTCGGGCCTCGGCTACGCAATCAACGATGCACGTGACACGCTGGAATACGATCGCCTCGCCGCGATCGTCTTGCTGATTGGAATCATCGGGTTCCTGCTCGACTTCGCTCTCCAACACCTCATCCAACGCTTTTCCTGGGTGCGGCAGGACGCGTGACCGAACTGACTTCACCACCATCAAACGACTGGAGGAAAACCTATGTCGACCAACGTTGTTTTAACCGGATGCCTGACACCGGATACGCCAGCTGATGGGCTCACGCCGATCGACAAAGACGGATTGGGTAAACTGATCGAGGCCGGCAAAGCAAACCCACAAGCCATTAAGACCTTGAAGTGCAAAACGGTAGCGGAAGGTAGGTTTCGTCACCTGAATTACATCCGCAACCTCGAGCCTTACATCGTCGATGAGCCCCCTGGATTGCTCGGAGATGATACGGCACCCAACCCCTCGGAGGCGTCGCTGGCCGCCCTCGGGTCCTGTCTTGCCGTTGGTCTGCATGCCAATGCCGTCCATCGCGGTTGGTCCGTGAAAAAGCTGGAGCTTGAGCTGGAGGGCGATTTGAACATCACCGCTGTGTGGGGGACAGGCGACACCAGCGAAAAGCCGGTCGGCTTCACTGACGTCCGCGTCAAGGTGGACATGGAGTGTGACGGCATCAGCTCCGCTGAGGTGGAAGCACTGATCAATCATGTGACGCAGTGGTCCCCGGTGGCCAACACTTTTACCCGGCCGGTGAACCTAGAAGTCGGCATTGGATAAATAGACAAAAGCTCCAAGGAAGGCGCCTTAGCCAGTCTGCCAATCAAAGCTGGCGCGCCTTCCTCAATATTCAAACCACAGCACTCACATGAGCGACGCGATGCAAAACACTGGAGTTTCACTTGCGACCTTGTCGGATCACGGGCCTCCACGCGTGCCACGCGGAGCGTTGCTCGATAGCGTAAAGGCTGTCACTGCGACGCAACTTGGTCCGATGGTTTCAAGTATCGATCAGGAGGGTGTCTATCCCGAAAGCGTCATTCGCTCACTGGGCGAGGCTGGTGCATTTGCCAGTCATCTCCACGGTGTCGCGACAGGTCACCCGGATTTGGAATCTGCTATCCGTGCAATGTCGAAGGTCTCAGAGTACTGCCTGTCGACATCATTCTGCACATGGTGCCAGGACGCGCTCGGCTGGTACATCTACACCTCTGAGAATGCGTCTGTTCAGGAGACCTTGGGTGCTGCCGTGGCAGGTGGTCAGCAGCTAGGCGGCACGGGGCTTTCCAACCCCATGAAGTCACTGTTCGGTATTGAAAAGATGCGTTTGAAGGCCAAACGCGTGCCGGGTGGCTATACCGTTAAGGGCGGGCTGCCATGGGTCTCGAACCTCGGCGAGAACCACGTTTTTGGCGGCATCTTTGAGTTAGAAGACGACCCCTCTCACCGTATCATGGCAATCATTGATTGTGCCCAGCCAGGGGTCAAACTTACGGTCAACGACAACTTCGTGGCACTTGAAGGTACGCGCACCTTTTCGATCGGCATACGCGATGCATTCATTCCCGACGAGATGGTCCTGGCCGATCCAATCGACACCTATATTCCGAGAATCCGAGCCGGCTTCATTTTGCTGCAAAGTGGAATGGCATTCGGATTGATCCGCAATTGCATAGCGTTGATGAACCAGGTGCGCGGCAGTCTTGGTCACGTCAACAAGCACCTCGAACGCCAGCCGACAGATTTCGAAGAGAACCTCGCCTTAATGGAAGCCGAGGTCTTCGAGCTGTGCAGGACCCCGTTCGACACGGATCCTGAGTACTTCAGACGAGTAGTTGAAGCTCGACTTCGAGCAGGCGAAGAGGCCGTTCAGTCGGCCCACTACGCCATGCTGCACCAAGGAGCACGTGGTTACGTTTCGCATGGCGCAGCACAGCGGCGCCTGCGTGAAGCCTACTTCGTCGCCATCGTTACACCCGCCACCAAACAACTTCGCAAGATGCTCGCCGATATGAACCACTAACCGCCCCTTAGTCGTTGTCATTCAGGAGAAAGTCATGGGTAAAGTTCTTCTCGAACCAACAGAACTCAATGCAATGATGGGAAGCGAACCCGTCGTTATTATAGACACGCGCGACCCGGAGGCTTATGCGGCCGGACATATACCAGGCGCCGTCAACGTCCATGAGATCTTCACCTATCTTGCGACCTCCTCGTCGGAAGGTCTCTCGGAACTGAAGGATAAGTTCGCCACCGCCTTTGGTGCGGCCGGACTGTCGGGCGAAGAGACCGCCGTTATCTATGAGCAATCAATGAACACGGGATTTGGCCAGTCGTGCAGGGGGTACTACCTGTTGTCGTTTCTGGGCTATCCGAAGATTTCAGTGCTGCATGGCGGATACGAGGCTTGGCTGGCATCCGGCGGGACGCCCACGGCTGAACCAACACAACCAACCGCCAAAGCTTTCCCAATTGACCCCGCCGGCGGCAACATAATGGTTGATGCAGATAAAGTGCTCAACGTTATCAATGAGGGAGGAGCAACGCTCCTCGATGTGCGAGATGTCGACGAGTGGGTTGGCGAGAGCTCATCACCCTATGGCAAAGATTTCTGCCCTCGCAAAGGCCGCCTGCCGGGTGCTGTGTGGATTGAGTGGTATCGCATGATGAAGCCGGCTGCAGACACGGTGCGTTTGAAGTCCAAACCGGAGATCTTGGCCGAATGCGCCACTGTTGGAATCACGCAATCAACGCCAGTCATCCTCTATTGTTTCAAGGGTGCTCGCGCTTCGAATACATACCTTGCTTTGAAGGAAGCTGGTGTGAAGGACGTTAAGATGTATTTCGGCTCATGGAACGAATGGTCCCGCGATCCGGAGCTGCCGATTGAAGAGGGCCCTCCGCAAGCTGTCATTGCCGCAGAATAAGCGTGCTGTAGGCACTGCGGACGGGTGTCGGGCAATCGAAGCAATGACAAGGAATGGCCGGTCGAAAGCGGCCATTCCTTTTTGTTCGGAGTGACGACATGAGCAAGACGATTGAGTATTACTACGCCATCATGTCAGGCTTTGCATATTTGGGTGAACCAGAGCTACGTCGTATTGCATCGCGCGCAGGTGCGACGATCAGTTACAAACCCATAGACATTGTCGCTGTTTTTGCTGCATCGGAGATCGTGCCGCCGGCAAAGCAGTCGCCTGCACGACGCGCCTATCGCGATGCCGAGTTGAAACGATGGAGTGAGACTCGTGGACTTCCAATCAACACCGCACCGAAGCACTGGCCCGTAGCACCGAAGGATGCCTCTTGCGCCGTACTGGCCGCGAGGGACCTCGGTCTTGATCCAGGTGACCTTTCGACCGCCTTTCTGCGTGGTGTCTGGGCTGAAGACAAGAATATTGCCGACAAAGAAACGATCGTATCAATTGTGACGGACGTTTTTCCAAGCAAAGCCACTGAGATCTTGGACAGAGCATTCACTTCCGAAACTGGCGCCGAGTTCGAAAGAACCTCGAAGGAAGCGATCGCCGCGGGTGTGTTTGGCTCACCAACCTTTATCGTCGATGGTGAAATGTTTTTCGGCCAGGATCGACTCGATTTTCTTGCCAGGACCCTGAGCGTTCCATGAGCGCAAGAAACAATTCTAGGCCGACACCACGCGGGCTCGGAAGCATCGAGCGAAGTTTTCCGGCACAGTGAGCGTCATTGCTTAAGTTGACCTGGCGCCGGTTACCCCATGCGCCGCTGAAAATCCGAACACAGCTCTCGGTAAAGCTCGTCTGCCTTGGGTCCGCCCCAGCGTTTAAGCGCATTAAGCCCCCACCGACCCCAAGGCAGACTCCCTGGGCGTGTGAAGACATACATTACGAGCGCGCGGTCTACCTTCATACGCGCCCACTCTTTCGGCTGGGGATGCCGAAGCGCAGAGGCCCTCCCGAGTTTCTTGAAGACCGCTCGAAGTTGTTCTTCTGTCTTGCCGAGAGTCTCCGTGCCGCAGCAATCAAGTTCAACTCGTGCGAACCAGTTCGCTAATGCCTACCCCGTGGACCGTCGTTGAGAGAATTTGTCGAATGTGTCACAGCCCGTATCGGACCGAACGGTGTTGATAAAGAATTTCGATTGCTCGTCGTCAATCCAGCCAGCATTGGTGAGGGTTGAAATCATGTATTCGCGCACGATAGCCGCCGGTTACCCGTCAACTTCCGTGCCGTGGTAGGGTTCCGGCTTTCCGTTGTTGTCATCCGAAGTCTTGGCTTGAAGCGAGGCGGATGTGCCTGCGACGCCCAACATCACACCAATGGCGATGAGTGAGCGGTAGATGGATTTCATGGCTTGTACTCCATACCAAACCCTAGACGGTCACTGAAGATGGGAAACGAATTCGGCGATCCAAGTCACAAAGTAGCGGGAATCACGAACCCTCTGAATTGGCGACAGGAATCTCTGATTGACCGGGGCGAAGGGCGCGGAACAGGCGGAACGACCTCCTAGTCCCGGTCTTCGCTCCCCGCTTCTAGAGGGTCAGGTGAGGGGATGTAAGCAGCAAGAGCGTCAAGGCTAGGATGGCGGCCCTAGCAAGCAAGAACACACGCTTATTGTGTTGCGTGTATGGGAAACCTGAAGGCCTAAGATGTCGCGACGCAAGCGGGAGGGGCCGTCTTCACGAGGGATCAAAGCTGCTTGATCTCCGCCCCACAGCCTGCAAAACAGCTATCATCCAGGCCTCAGTTCCTTTGTGACGAGGTTTCGAAAATGTCGTTTCCAAGTGTCAATTGTAGCCGGGTCAATTCGCCAAAGATCAAGCTGACTAGGCTCGAATCTGCACGGGGCAAATCATACGCGCTGCGCCAGGCTGTGGTGGGCATGGCCGTAATCACTTTGACGGTTGCGTTCTCACTGGCCGGAGCGGCACGGGTCGCTGTTGCTGCCGCCAACGTCGAGGCCTTGTCCAAGGTGGAGGCTGGCTCGCGGGTTGCTGTCGATCATCAAGCTCTCGATGCCCTGCTGGGGCGGTACGTCATCGAAGGCGCGGACGGCATCAATCGCGTCAAGTTCGCCGCGTTCAAGGCCAACGACCACGAGACCCTCAAGTCCTATATCGCCGCCCAGGAAAAAATCGATCCAACGAAACTGGACGGGCCGGAGCACTTCGCCTACTTCGCCAACCTCTATAACGCGCTGACGCTCAACGTTGTGCTGGAGAACTATCCGGTCCAGTCGATCATGGACATCAAACTCCCGGATGCGTCGGGTCGCCCGACCAACGGTCCCTGGAAGGCCCGTCTTGCCGAGGTGAACGGCAAGGGCGTCAGCCTCGACGACATCAGTGCAATTTTGCGTAAGTCGTTCATGAGCCAGGATCCACGCGGGCACTATATGCTGAACTGCCTGTCGATCGGTTGTCCGAAGTTCTACCCGGAGGCCATCACGGGAGCCAATCTCGAGCGGCTGCTTACGGATGCCGCCACAGCCTTTGCGACGCATCCGCGGGGGCTCAACGTGATAGATGGCAAAGCCAAAAGTTCCAGCCTTTATGCCTGGTACCAAGCCGATTTCGGCGGCGCCGACGGGGTAATCCGTCACTTGGCGGCGGCTGGCGGAGCGGAGGTGGCGGCGAAGCTTGGTGGGATCGAGAAGATCTCATCGCACAGCTACGATTGGGCGCTCATCGATGCCCAGAAATGATGCGGGTGGCCCCCTGGGAGGATAGGGGTGGCGAAATTGGCGGAGTTTCAGTACTTATCTTGCTCCACCCATCGCGACACCGCCAGAAATTCAAGGTCCTCTTCGTCCGAAGGCGGTAGAACTTTGGCGATTTCAATCGCCGGCAGCGTGACGGGAAAGCGGTAGGCGAGATCCGGGTCAAGGCAAGGTTGTCCAGAACGACCGGCAACAAAGCTGAGCCCAAAGTCGAGTAGCCCCCGGGCGATGGCTGTCGATATCAAGCCTGCAGCCATCGCACCAAGGATCAGAACTCAATCCATCACCCGGTCGATCATGACGGGCACCGGCCGGCAGATGGTGTTGAAGACTGGCGATCGTCGCTGTGCGTAATCGATCAAGTCATCAAGTTCCTCATCAGAGCAGTCGGCTTTCACGCGCATACGAACCTTGATCTCCTGGAAGCCGGGTGCCACGCTCCCGTCAAGATCGAGCAATCCTTGCAAGTCGATGTTGCCTTCAAGCTGGGTCGACAGTTCTTGAATAGTTATGCCCCGGACCGCGGCATGCAGAACGAGCGTTGTGGTTACGCAACCCGCAAGGGCATGCAGGAGGAACTCGACGGGGTTCGCACCTTCATTCTTACCCAGGAGAACAGGCGGTTCCCCGTTCGTGAACGTGTATGGCATGGTGCGTGAGTTGTCTTCTTGCCCTGCACCGTAGAAGTCTTGAATGGTCGATCTATTCTCCCCGCCGTTGATCCACTGGTTGCGGGCACGGAATTGGAATTGGGCTAGAGTTTTGTCAGCCTTCAAAGCTGCAATCGTTTCCATGGCGGCCTGAGTATCCAGTCCATTGAGGTTAGGTATCTCCTTGGTGGCAGCGCTTTGGGTCGTCATGTTGGGTCTCCATCGATTAGATTGGCGCTGTTGGCCGAGAGTTGGCTTCAGCGATGGAGACAAACTAAGACTGGACAAAGCGTCTGATCAGCGCGAACTTTGCCAATACCGATCCATTTGTGCCAGTTTTGAACGCCGTGACGGGACGCCAATCCAAACCAGTTGAAGCGTTTGTTCTTGCCTTGCCGGAGACTGCAGGGTCGGCTCTTTACGGCATGGTGGATGTCTTGGCCGCGACCGGAACGCTTTGGAACGACCTCGTGGGTGAGGAGGCGGGCCGTCAGTTAATCGTGCCAAGGATCGTGTCGCCGTACCGGAAGCCCTTCACGTGCGGCAACAACATTCCCGTCAGCCCAGAGTTAGAATGCCGGCTCGTGCCGCCACCCGAAATAGTGATCCTGCCTGAAATGTGGTTGGCGCCTACCGACGACTTGCACGAACGCTATGGCGACGTGAAGGAATGGATCAAACATTGCTACCAAGAAGGCTCGTCAATCTACAGCGCATGCTCGGGTTCTGTCTTACTCGCCTCGACTGGACTACTTGACGGCCGCCCAGCGACATCGCACTGGGGCTACCAAGACCTGTTCCGAACGAGCTTTCCCGAGGTCCAATTCGATCCGGCGCCGAACCTCCTCATCGCTGATAGCGCTGGCAGGATTATTACCGCTGGTGGAACGACATCCTGGCACGACCTTGCACTTCATATCATTGCAAGACATTGCAGCCCCGGAGAGGCGCTCCGCATCGCCAAGGTTTACTTGCTCAAGTGGCATGGCGAGGGGCAGCTTCCCTTCCAAAGCTTGGTGCGGCGACAATCTCATGCCGACTCTGTCGTGCGCAAAGCAGAAGAGTGGCTTGCCTTGCATTTCAAGGAGTCGCAGGTGGTCGCTGGCGTCATAACAGCCTGCGGCATTCCTGAGCGCACGTTGAAGCGTCGCTTCAAGGCTGCGACAGGTGCGACGCTAATAGAGCATGTTCAGAATCTTCGGATCGAAAAAGCAAAGAACCTGTTAGAGAATGAGAACGAAGCTGCTGAAGAAATTAGCGCGATGGTCGGTTATGACAACGCAGCTTTCTTCCGGCGCCTGTTTAAACGCCGCACGGGCCTAACACCGGGCGCCTATCGCCGCATGTTTCGTCCGGTGGTTTCCGCGAATGGTTTGAGGACCGAGGCTTAGTGCTAGAGGTGCTTGGAGGTTCTGCTCGGGATTTCCTCTATGTGGACGAAGCCAACTATGGCGATTTGCGCCAAGGTTGCCGCTGGCAGCAACTTGCTATTTTGGGTATAGGCACGGTGATTGGTGCAGGCCAGTTTAAGCAAGTGCTTTCACGATGACATTGACACGATAACGGCCGGCTTGAAGGAGCAAGTCGCTCCAAACGGCCCGTCGAAACAAGGAGCTGGGTATTGGCAGTCACATTTTCCCACATCGGCATCACCGTTCCGGATCTCGAAAGAGCCGTCGAATTCTATTCAAAGGCGTTTGACTTCTACGTCATTATGCAGCCTACGGAAGTACTGCAGGACGACAGCGCGATTGGTCAGATGTGCGACGATGTCTTCGGCGAGGGTTGGGGGTCGTTTCGGATCGCCCATCTGTCGACAGGAGATGGCGTCGGGCTAGAATTGTTCGAGTTCCCGAACACTGAGGCCGAGGCGAATCCCTTCGAGTACTGGCGACCTGGAGTGTTCCACTTCTGCCTTCAGGATCCGAAACTCGAGGAGCGGGTCCAACGCATTGTTGAACTTGGTGGACGTCAACGAATGCGGCAGGTGCGAAGGTACTATCCTGGCGAGAAACCGTATCGGATGGTCTATTGCGAAGATCCGTTTGGCAACATCATCGAGCTCTACAGCCACTCCTACGAGCTAACCTATTCCGCCGGAGCCTATGCTTGAGCCGGACATGAAGCCGGCCCTTTTGAAAAGGTACGACCCTGAGTCAGGCGAAGCCGGCTGTTTGCAACCTCCAACGAGGCGGCAATGGTATGGCACGCCGGTGGAATGTCCACTTTCAGGTGCGAAGCAGAACTCGCGATTATCAGACTGAAGCAGTCCGGGCTGTCCCGTAACCTGCTGCCGAATCCGTTGGCTTGGACATTGAGGCTTGGCTGGGCTCGCCACTCTTGGCACCGTCGGCCTGATCTTTTTCAGTCAGCAGATGGATGACCGAATAGGCGAGCAGCAGAAAGCCAAATGAGAACAACACCATCCCGATCAGCAAAGCGAGTTCAATCACTGTTGTTCTTCCTAGCGCTCTAATTCAATGGTTCTTCTGCAACATTCAGGTCCGCAATAGGCACACTTGATCTGAGTCGGGCGCCGTTCGTCGAGAGCACCAACCGAGTTTCAACAAAGAAGTCCGGAACGATCTTGATTACTCTGGGAGCGTATAGAGCCAGTAGGCAACAGGCACCAATGCGAGTTCCATCACGGCATACAGAATCAACAGCGGCGCTGGCAGACCATCGACGACGAAACTCATCAGCCGCCCGATGACAAGACCGCCCGAGAATAGGATCGTGGTCAAGATCGCCACGTTCCTCAGTTTGTCATTGAAGGCCGAGTACAGCCAAAAGAGGCCCAGTGCCAAATAGAGGCACATCACGGCACGAAGAATATGTGCGAAGTTCAGATCGAGGTCGGCAATCCCGAGAAACGTGTTGGCGAACCAGTCCGGCGATACCCCGTAAAGTAGGGCAATGATTGAGACGATAACGAACGCCGTCACGAGGAATGTCTTCTTTAACATGGCAAGCCCTGCTGACACGGTGCCATCATCGTTGAGAGAATCCGTTTGCTCAGCATGGAAACCTCTGCACCGTTGAGATGAAGTTTTGGCGCCTATCATACATGACTTTGGAATGTCGTAGGGGCTGGTTTGGTGCACTTTGTCGACGTGCACCTGGTCCGTCGTGGGGGCGGCCGCAGTAGACATTGAATGCTAGAAGGTCTGTGTCGGCTCCTCGGGGTGCACTACAACCTGCCTAGGCTACGACCTTCAGAAGGCCTGACGAGGCGTCGAGACCAGACTACGCCTTGCATAAGGACCTCTCCGGGGCGCTTGCCCTGAAAGGGCGCCTAAACGATCCCAGCGGCACCCACGGTTATTTCGAGACCTTGAGCGTCAACGCGAGCGTATTGGCCGCATTGGCGAGGCGTTCTAGCTTCCGGACGGCGTGACGTTTGTCAGTCGCGGTTTTGCGTGCCAGATGGGTTTCAACCTCCTCCAGAAGTGAGTGAATTTCTTTGAATGTGTCATGCATTTTTGGCCTCCGCTTCAGAAACAGCTCTGCCAGAACGGCGCGTCTCTTAATCAGGCTCAACACACGTATCGTTTTGCTGCTGATAAGGTCGCATGCATTCCCAACCTTGACCTACGCTTATGTCCGACAAAAAAGCATTCTTCGGGACAACGATTTTGGCGCAGCGAACGCCCTTCCTTCTGAAGCCCCGTTCACATTTCCAGTCGGTGCCAGACGACGCCAGATAAGCATTTTTGGGCACGGCTATTTCCGCGCAATGGTCTCGTGCACGCACATAACCTCTGTTGCACTTCCAGGCACTGCTGTAGGCACCCTCAACCGAGTACGCATTCTTCGGAATCAAGATGGCAATGCACTTCCCGTCACGCTCGTGGTAGCCGCGCTCGCACTCCCAACCGTGGTCGTAGTTGTTGTCAGACAAGTAGGCATGAGGTGGGACAATGATCTGAGCACACGTATCCTGCTCTTTCTTGAAGCCGCGCTCACAGCCCCATTCGTCAAAGTTAGTCGATCCAGTCAGAAAGCCGTTTTCCGGGACTTTGATTTGGACACAGCTCTTGCCCACTAGTCGGAACCCGTGCCGACATGCCCATCCGGACCCGAAGGGCGAGTTCGTAAGGTACGCGTGATCGGGAACAGCGATTTTTTGGCAGAGACCGGCCTGCCTGCGATACCCACGGACACAGTCCCAGCCATCGCCGTAAGACCGTGGAGTGGCATGAGCGGGCAGCCTATTTGTGAGGGGCTCGGCAGCTGCCTGAGGCTCAGCGACGACTTGCTGTCCCGCCCATGCGATGCCTGCAAGACAAGTCAGTACCGCCAAAAGTGCTGGCACATGCTGTCCTGCCCATTGCGGCTTCGCTGCAAGACCTGAAATAGGATCAGTCACCCTCGCGGCTTTCGGGTTTCGGTATTTCCTCATCTTCGATGTCGTCGTCGATGTCCTCGTCAATGAGGAGATCGTCTTCTGTATCATCGGTATCAACCTCGTCATCGACGGATGCGACGTCGGGATTCGTCTCAGGAGATGGGTCTTGAACGGCATCGACAGTTTCTGTCGGCAACGTGGAGACTGCCGCCGGCAGATCCGTTCCATTGCCCCCAGCTACATTTGCGGTGGCCCGCTTTTCAGCCGTTGGCCTGGACGGTGGAGGCGGAGACGGCCGTACATTGAGCTCGAAACGCTCACCACAATTCGGGCAGACGACCGGAGAGCGGGCAAGGTCATAAAAAGGCAACGTACAATTCAGGCAGTGGCGCTTGGTCCCGCGCGTTGTGCTGGCTTGGGTTAGTTGAGATGTCATGTTTGAACTTTCTGGCATCCGCCAGTTGAATTTCTCTGACTAATCAGAGGCCTATGATTGCTGGCGGAAACCCGGCTGACTGTCTTGGTCGCCGCGGAAGTGTAGGCGTGTGCTGCTCAATAGCCTTATGCCAACTAGGCTGCTATCTGAGTCTGAGTTCTTTCCCGCCGTGGCGGTTGGCTATCGTTTCGAAAGTGACTTGATGGTAGCCAGTTCTCGTGCCCATTCGCGAAAAGGTTTCGCGGGGGTGCCGCCCATGCGAGCACCTTCCGGCACGTCATCTTTGACGTGAGCCATGCCGGCGATCTGGGCACCCTTACCAACGACGACGTGTCCAACGACTCCAGAATGAGCGCCCATAACAACGAAGTCACCAAGCTCAGCCGAACCCGCAATCCCGCTCTGCGCAACGATCACGCAGTGCTTGCCGATCACGACATTATGCGCGATCTGTACGAGATTATCGATCTTGGTGCCTTCGCCTATCACCGTGTCAGACAATGCACCGCGATCAATTGTGGTATTCGCTCCGATCTCGACATCATTCCCGATTAGGACGCGGCCGACCTGGGGAATTTTCCGCCACCCCTGCGCATGATTAGCATAACCGAAGCCGTCAGAACCGATCCTAGCTCCAGCATGGATCGATACACGATCACCGATCAACGCATGGGTTATGCTGGCCTGGCTACCAATGTGACAGTTGGAACCGATGCAAGTCCTGAAGCCGACGACAGCTCCAGCTGCGATGGTAGTGCCACTGCCGATGCAGGCCTCTCGTCCGATAACTGCACCAGGTTCGATGTAAACGTTTTCATCAATTCGCGCAGTGGGATGGACCAGTTGTCCGTTTGGAGTGGCGCGCGTGTGAGCGCAACGACCGTGCACAGCGCCAGGGTAAAACAGGTCAATCGCGCGTGCAGTCGACGTATAGGGCGACTCGACGACGATCGCACTGAGCTCCAGAGGAGCTCGAGAAACATCGCATTCTTGAACAAGACATGCACCTGCGGCAGTGGTGCCCAATTGCTCGGAATAACGTCGGTTGACGAAGAATGTCAGGTCAGCCGGCCCAGCATCTTTAAGAGTGCTAATGCCTGAGATTTTTCGCGTCGCGTCCCCTTGGTGTATTTTGCCGCCTAAGATTTCCGCTAATTTTTGTACGGAAAAAGGTCCAGAACGCTCAAAAAATCCTGGGTGCGACATGCAGACTCCTTGGTGGCTGACCGGAGCGCCGACCAGAATTGCTTGAGGACAAAGCGCCTGTTCCGCGGACTTGCCGAGCTCAAGCCCAGGTGTTCTTTTAGAGAATAGTTATCACCTCGCGTCCCCCAGTGGAAACTTTGTTTTGCCGGTGCGTACAATACGCAGTGTATATCGCCTCCAGTACATCTTTGGCCGGTCCTGATAGCAAATGACACGAGTTCAGTTTATTGTGCTCTGGTAGCGTTTTCCTGCACATTATTAGCTCTCTAAGCGACGCGATTTGCTGGATTTCTGCTCTTGCGAGTGACCATTGTGAGCATGCTCACTGAAGAACCGCATACGATCTTGCCCTGCTCGATCGCAGCAGCGGACCTGCTTTGACTTGGCCCGTCTTGATCGAGTTGACCCGTGTACGGGACTTGGCTGAGCTGTGTTCGCCAGAGGACCGCAATGTCCGCTTAGATCAATCTGCGGGCGTTATCCCGATTACCCGGTACTTCTTGTCACGGCCTAGTTTCAGCTCGAAGCCGACCTTATCACCAGCCTGTACCCGGCCGAGGTCAACCCGCCTCGTGACCGGCAGGTCCATTGTCATCGTCGGCCAGTTCAGCTCCGGCATCGGTTCGTGTGTGATGTTGATCATCTTCTTTTCAGCGTCCACCGAGTTTATAATGCCGACGCCGTCCGCGACAGTCCCAGGCTTTACCTCGCCGGGCGTCGAGACCTCGTGCTCCATGGCGCCATGTCCTGAGTGATCCATCGTCTTCTCCCCGGCAATGGCTACGCTTGCAAGGGCGAGAACGCCCATGAGTGTGATGGAGGCTAGGACTCTGGTCATGCTTGTTTTCCTTTCTTGTTGTCTAGGTTTGCAATTGGCCCGCGGGCCCAACTATTCGGCGGGTTGCACCGCTCCACGCGTCGGTGTTCGGTTTTCGGGTCTCCAGTTGTTCGAATGGCTCGAGAACCTCCTCCCCTCCCAAAGGAAATAGATAACCGGCACAACGAACAGTGTGAGAAGCGTCGTCGAAGCCATGCCGCCGAGCATCGGCAACGCGATCCGGCGCATGACATCAGAGCCCAGTCCTTCGGAGAAGAAAATCGGTGCCAGCCCGGCGACAATAACGAGAACTGTCATCAGCTTTGGCCGGACGCGCATCGCGGCTCCGGTCACGACAGCGTCGTGAAGTTCGCGAAGCGATCGGGGCGGTTGCTCACGGACTTGAGCGTCGATGTAGAGCAGCATCACCACGGCGGTTTCGACCGCGATGCCGCCAAGCGCAATGAAGCCGACGGCCACGGCGACAGAGAAGTTGTAGCCAGCCAAATAAACCGCCCATAGCCCCCCGACCAGCCCGAACGGGAGCGACAGCATGATGATGAACGTGCGGTCCAGTTTGCCGAAATGCAGCATCAAAAGAACAAAGATGATGAGGACGACAGCGGGAATAGCAATCGCCAGCCGCTCGCGTGCCTCTTGCATTTGCTCGAATTGCCCGGACCATGCGATGGCGTAGCCTGGCGGTAGGTCGACCGATTGAGCGATTGTCTGCTGCGCGTCGGCGACATAACTTCCAATGTCGCGGTCCGCGATGTCGACAAAGACCCAGCCGGTAAGTCGCGCGTTCTCAGAGCGAACCAGAGGCGGTCCGTCGACATACTCTATATCGGCCACCTCAGCGAGTGGGATGTGTTGCCCGATGGGCGTCGGGATCAGGATGTCTCCGATTTGCTCAGTCGTTTCTCGGAAGGGGCGGTCATAGCGCAGGATGATGTTGTAGCGCTCTCGGCCTTGCACGCTTTCGGCGAGTTTCTTGCCACCTAACGCTGTTTGGATGACCGACTGAAACACTGCGAGGTCTATGTTGCGACGGGCAAGCTCGCGTCTATTCGGGCGAATCTCCAGATACTTGCCCCCTTGCACCCGGTCAGCGAAGGCCGAACGCGTACCAGAAACCTTCTTGACTGCAGCTTCAACCGCAAGCGCGACACGCTCTATGGTCTGCAAATCGTCGCCGGAAATCTTGATGCCTATCGGTGTGCGGATCCCCGTTGAAATCATGTCCATGCGGATCTTGATGGGATAGCCCCAGGAATTGACAACGCCCGGCAGCTTTGTGCGCTGGTCGAGTTCCGCGATGAGGGCCTGTTTGGAGAGCCCTGGGCGCCATTCCGTCTGCGGCTTCAGCTTGATCCAGGTCTCGATCATGGAGATGGGGGCCGGATCGGTTGCGGTGTCGGCGCGGCCGAGCTTACCGAATACGCGCTCGACCTCTGGAACCGTGCCAATGAGCCGATTGGTCTGCGCGAGAACTTCCTTGGCTTTTGAGATCGAGACACCGGGAAGCGTCGTCGGCATGTAGAGAAGCTCACCCTCATAAAGTGCCGGCATAAACTCACTACCCGTTTTCGAGATCGGATAGGCGACTGACGCGATGATGGCAAATGCCAGTAACAGCACCAGCCAGCGGCCCTTGAGGGCGAACCGCAACAGGGGCCGGTAGGTCTTCACGAATAGCCAGTTAACTGGGTTTTGCATCTCCTTGAGAAGCCGTCCGCGCACAAACCACAACATAAGCACTGGCACTAAGGTCACCGAAAGAATCGCGGCGAAGGCCATTGCATAGGTCTTCGTGTATGCGAGCGGCGCGAACAGCCGGTAGCTCTGTCCTGTCAGCGCAAAGACCGGCAGGAACGAAACCGTAATGATGAGAAGGGAGAAGAAGAGCCCTGGTCCCACCTCCTTCGCGGCAAGGATGACGGCGTCGCGACGGGCTTCCGCAGTGGTGTCTTTGGGCATCAAGGACAGCTTGCGGTGTGCGTTTTCCACCATGACGATCGAGGCATCGACCATTGCGCCGATTGCGATCGCAATGCCGCCGAGTGACATGATGTTCGCGGTGATCCCCTGCTCGGCCATGACAACAAATGCCGCCAACACGCCAAGCGGTAGCGTGATAATGGCAACGAAGGCCGATCGCACGTGGAGCAGGAAAACGAAGCAAACGAGAGCAACGACAAGGCCCTCTTCGATGAGCTTCCTTGTTAAGTATCTGACCGCGCCTTCAATAAGCGGCGCTCTGTCGTAGACCGTTATAATCTCCACGCCTTCGGGCAGTCCGGCCTGCAAGGATGCGATCTTCTGCTTTACGCGCTCGATGACATTCAGCGCATTCTCGCCGGAGCGCATGACGATGATGCCGCTCACGACTTCTCCTTGGCCGCCTAGCTCGACCACGCCACGGCGCAGTTCGGGCCCTTCAACGACATTGGCAACGTCCGATAACAGGACCGGCGTGCCGCCGCTGGAATAGACAACAACATCCTTTAACTGGGAGAGGTTTTGAACATAGCCGGTTGAGCGAATAATGAGCTCGGTTTCGGCTTGCTCTATAACCCGGCCTCCCACCTCGCTGGAGGCGGCTTTGACCGCTTCCACGATCCTGGACAGCGGCACATCGTAGGCACGCAGTCGGTTCGGATCGAGGAGGACCTGGTATTCCTTGACGAAGCCGCCCACCGAAGCAACTTCGCTGACGCCGGGCACGGTCGCCAGTTCGAATTTCAAGAACCAATCCTGAAGCGAGCGGAGTTGGGCAAGGTCACGCTTGCCGCTCCGGTCGACCACGGCGTACTGGTAGATCCAACCGACGCCGGTCGCATCAGGACCCAGTTGCGGGTTTGCGTTTTCCGGAAGCGAGCCGGACACCGTGGAAAGAGCTTCGATAACCCGCGAGCGGGCCCAGTACTGGTCGACGTCATCTTCGAAGATGACATAAACGAAACTCGTCCCAAATAGCGAGAAGCCACGCACGGCCTTTGTTTTGGGAAGTCCCAACAGCGTCGTGGACAACGGATACGTGACGAGGTCTTCCACGATTTGCGGCGACTGCCCCGAGAACTCCGTGCGGATAATGACCTGCGTGTCGGTTAGGTCAGGGATCGCGTCGAGGGGCATCTTCTTGATCGCCAGCCATCCCATGATCACCAGAGTAAGCGCAGCGACCAGAACAAGAATCTGGTTTCTGGCGGACCACTCGATTACGCCCGCAACGGTCGACTTCGTCGGATCGTGTCCCGTGAAGTCTTGTGGTGTCGTGTTCATGAAAGAACTCTCTGGAAGCGAACGTGCAATCAGTGGTGACGATGACCTTGCATGGCTGGAGCCATCTTTGGCGACGTCGTTTGCTTGCTCTCCGTCGGGGCCCGATTCGCACCACCGGGGTCAGCACCGGGCAACGCGATCAACGATGACGGCCCATCGCCGAACGGGTTAAGCTGTCCGCCTCCCAGTTGAAGCCACATCCGGCCGGAAGCGCTGTCCTTGTGCAATGCGACCTTCTTTTCCCGGTAATGCTCCGGAGCGCCTTCTCGAATCCAAGGGGCTAGCGCCGCGACCAGCTGGGCGAGCGCCACTGAAGTCTCGCTTTCAGCCTTCGATGCTTGCGCTTTGCGAATTGCGGTAACGGCATCCTCCATCACAAAGGCGAGCCGGGTGTGCTGGAAGGCGGGCCATAGCAGCGTTTTCACTTCAATCGCGGGGTCAAGATACTTCGGCTCCAACTCGTAGCCGTCGACCAGGGCTTCATGGATATAGAGCGCCGCGTCAACGAAGTGGTCGAGCATCGCGAATTGCGTCGTGTTCAGTTTCAAAAGCGACAGTGGTAGTTGCAGTCGTTCGAGTTTGCGGAAGCTCTCACGCAGTGCGCTTTCCGAGTCGATGAGGAACTGTCCGGACACAACGATGTCGTCACCGGCCTCGATTTCACCGCTAACTTCCGTCCAGCGGCCCGAAATGAGACCCGTTTTCACAGCACGCGGCTCGAAGCGTCCTCCGCCAAGTGACGCCACGATGTAGCGCCCCCCACCGCTCTTCAAAATGGCTTCTGATGGCACGGCAAGGCGCTGATGACTGTCCACTTCAAACGCCACGTCCGCATAGGCGCCGGGTCGGAGTTGGCGGTCTTCATTGTTGAGCACCAGCCTCACTTGCCCGGTGCGGGTGTTGCGGTCGACAGTCGGATAAACATACTCCACCTTGGCGAATAATTCCCGGCCGGGGATGTTGGGAAACGTAATGCGCGCGGAGGTTCCCGGCTGGATGAACGTCAGGTCCTTTTCCGAGACGCTCACCATGAGCCAGACTTGGGAATAGTCTTGAATGCGGGTCAGCATGGTCCCGCGCTTTACGTAGCTTCCAGGCCGCAAATCGATCATGGCTACCGTCCCGTCGCGATCTGCGTAGTAGGGAACGAACTCCATAACTTCGCGGTTGCGCTCCAGCTGCTCAATCGCCCGCTCCTGCATGCCGAATGCCTTAAGCCGGGTCTTGATCGAGGTGATGCGAGTGCGGCTGCGCCCCTTAAGGGCATCGAGATAATCCCGCTGGGACACTATGAATTCCGGCGCGTAGAGGGTGAACAGGAGGTCGCTCTTTCTGACTTCGTCACCCACAGCGCGGATTCGGAGTTCCTCGACCCAGGCTTCCGTGCGCGCGGACATGTCCGTCTGCAAACGCTCATTCTCCGCGATGAGGCCAAAGCTCCGTATGATGCGGCCGAAGCTCGTTCTCTCCGCTTTGGCGATCCGGACCCCCATCGTTTGCAGGGTCTCGGGAGGCACGACGATGGCTGTCCGTTGTGGTCGGCCGGACGCCGCATTGCCACCGGCCCCGGTTTCAAGCTTCACAAGGTCCATGCCGCAGATGGGGCAGCTTCCTGAATCGTTGGCGATGTAATGGGGATGCATCGGGCAAGTCCATTTGAATTTGACCTTGTCCCCTTTGGATTCGGCGGCCTTAAGCCCACCCGAAACGAGCGGGAAAGGCGAGGCAGTTAGCAACGAAGCGATGACGGCGAAGTAAAGCAGGCGGCTTTTCATCGATGGTCCCCTGAAGATGTTCAATCGCCTGGCGTGCAAATGCCAGGGCACGACCACACTGGCTTCATCGCAGCCGGTGCAGCGTCAAATCTTCAAGGTTGAGCTAGTTGCGTAACCGGGAGTTCAGCGCGACGAGTCGTTCCGTGCCGCTGCCCGATCGAAGTCTATCTATGGGTGGCCCGGTAGGCCAGTAGGCGAATCTAACTTCGCGCAGATTGATGCCCGTCGCAGCGAGCTGCATCCAATTGACCGGCACCGCCTTGGTTGCCTTTTGCACGGTGCTGCTGGTTTCAGGAATCAGCTTGTCGGCAATCAGATCCAGGCAAGTGGCGATGCACTCCAGTGTCTTCTCGGACGGCTGAAGCTCATGATGTTTGGAATGGTGGAGCGGATCGTCATCGCCCGTGGCATGACCATGATGGCCGGCCATTGTGCCGTGGGGTCCAGTCTGAACCAGCGTCGCCGGGTCGAAGGCTGACCGCGGCATGACTCCAGCCACGACGCTCATCCAAACGAGGACGGCGGCAAGAAGGTGGCCTAGGATGTGACGGGGTCGGGCCATTCAGTTACAGCAATCTCCGGATCCAGACTCGCTTCAATTGATCTGCTAGCACCATTTACGTCAAGCCCGAATCTATTAACGGCAACAATACCACGCATACTGTGACAGAAAGCAACGAATGCCCGCTCCCGACCTAAGCTGCTGTCAAATGCCCGCTTTTGAGCTGAGAGCGGAAACGGCCTAGGCCGTGATCGTCGGATGACACTCACTTCCCCGCCCGCGCCTATCGCGCGCCAGATCACCGCGCGGGCGCTCGCGCTCTATGGCGCTAACCTCGATGCCTGTCGCACGTCGCCCCCGGTCCGGGCTGCGGTCCAGGCAGCGATGGGCCAGGTGGAGACGGTCCGGACCCTGTGTGGTATCACGGCCAAATGATAACAGGGCATGTATTCATAGCGACCAGTTTGGACGGCTACTTGGCACGCCGTGACGGTGATCTCGATTGGCTGATGAAACAAAAGACTGCCGGAGAGGAGCACGGCTTCGCTGCCCTTATGGACGCCGTCGATGGCCTCGTCATGGGACGAGCTACGTTTCAGAAGGTCCTGTCGTTCGGTGAATGGCCTTACACTAAACCGGTCGTTGTAATGAGCAGGTCGCTCACACCAGGAGACATTCCTGATCATCTTCGCAACAAGGTGCGATTATCTTCTCAAACGCCGAAAGCGATTATGCAATCGCTTGATAAAGAAGGCTGGAAGGCAGCCTACGTTGATGGCGGAAAGCTCGTGCAATCATTTGTTCGCGACGGCCTCGTATCCGATATCACTTTGACCCGAGTCCCCATTCTGATTGGCGATGGTCTCCCGCTGTTCGGAGCCATCGATCGGGACATCGATCTGGAGCACGTCTCCACGGAGAGTTTTCCATCAGGCTTGGTCACGTCCAAGTATCGGGTCATCTGACATGTGCGGGACCGCTTAGGGTCATTTGCGACGAGCAACGATTGTCCGCTGCCTAGCCTTTACTGCTTGGCGGCCCCAACCTCCGCCTTCGCGGCAAGGAGTTTCCCGGCCTCGCTTTGAAGTCGTGACAGCACCGCCGCGTCGTCCTTGAAATGCGACATGGCCGTCTCGTATGACTTCCGCGCTTTGGGCACATCACCCGTGACCGTATAAGAACGCACGAGCATGATCCAACCGTCTGGGTTGTTGGGGTTCGCTTCAAGTTTTGCGGCAAGCCCAGCGACCATTCCGCGGATCAGATTGTCCTGTTCGGATTGGCTCAACTTCGACGTCGCTGCGACATCCGCGTCAGTTGGCCCCTTCGTCTTCGGCGACTCGATCAGGTCGAGGCCCAGCCGCCGGGCCGTCTCGCCAAACTTCCCAAGCACGAACGGTGCCGCGGCGAAATTCTTGCGGCCATTCTCCAAAGCCTCCACGGCTTTCGAATTCTGGCCGGCAGCCGCATTGAGCTCCGCGAGTTCAATCCAGCCCTTGTAGTCTTTTGGATCTTTCGCGACGTTTTCTTCGATCTCAGAAATTCTCGCGAGTGTCGCACTCTTATCAACCGGACTACCGTTGGCCTTCGCGATTTCAGCTGGTGTGGCGTCGGGCAGATATTTTGTTACATCGCGCTTGGTGAACTTCGACATGTTGATAATGTCACGGCGCACAATCCGCACCCACGGCGCGCCGGGTTTCGAGTCCTTGTAGAGCGCCGCCCAGTCATCGAGGGCTCCCGTGAAGTCCTGAGCTTGAGCCTTGGACAGCGCGATGTAGTAGCGGGCTCTGGGATCAGGCGCCTTCTGCAATATCTGCTGGAAGATGAGCTTGGCCGCTTTCGGGACCTTGTTTCCGTTGGCGAGGGTCATGGATTCCGCGTAGGACGAAAGCACCGTCGGCCGGTCGCCGGACAATTCGGCTGCCCTGCGATAGGCATCCGCTGCGGAGGCGTGATCGCCGGTTGCCGAATAGGTGCGGGCAAGCATCCACCAGTCTTGAAACGACTTCGGATCGGCCTTGGTCTTCTCGATCAGAACTTGAAGCTGGCTTTTCAGGTCTCCCGCGCTCGCTCGTTCATTCAAGAGCTTCTGTTTGCGGACTTCAAGTGGCTGATCGGGAGCGGCCGGATCCCCGAGCCCGGCATAAACTGCGAGCGCCGACGCCATCGTCACGAGGGCAAGACACGCTGCAACCCTTGGAGAGCGGCGCGACACGGACAATCCTTCGCCCATTGACTTGGCGGCATTTAACGCGCGCATCTCGATTTCCTCGCGAGCGGCATCGTATTCCGCCTCACTGATAAGGCCGGCTTCGAGGTCACGTTTCACTTCGTCGGCTTGGTCGCGGAAGATTGAGATGGCGCAATCAGCTTCATTCAACTCAACCTCTCCTCGGCGCAGGAATGGCCGTGCGATCCACACGCCGGCAGCGAGCGCTAGGGCAATTGTGAAGATCCAGACTCCGGTCATAGTTGCCCTCCCTCGAGAATGCGGCGAGCCGTGGCGCGTTCTTTGGTGGTCAGTCGTGGCGTTGCCGCCCTTTGATGGCGACCGCGATGATAAGAGAATGCGAGCATGGCACCAAACAGCCCGAGGGCCAGCGGTGCGAGCCAAAGCAGCACCGTATGGCTCCGCATCGGAGGCTGCAGCAGCACATAATCTCCGTAGCGTGCGGCGACGTAGTCGAGCACCTCGTCATCGCTATCGCCCGCCGTCATGCGCTCGCGCACGAGAACACGAAGGTCCTTGGCTAAGCCGGCATTCGAATCGAAAATCGATTGGTTCTGGCAGACCAGACAGCGCAGGCTGCGCCCGATGTCACGGGCGCGAGCTTCCTGGGACGGGTCGGCGAACATTTCACCGGGGTCTATGGCCTCGGCCGGCGCTACGACAACAGCCAGGTTCGCGAGAACCAGCAAAAGGAGAAGGAACATCGACTGGGCTTGGCCCCACCATCTTCCCGGACGCACATTCACATGACTTGACATTACGCGCTTCCTATTCGGCCGGCTGGAGTACAAGTTTGGGTTTCCGCGCCGGCGTAGGCGCGCCGACACGCAGGCGCCGATCGGTGAGCGAGATCAGTCCAGACAAAGCGATCATCAGAGCGCCAAGCCACATCCAAGGGACACCCGGGTTGTAGTAATAACGGGTGACGAATGCGTTCTTGCCGTTCGGGTCACCGAGGACGGCGTACAGGTCGCCATGCCATAGGGTGGAGATCGCAGCTTCCGTCGTCGGTTTCTTCTCGACCGGGTACCAGCGGCGCTCGGGGAACAGAAGCTGCACCAGTTGACCGTCTTGCTCCACTTTGATGGTGGCGATGGAGGCCTGGTAGTTCGGTCCTTTTGCTTGGCCGACATCGGCCAGCGTGAAGGTGTAACCACCGACAGTCACCGGTTTTCCGATTTCGTGGATCTGGATCTCTTCGACACGCCAGATCGAAATTGCCACAACGCCGGCGGCCGCAACGGCGACACCAATGTGCGCGAGATAAAGCCCCCACGTGGAGCGCGGCAGTCCCATCACGCGTTGCGTTGCCACGGCCAGCGTGGCACCGGGGAGGCCGGCACGGCGACCGAGGTCGATTGCGCTGGCGGCAACCAGCCACAGGGCGACGGCAATACCAAACAGTCCTGCGGGCTCGCTAAGCCCCAACGCGATGGCAACCACCAGGGTGCCCACCACAGCGACCGCAAGCGTCAGTAGGCAGTACTTGAGAAGCGGACCAAGGCGCGCCTTTTTCCAACTCAGAAACGTGCCGGCTCCGGCCGCGACCATGACGAGTGCGAACACGGGTAGGAACGTCATGTTGAAGTATGGCGCCCCAACGGTGATCTTTTGACCGGTCAAAGCGTCAAGAAAGACCGGGTAGAGCGTGCCGACAAACACAATTCCGGTTGCCACCGCCAAAAGAAGGTTGTTGAGCAGGAGACCGCCTTCTCGAGAAACGGGTTCGAACTGGCCGCCTTCTTGAATGGCCGGCGCGCGCCAAGCGAAAAGCGCCAGGCTGCCGCCAATGTAGAGCGCCAAGAGACCGAGGATGAAAGAGCCCCGAGCTGGGTCGGTGGCGAATGCATGCACCGACGAAAGGATGCCCGAACGCACGAGGAACGTTCCAATCAGGCTCAGCCCGAAGGTAAAGATCGCAAGCAGGATCGTCCACTTGACGAGCGCAAATCGCTTTTCGACCACGATCGCTGAATGCAGCAATGCAGTGCCCAGCAGCCACGGCATGAAGGATGCGTTCTCGACAGGGTCCCAGAACCAGAAGCCGCCCCAGCCAAGCTCGTAGTAGGCCCACCATGATCCCAGCGCGATACCCGCGGTAAGCCCGGACCATGCGAGCAAGACCCATGGCCGCATCCAACGCGCCCAGGACGGATCGATGCGACCACTTATCAGCGCGGCAACGGCGAAAGAGAACGCCGTCGAGAAGCCGACATAGCCGACATAAAGCAGCGGCGGATGCAGGGCGACGCCGAGATCCTGAAGCAAAGGGTTCATGCCGTTGCCGTCGAGCGGTGGCATCGCTACGCGCTGGAATGGGTTCGATGTCAGCAGAATGAACGCGAGAAAGCCAACACCAATCATGGCTTGAACGGCAAGCACCGTTGACCGGAACCTAACCGGCACGGCTCCGCCGAATATCGAGATCAGCAGGCCGAATAGCGCCAGTATCAGGACCCACAGCAGCATCGAACCCTCATGGTTCGCCCAGACGCCCGAGACCTTGTAGATGAGTGGCTTCGCCGAGTGCGAGTTGAGTGCGACGTTGGCAACGGAAAAGTCGGAAACAACGTAGGCGTAGACGAGGGCACCGAAGGCGGTGGCGATTGCCGCGAATTGGACCTGAGCCGCATTGTCTGCAGCTTTCATCGCTGATGCTGATCCACTCCAAACGCCCCACAGTGGCAGCGTCATCTGTATCAGGGCCGCAACCAGCGCCAGACATAATGCAAAGTGTCCGAGCTCAACGATCATATCGCGACCTCCTTTGATGCCGTTGCAACTCTAGGCGGACTTGCCAGTCCGCCGGACCGAGAAAACCTCGCGCCAATGGGAACGCGCTTCGCCAACGCCTTCATGTCGGGTACGGCGTATTCCGTCGGTGAAAGGAAAATCGCGAGCCCTGCTTTTTTGATGCGCCCCAGCAGGCGGCTCACCGTCTCTGCATTGAGGCCAAGATAATCGGCGATATCGTCCCGCGACAGGCACAGGCTGACCCGTGTTGCCCCACCTTTATCCGTCCCAGAGCGCTGTGCCATCTCGAGAAGGAACAGACAGATGCGTTCCATGGAGTCGAGACGCCCAAGGGCAACGACGTGGACGAGTTTGGCATCAAGCCGGCTCCAGGCGTCGTCCAGCAATCGCTTCGTCAGCTGCGGGTCCAGGTAAAGCTTGTCGCGATCGGCCGACAGATCGATCTCACAAACGATGCTATCGCAGAGGATCTCAACCCAGGAATCGGTCCCGTCGGGCGTCCCTGCCGGTCTTGCTAGAAGATCTCCGGGCATTTCAAGATCGAGGATCTGGCGGCGGCCGTCCGGCAGGGCCTTGCAGGATGCGGCCATGCCAGAAACGACGATCCAGTGGCGCATCGCAGGGCTATCGGCGGCTTGATCGATCTGAAGGCGATCGCCACGCCGCATGTGCTTGTGGAACTGGTCGGGGTGTTTTGCGCCGCAGGACAGATGTGCGCACAGGCGATGTCTGCAGCAAAGCAGCTGCACCTGGCTGTCTAATGAGGAAGCGGCTTGGTCGGAAGACGCGCGAAGAGATCTCCCTCCTTGGCAAAGGTCCAACTTCCTACTCCCAGGCTGCGAATACTCGTTTTTCCCTCACCGTAGCGGCCACTTCAGAAGTTTTATTGATGGAAATCAACATCGGGATGCAGCTTTGGTTGCCCCTCGCAAAAACGAAATTTCTGACTCCCGTCAAGGCGCCTTCGGGTTCGAATTCGTACGGTTTTCGCGCCGCGGATTCCGTGCGGCTATGCCCTTAGTTTAAAAGGAGCACGATCGTGAGACCGCTGATCATAGCTTTGTTCATGCTGCTTGGGTCGCTTTGCGCGGCCGTTGCTCAGGAGGTTCCAGAGGAAGCGACGAAGGAGGCAGCCGAAAAGCTGGGCTGTCAATCGTGCCATCTGGGCATCGAGCGCTTCACCGACGGTCTCATGATGGAACAGATCGAAGCCTTGGGTGTCGAATATAATGACCCTGGCGGTTGCGTGGTTTGTCACGGTGGTAATCCGACCGGCTTGACGAAGGACGAGGCCCACAAGGGAACTCCCGCGGAGCTCGCCTCCTCGGGTGGCCCGCACGTGTTCTATCCAGATCCGGGCGCGGTCTGGATTGCAGACAAGTCCTGCGGTCAATGTCACGACGGCTACGCCGAGCGGCTCAAGAAATCGCTCATGAATACGGAAGCAGGCAAGCTGCAAGGCAATCTATGGTCCTGGGGAGTCCAAAAGGATCACAAGGTGATCTGGGGCAACTACGACCTCAAGGACGAGGACGGACCGGAACCAGCTGTCGGCACCGACGAATATAAAGCGTATATGACCAAGTTCATTGCTCAGCATCCCGATCAGATGCCGACCGAGATGAAGCAGGTGCCGGAAGTCGACGTAAACGAAATCTCCAAGCATCCCAATCTCGCCGGCATCACCTATTCGCGCCAACAGTGCCAGCGTTGCCACGTCGGTGTGAACGGACGCGAGAAGCGCGGCGATTTCCGCGGTGCAGGTTGTTCATCCTGCCACGTGCCGTATTCGAACGACGGCTTCTATGAAGGCGCGGATCCCACGATCGCCAAGGATCAGCCCGGCAAGCTGCTCGTCCACCGCATGCAGGCCACGCGCAAATCCAAGGTCAAGGTGGGCGACACGGAGTACTCAGGCATTCCGTCGGAAACCTGCAACTCCTGCCACAACCGCGGCAAGCGCATCGGCGTCAGCTACCAGGGCATCATGGAGTTCCCGTACGGCTCGCCCTATAACGCCAAGGGCGGCAAGCAGCCCAAGCTGCACACGAAGAAGTATCTCTTCATCAAGGATGACTTGCACCATCAGCAAAAATCCCGGCCCGGCAACCCAGAAGGCGGAATGCTCTGCCAAGACTGCCACACCACCGTCGATATGCACGGGGACGGCAATCTGCCTGGCACGACCCTCGCGCAGGTCGAGATCGAGTGCGAGGACTGCCACGGAACCGTTTCCAAACTCCCATGGGAACTGCCTCTAGGGTATGGTGAGGAATTTAAGGCGGATATCGGCAATAAGGCACGTGGTCTGGCTGAAGAAGTGACTGATGAGCAGATCTTTGCCACCCAGTACGATGCCGAAGACGGTTACCTCCTCACCACGCGCGGCAATCCGTTTGGCAACGTCGTGCGCAAGGGTGACAAGGTCATCATGCACTCCGCATCCGGCCTCGACTTTGAAGTTCCCGTCCTGAAGCAGATCGCCAAGGAGGGAACCTGGAAGAGCCCGAACGCCGAAGTCGCCATGATGAGCGTCGGCAAGCATATGGAGTCGATGGAGTGTTATGCCTGCCATGCCGATTGGGCACCGCAATGCTACGGTTGCCATATCACGGTCAACTACTCGGAAGGCAAAACCGATATCGACTGGATCACCAATGCTAACGCACGCGGTGAAAACGGTCTGACCGCAGACGCCCCACTCGGCACCAACGGCCTGACCGGACCCGGCAAGGTCTCTGAAACCCGCTCCTACCTGCGCTGGGAAGAACCCACACTCGGCATCAATGGTGAGGGTCGCGTTAGCCCAATGATGCCAGGCTGCCAGGTCATCACGACAGTGATCGACAAGGATGGAAAGACGGTTGCCGAAAACGAGACCTGGATGACTCCGGATGCTGGCGGCACCAAAGGCCTCGACCACGCCGCCGTTCAACCGCACACGGCTGGAAGACAGGCGCGTAGCTGCGAAAGCTGCCACAACAATCCCAAGGCATTGGGTTATGGGATCAGCGGTGGTCGCTTCCTGCTCGGATACGACAAGGGCTTCACGGTCGATTTGGAGACAGCCAAAGGCAAAATCATACCCAAGAAGACGCAGATCCAGTCGCAGGCCATTCCTTCACTTGATCACGATCTTTCGCAGATCGTGACCCCAGAAGGCAAACAGCTTGTGACCGTCGGTTCGCACTGGCCTCTGACAAGCCCGCTCCCGCAGGAGATGCGCGAGAAAATGGAGCGGACCGGTCTGTGCATGGGTTGCCACCAGAACATGACGTCTGAGGAACTCTGGTCGAAGGTGAATTCCGAGAAGTTCGTCAACAACAAGGAACACCAGGACGTCATGAACGAAGCGGTCCATGCGCTCGCCAAAGAGAAAAGCAAAGCGAAGTGAACTGTTGCCCCGGCCTTGCCGTCAGCGGCTAGGCCGGGGTGTTCGTGCCCCACAAGTCTCTCAACCCGGTATGCTGCAAGAGATCACCGGCCTTTATTCGGGAGAATTAGAATGCGTTTAGGATGGTTTCTGACAGGCATGCTGACCGCGGCCGTCGCCACGCAAGTGGTACTGCCGGCGAACGCAGACTCGATCACCGGCGAGAAATATCCCGCCACCCGCCTTGTGGCACCGTGTCAGGATGCCGACAACGACTCCCGTGAAGTGGGCCAGGTGGCCGAACTCGAATGCGAGCAGTACATCCTGGGTTTTGTCGATGCGCTCGCTGAAGTCGGAGCTGCCGGAAAAGGTACGGACATCTGCGTTCCCGCGCAAAACACCGCCGATGAGGTTCGTTGGGCTTTTGTGCGTTGGGTCTACGGGGATTTTAGCAAGCGAAAAAAGATGCCGGCGGCCGATGCCCTCCTGGCCTCCTTGAAAGACTCGTTTCCTTGCAAGTAGCCCATGGCCGAGGGAAACTTCAGGGCGTGAACTCCGTCGCATTCTCCATCGGTGAACGCTCACTGCAGCGTTTTCGTCGACGCGTGATCCCTGTCGCAAACACTCTGCTGGATTGGTGGTAGCGAAATTGTTCTGCGCCGTCAGCTGAAGTCAGCCGTGACCCGTTTTGTGAGCTGGCTCGGTTAGCGACGGCGCACGAGGTCCATAGCCAGCACCGCAGCCAAGCCAAAGACCCCAAAGTACATGAGAGATTTGATCAGCTTTTGCATGTGGTTGAGGTCTTCGCCAGCATGGGTTTGCGGGGCGTATGTAAGCAACAACGAGGCTCCAATAATGAGCGCAAAATAAACGACAAACCGCATTGCCCAAGACATACTCGACACCACTCTAAGTTTTCGCAACGGCGCTGCGAAGGAATTTGCTCACGCGTTACTAGTATGTGCCCACCGTCGCCGTCCACCCTCATGGGCGACGGTTCAGCACTGGACCTCAGGTCTCAATCATTCCACCAATCACGTAATCCGCTATTCCCTGAGAGCCGGGTCTTCGTTGGGCTGTCCGCTTTCGGGTCTGAAGCGGAACATACCTGATGTGCGATGGTCAGATTACCGCCATGTCTGCTTTGTCGTTCGGGTCGCCTGCGTTATGTATGGTTGCTGGCCTGATCATGAGGCGCCCGACAGTCTGCGATGGTCGATTTTCGGGTAGAGAAGGCAGCTTTGGCGTCAGCTCTCCTAAGGCTGCATCAAACGCACTGCTGCTCGGTGAAGCCCTGGAGCACTTCGCGGATGTCGACAGAGCGCTCGCCAACAGGGAGCCCGGACAGCTTGTGCTCGGCCATCATCTCCATCGCCATGGCACCAGCGTCTGAGATCGTCTGTTGCTCCACAGTGGTTTGAGAACAATGGTGGGGTAGCATTTGTTTTGTGCGGTCCCCAAGACCTATGGAGCTGCATCAGATCTGGTATGCAGGAGCTTGATCGATCCATTGCGACGATCGAAATCAAGCGTCAATCCAAGGCGGGGCCTTGCCAATTTTGTCCAATAGGAAGTCGATGAAGACTCGGACCTTCGCAGTCAGCACATTTGATTTCGGGTAGACGAGCCACAACGCCACCTGATCATTTATCTCATATCCTGGCAGAACACGGACCAGCGAACCGTCGGTAATCTCGCGATGGACACTCCACAGCGAATTCATTGAAATGCCGGCCCCAGCGATCGTCGCAATCTTTTGGCTCAGTCCATCGTCGACAACCACACGACAGTCAGCCCGGCTCGGATCGAACTGCCCCTCTTCCCCGTCGAGGCCGGCCAGCGGCCTGGGTGATTGGTCCCTGAAGCCAATGAGCCGGTGCTGACTCAAGTCGTCGGGGTCCTGCGGGGTATCGTACTGTTCAAGATAAGCAGGCGACGCACACAGGATTCGCTTGTCGTCGGCAAGTTTGCGGGCCTTGAAACTGCTATCCGCGAGCGCCGAATTGCGCAGGGCAAGATCGAAACTGCCCTCGATCAAATCGAACTGCGCATCACTAAACCGCAGGTCAAGACTAACGCCGGGATTGAGTTTCAGGAATTCGGGCAGGAGCGGAGCGATGTACAATTGCGCAAATGTACTCGGCGCGGCGAACCTCAGTGTTCCAGTCGCCATTGCTTTTCCAAGTCCCAACGCCGCGCGCGCTGCATCCTCCTGGGCGAGCAATTCCTTAGCAAAGGGCAGAAACTCGGCCCCCTCCAGTGATAACACCACCTTTCGGGTTGAGCGGTGGAGCAGCTCGGCGCCGAGTGTACTCTCCAGCTTTGCCAGCCTCGCACTGGAGACAGCTGGCGCCATGCCGAGCTCCCGTCCGGCCGCAGAGATATTGAGCTTTTCCGCCGCAAGGACGAACAGGCGCACGCTCTCGGTGTCCATTAGATTATATCCCAATTCCGAATTATGAACTCCGTTATGAGGCATTTATATCGCTAAGATAAGTAATAAATTGGCGTCGGATCATCATGGAGACGCCGAATGCAGTACGACAAATTCAACACCTTCAACGTCAAGATCGAAGGCGCGATCGCTTGGGTCACGTTTGATTATCCGCCCGTCAACATCCAGGGCCTGCCGATGTTGGCCGACCTCGACATTCTGGCTCAGAAGCTGGAAGCCGACCGAGCCGTCAAAGTGGTTGTGTTCCAGTCTGCCAATCCCGAGATCTTCGTGGCACATGCCGACACAAATTTCCTCAAGGACATGTCGGCGAAGGCAGTCTCGCGCGATGAGGCCAAGCTCCTCGATCTTCAAAGGGTTCTGGAGCGCATCAGCAAGGTGCCTCAAGCGACGATTGCCAAGATCGAGGGCTTTGCCCGCGGCGGCGGTCACGAATTCGCACTGGCCTGCGACATGCGCTTTGCCGCTCGCGGAAAAGCCAAGTTCATGCAGATGGAAGTCGGCATGGGGATCCTGCCTTGCGGCGGGGGTGCTTCACGCATGGCCCGGCAGACCGGACTGGGTCGCGCACTGGAGATCATCCTAGGCGCCCGCGACTTCGACGCCGACCAGGCGGAAGCCTATGGCACCGTTAATAAGGCGCTCAATCCAGATGAAATCGGCCCCTATGTTGAGGCGCTCGCCAAACGCATCAGCCTTTGGCCCGCAGAGTCGATCAACGCCTGCAAACAGGCCGTTTATGAGTCGATCGACAAGCCAATCGATGAGGCGCTGACGGCAGAAGCTTACTGGCTATACCAGGCGACCAGCCAGACACCCGCTCTTAAACGCTTCAAGTGGGCCGACGACAACGGCGCGCAATTCGACATGGAAAATCAGCGCAAGTGGGAAGAACTCGTGGTTGGTGCCCAAGACGTGACGTAACCACAGCTTGTGACACCGGAAATCTTTGAGCCTTCATGTTTGAAAGAGGAAAACTGGATGAAGATGATCACTTCTCTTGCGGTCGCAATCGCCGCTGCATGCGCATTTACCAGTTCCGCAACGGCAGGAGCAGAAGTCACAGCGACATATAAGGCCCCGGCCGATGAGCTTTGGAAGTTGGTGGAATTCCATCAGCCCTCAGAAAAAATCATGCCACCGGTCGAAAAGAGCAAACTTGTTGGCAATGGTGTTGGTGCCCTTAAGCTAGACAAACTCAATGGCGGTGGCGACCTCGACCTCCAGCTCGTCTATTTCGACGCTGAATCGATGGCCTTCAACTATGTGATCCGGTCTTCTCCGCTACCTCTGAAAAACTATGTCGGCGAGGTGCGGGTGAAGGACCTTGGCGATGGGCGCTCGCAATTGACCTGGAGCGGCACGTTCGAACCCAAGGGAGTGGAACAAGCCAAGGCCGACGAGATCGTGCAAGGGTTTTACAACTCGATAGCCGGCCGTATCGGAGAAAAAGTCCCACGCTTATAGAGTTCAGGACGCCAGATAGCGGCAACGAACAAAATACGTGAGGGGGTTCTCGCTGATGGCGGGACCAACCTGACCAAATCAAGACCGCGACCTTCACTGAAAGGTCTCTTCGATCGGGGCGCGCAAGGCGTCCCCTTCGCCTCCGGTGGAGCACGGGAAATGCTGCAAAAAGTAGAACATCCAACATTCGAGCCGATCAATCGGGGCTACAATTCTGTGTTCCGTCCGAACCGGTTGAGCCTCGGGCTGGTAGTCCCGCTGGAAACCTATGCGTCAGGGCCTGTGCCAACCATGGCTCGCCATATCGAACGCGTTCAACGGGCCGAAGAACTCGGCTTCTCCGCAGTTTGGCTAAGGGACGTGCCCTTCAATGTGCCCGCATTTGGCGATGCAGGCCAAGTTTTCGACCCCTTTGTCTACCTTGGTCTGTTGGCCGGTCAGACGGAAGAAATCGGACTTGGCGTTGCCAGCATCGTTCTGCCGTTACGCCATCCAGCACATGTGGCGAAGGCCGCAGCCAGTGCCGACATTCTGTCTGGCGGTCGGCTCATCCTGGGTGTCGCCTCCGGCGACAGGCCGGACGAATATCCGGCGATGGCTTTGCCGTTTGCAGATCGTGGCGAACGGTTCAGGGAGAGCTTTGAATATATCAAGCGCATGTGGGAGGACGCACCGGAATTCGAGAGCCCGTACGGCAGTCTCAATCTCACCACTCCAGCGGGTGGCATGGATATGCTGCCGAAACCAATGTCGGGAAAGCTGCCGCTGCTCGTTACCGGAGGCAGCCAGCAGCATCCCGATTGGTTGGCGCAGAACGGCGATGGCTGGATGATCTATCCGCGAGCCAAGCAACTGCAATCCCAGGTCATTGGCGAATGGCGCGCGCAGATTGCAGCGGAAGGCGGCTCGGACCGCCCCGTTATGGAACCGCTCTACATCGATCTGGCCGACGATTCCGAAACGCCGCCACAGCCGATTCATCTCGGATTGCGCCTGGGAGTCAGCCATCTACGAGCCTATCTGCGATCGCGCCAAGAAATCGGCGTCAACCACGTGGCGCTGAACCTGCGCTTCAATAAATCAGACATCGAGACAACGCTGAAACGCCTGGCTGACGACGTCTTGCCGGAGTTCTCAGGACAAGGAGATTAATCCGATGCAAAAAACCATCCTCGTTACCGGTTCCACCGACGGCATCGGTTTGGAAACTGCCAAGATGCTCGTTTCCAAAGGCCACCATGTTCTGCTGCACGGACGCAATCCCACGAAACTTCAAGCCACCGAAAAAATGCTTTCCGCATTGCAGGGTGCCGGCAGCGTTGAGAGTTACGCCGCCGACCTATCGCTCTTGGCCGATGTCGAGGCACTCGTCAAAGCGGTCGCCCAGAAGCACGCGAGGCTGGATGTCCTGATCAACAACGCCGGTGTTTACGTAGTGTCAAAGCCCGTTACCGAACACGGGCTGGATGTTCGCTTCGTTGTAAATGTGATTGCGCCTTATCTGCTGATGCAACGGCTTATGCCGCTCTTAGTGCCAGAAGGTCGCGTAGTGAACGTATCTTCGGCTGCCCAGTCTCCCGTCGACCTCGACGCGTTCATGGGCAGAGTGCGTCTCGCGGATCAGGCAGCTTATGCCCAGAGCAAACTTGCGCTGACCATGTGGTCCAAGCATTTGGCTGATCAGTTGGGCACCAGTGGCCCCATGATCGTTGCCGTTAATCCCGGTTCGTTGCTCGCCACAAACATGGTCAAAGATGCCTATGGCATCGAT
>JARFQY010000014.1 GCA_029287535.1 Filomicrobium sp.
CCATGCTCGGCGCCCATGGCAAGCGCGCCCTCCGATGCCCCGCCAAACATGATCTCGGGGTAAGGCCTTTGGTAGGGGCGAACATCGCTGGCGGCCCCAACAACGCGATAGAAGCCCCCCTCGAAGTCGAACGGCTCGGCCGCGGTCCACGTCCGACGCATCAGCGCCAGATACTCCGCGGCACGCTCGTAGCGCTCAGGCTTCGGTGAAAAATCCCCATCGCCGTGCTGTTCTGCGTCAGTCTTGCCGGTGATGATGTGAAGCGCGAGACGACCGCGCGTCAACTGGTCGAAGGTGGCAACCTTCCGCGCCATCAGCGTTGGCGCCACGAAGCCCGGACGATGCGCGACAAGCAGCTTCAGCCGTTCCGTGTGGTGGGCCGCGTGGAGCGCCACGAGGAAGCCCTCGGCCGAAGACGAGCTATAGCCGACGAGCGCCATGTCATAGCCTGCAGCCTCATGCGCACGGGCGCTTTCCACGACGTAATCGGGCGAGAGCGCACCCTCGATGATGATAAGCTGGGCGTCACTCGCAGGCGGCGTGACGCCGATCATCCCGACAATCCGTACCGGCATGGCTCAGCACTCCTGTTTCAGACCACGTGGAAGTCCCCAGGTTAGCGACGTTACCGGATCAACGTTCGCAGGTGCCGTACCACATGCTGCGCTTTGAGGGCGACAATTCCACTTCTTCCGTCACCCGACGCCGCGTTCCAAACAAGCCTTCACCTTCCCCCTGTCGGCAAATCGAGCTTAACAACCGCGCAGCGTAGCAATGCGACGGCCCGTTCCGCTGCCGTACGTCTGGCCTCGAGCGCTGTGCGCCGATCCCGACGGGCCCAACTCCCGGCGGGCTCAACACTTGTGATTGATCGCCTCACCCAGAACCGACTGCGCCGCCCTCACCGTGGACATGCGGGCCCACTTCGCAAGTCTGAGGCAGCACAATTTGCGCGAGCCAGTTACATCACCACCCAGATGCTCAAATCGCCACTCGGCGGCGCCACCTTGCGGGAGATAAGGTCATCGACCCAGCCAGCGAGTTCATGCCGCTTGAAGCCAGTACCCTTTGCATCGATCGGTATCTCTCTCAGATCATCCAATGGTCACAAGGCACATAACCGGAACCAGAACCGTAGAGGCCTTTGCGCCTGATGGAGACCTAGAGGGAGGATGACAATCCGAATACCATCGAAGTATTGAAGCCGCCCAGCGCGTGTGTCGTCGACATGGCATGCCTTACCTCACACCGACGGCCTTCGTTCGGGATGTAATCGAGATCGCACTGACTATCGGCGTGGGCGAGACCGATCGTCGGGGGCAGCCAGCCTGAGCGCAGGGCTTCGACGCACGCGATGGCTTCGATTGCGCCCGAGGCACCCATTGTGTGCCCGTGCATCGACTTCGTCGACGAGACGGGAAGGCGACGGGCTTGGGGGAAGGTTTCCTTGATCGCTTGCGTTTCGCACAGGTCACCCCGCCGGGTCCCCGCGCCGTGCGCGTTTATATAGCCAATTTCAGAGGGTGCGATCGCGGCGTCATTAAGCGCGCGACGCATGGCCTCGCAAAGGCCATCGGCGCTCGGCTCGACCATGTCGGTGGCGTTGGATGTCATTGCGAACCCAGACAACTCAGCCAGGATCGTTGCACCGCGCGCCTTGGCGTGGCGCGCTGACTCGAGGACGAGGATCCCGGCACCCTCCGCTAGAACGGTGCCATTGCGCTCGCGCGAGAAGGGAAAGCAACCGTCAGGCGAAAGGACACCCAGAGCGTTGCCCGCGAGCAGAGCACCAAGCGTCAGCGCACTATCGGCCCCCCCGACAATGGCAATGTCAACAACACCATGCCGAATGTAGTCGCGCCCAAGCCCGATTGCATGAGCGGCGCTGGTGCCTGCGCTACAGATCCCTAAGGTCGGGCCCTTGACGCCATACTCGATGCCGATATGCGCCGCTGCCGACGAGCCAATAATGCGCGGCAGGAACATGGGATGAACCGCGCGCTTGTTTTCGGCAAATCGATCCCGGCAGGCTTTTTCAGCAAAGGTCTGACCACCCGCTGCAGACCCAACGAGACAAGCCACTCTGTAAGGCTCGGGAAAAAGGCCAACGAGGCCAGCCTGGTCAATCGCCTCATTGGCGGCGGCGGCGGCCAGCCATGAATAGCGGTCGGCGTAGAGAATAGTCTTGTCGCGCGACCAGCCTCCAAGTCGGGACCGTGGGTCGAAGGCTTTGATCTGTCCGCCGATGTGGATCGCGTCGTCACCGAGACCCGTGCCCTCGAGCCGTGAGAGGCCGCACTGCCCCTGCTTGAGGCTTGTCCAGAACGCCGGAACGGTTTCGCCAATGGCGGTGACAACGCCTGTTCCGGTTACAACGATCCGCTCGTGCGCGGCCATGGCGTCGTTGGCCCTCTCGAATGCCATCCACCAGGAAACCCTGTGCCAACGCTACTAGCCGCGCCATGGTCGGGAAACGTGATCGGCGCATTATGGCTAACAGGTGGTGGCAGGCCGTGCGCTGCGAGCAGCATGCGCGGCGGTTAGTAGAGCAGGTACGCACGCCTTTTCTTCTTGAAGCGCTCGACCTCCCGGGCCCAGCCGGCGATGATGCGTGAACCACTCCACTCCGCCATCAATTGATTGTAGAGGCGGCGGTCACCAGCAATCAGTTCGAACATCCGTCGCTTCGGGAAGAAAGTTTTTACGCCCGCCCGTCGCGCCTCGACGACCAGCAGGGAAAGCGCTTGGACTCCAATTTCAAGAGGCGTAACAGCGCCCGTATCCGTCACGATCACTCGAACGGCTTTGACGCGTTCGTTGAGATGGCGCGGGTTCGTCGCGACACCCGCAATCGACCGCGGCGTGTAGACAATCGCCTCGAAGCGCACGCCCGGGAGCCCGAGTGACATCAGTCGATCGGCCATTGCGTCGGCATCGAGCCAAGGTGCGCCGAAACGGGTGAAGGGTGCTTCCGTCCCGCGGCCCTCGTTGACCGCCGTCTCTCCGACGATGCCGATGCCGGGGTAAAGAAGCGCTGATTCAAAGGATGGAATGTTCGGGCTCGTTGCGACCCATTCCCGGCCAAGATCGGGCCAGCGCATGTCACGGCGCCAGCCTTCCATTTTGCCGATGATCAGGTCCAGTCGATCAAACCCGGGAAGCCAGGCCTCGCCTTTGATCATCGCGGCCAGTTCGCCAACCGTCAGGCCGTGGACGATCGGGATCGGGTATTGCCCCACGAAGGAGGTATACCTCGAATTGAGGACGAACCCGGAGACGTATCGACCACCAAGCGGATTCGGCCGGTCGAGCACAAGGAAGGGAATGCCCTTTGCCGCGGCAGCCTGCATCGCGAGACCCATGGTCGAGATATAGGTGTAGAAGCGCACGCCAATGTCCTGGATGTCGAAGACAAGCACGTCGACATCGCGCAGCATCGCCGGCGTGGGCTTGCGGGTCGCACCGTAAAGGCTGTGCACCTGAATGCCCGTTTTCTTGTCGATGCGGTCGGCAACTTTCTCGCCTGCCTCCACCGAACCGCGAAACCCGTGCTCGGGCGCGAAGATCGCGGTCAATCTCACGTTGCCTGCTTCAGCCAGGAGGTCGACCAGATGGCGATCGCCAACACGACCAGTCTGGTTGGTGATGAGGCCCACCCGTTTGCCGTCCAGTGCTGCAAAGCCGCTGCGCACCAGAACTTCCGCGCCGGTCGCCATGATCGAACCATGACCCGACGATTGCGCTACCGCGGCTGCTGAGTTCGACATCGCAAAGAGCCCACTCGAGATGACCATCGTCACGGTACGCCTCGCTGCTTTGGAGCTGCACCACGCCTGCAGCCATTGGAATACTCCTGAGCCCCGGTCGGATCGCGAATATTTCGGCTCGGTCGTTGAAGCAGGGGTCGGTCTGGAGCGAGTGGCCGTCATTTTATCCCGTCCGATTATTGGCGTTAGCGACAATGTAGGCTGCCCGACGAGCAAGGCGACACGTGGATTGTCTCAACCGGATTCAAGGATCTAGCCGAGCCGATGCTCGTTGGCATGGGGAACATTCGCGACAGCAGACTACGCCCCTCGATGGGCGCCGATACGGCAGCGGCGAGACCCCTTCTAATGCCTCGGCAAACTTCCCTCAGGCCGAGATTCAGAACACCATAGCGCCCAGCACGGAGCCAACTTCGGAGTTGACGAACCAGGCACTCACATACTAACGCGAGAACTCAAAGTTTTTTATCATTTGGATCATGGCCTTACGCTACCTTTCTAAAGCGTGAGTTGCGCTTGCAAGGGTCGCAGTCTAGCTTGAGGCCGGATCCAGGGAAGAACAGCTGCTCTGAAAGTAGGAATTCGTGCGCCAAACCCTCTTGATTTCCGGCACCTTGGTTCTGCTGCTTGCAACCGCACCGCAGATACAGGCGCAAGGCCTACTGACGCGAGGGGCGGGCTTCTTTGCGTGGATGCCCGATTCCCGGGAAACCATGCGCGGCAGGATCTCTATGAGTTTGCTTAGCCGCCGGGGGACGATCTACGGGCGCACGAATACTGGGGTCAAATGCTCTGGGCGAGCGCACATCAATGGTGCTCTCAATCGCGGCAGCGGCACAATGCGCTGCGCAGACGGGCGGTCAGGAAGGTTCACCTATTACCTATCAAGCCGTCTGCCGCTTCGAGGCAGGGGTAAAGGTCGACTGAAGACGGGCCAACGTGTCCTTCTCCGGATCACGCCGTAGGGCGCGCTGAGATCCACCTGCCATTTTGCCCACCGGCAAAACCTTGTCGGCTCGTCGTCCCGTATTGGACGAAGCCGTCAGCTATCGCCCTATGGGAACCAGGGTCCGGGACCGGCCTTCGCCCTCCCAGGGAATGCTGCGAGGCGCGGATCACGATGATCCGGTTTATCCAGGACTGGACAATCCTGGCCGGCGCCACGTCGCCCTTGGCTGAATGAGCCGATCAAATTCGATAGGAGCTCCAAAGCCGCGACGCCTGCCGCCAATACTGCCCATTCGGCAGGCAGTTCTGCAGCCAAACTGCCTATAAATTGGCATTGCCTGTCAGTGGGTGAGCACTAAGCTTTCAGCGAGCTTAATTGGAAGTTTACACGCCGAGATCAGGGCGGTTGGCGAACTCCATGGCAAAGGCAGCGTCCCAATTCCGGTCGGTCACCTATCGCGATCGCGTTATCACCGTGCGGCGTCATGCCGGAAATTGGGAGTTGTTGATCGACGGAAGGCCCGAGGCCGTTCGTCAATTGGCAAGCGAAGACGAAGCCTTTGCGTGGCTGCGCCTTCGTGTAGACACTTTGATTGCCGAGGCGATGTTTCCGGGCCTGCGGCTCGAGCGCATTGGACGTGTCGAGACGACGGAAACATCGGCTGACCGGGAAGACGTTCGCGCTAGCCCGTGATGACAGGGGCAATCGATCAGATTGCACATCACAATAGACGCACGATCGCAACGACGGTCTCGGCTCTACAGCTTCGGTATCAGCGCCAGGTGTCGCATGTTACTGTCATCGGCAACATCCAGTCCTCGCTACCGAGGTAGTCTGGCATAGCCCGTAAGTGGTGATCCTAGGATGCGGATCCGCCCATGAATTTGCCTACTGAGATCTCTTTGGCAGACCGGAAGGAGGACGAACCTCTCCTCGACGATATTCGTCTTCTCGGACAACTCCTGGGCGAAACGGTAAGGGAGCAGGACGGCGATGATGCATTCGAGATCGTCGAAACCATTCGCCGACTGTCGGTGGCCTATGATCGGGGTTCGGATGCGACTGCCGGCGATAGCCTCAATTCGCTGCTGAGCCGCCTCACTTCGCGCGAAGCTTTAACGGTCATACGCGCGTTCAGTTATTTCTCTCATCTCGCCAACATTGCTGAAGATCGACACCATCTGCGCCGCAGGCTGGCGCATGAAATGGACGAGGAACCGCAGAACGGCAGCCTTGCCAAAAGCCTGATGCTTTGCAGTGAGTCCGGTGTAACGGCAGATGACATTGAGCGGGCATTGAACAAGAGCTTCGTCTCTCCCGTACTGACCGCGCACCCAACGGAAGTTCAGCGAAAAAGCATCCTGGATGCAGAGCGTGCGATTGCGGAATTGTTAGCCCAGCGGGATGACCTGCGGTCGCATCGGGAACTGGCCAAGAATGAAGCTCGTCTGCGCAGCCGGATCACCCAGCTTTGGCAGACACGGATGCTGCGTACCGAGCGCCTTAGTGTAAGTGACGAAATCGAGAACGTACTCAGCTACTATCGCCTCACATTTTTGTCGGAGGTGCCGGGCCTCTATGCGGAACTCGAAGCTCAACTCGACCGCCCTGTTCCGCCATTTTTTAAGATGGGCAACTGGATCGGAGGCGACCGGGACGGCAACCCGAATGTGAACGCGGATACTCTTGACCTCACCGTAAGGCGTCACGCCGAGACCGTGCTGCGCCATTATCTCAACGAGATCCACCTGTTGGGCTCCGAGCTTTCGATTTCAACGATCCTCGTGCCGACCACTGCCGCACTCGATGAGCTCGCTTCGTCGTCAGGAGAGCAGGATCGGCACCGATCGGATGAGCCTTACCGGCTCGCAATAGCCGGCATCCATAGTAGGTTGGCCGACACACTCAGCAATTTGACAGGTTCCAAGGCGGGACCGGGCTCGCGAACTGACGGGCATCCGTACCTCGAGGCGAATGAATTGCTCGCCGACTTATGCGTGATACGAGATTCCTTAATGCAGAATTTCGGCTCCTCGATGGTCCGCTTTCGTCTCGCGCCCCTTATCAGAGCGGTCGAAGTCTTTGGCTTTCACCTTGCAACCACGGATCTGCGCCAAAGTTCTGACAAGCACGAAGCCACAGTTTCAGAGCTTCTTGCGAACGCTGGCATAGAATCCGACTACACGTCGCTGTCGGAAGAAGACAAGCAGACAGCGCTGCTCGGCGTCCTGCGTGATCCGCGATCCGTTTGGGTAAAAGGCGCGGATTACAGCGAGCAAACGAGAAGCGAACTCGCCGTCTTCGAGACCGCGGCAGCAGTGCGTCGCGGGTTTGGAAAAGATACGATCCGCCAATATATAATCAGTCACACGCAAAGCGTCAGTGATCTGCTTGAGGTTCTCGTCCTGCAAAAAGAAGCGGGACTGATGCGTGGAACGCTAGGCGGGACGAGCGCTGTTGCCGACCTTCTTGTCGTCCCGCTATTCGAGACGATACCAGACTTGCGCGCATCCGCAGCCATCATGGAAGCGTATTACGATCTGCCGGGCATCGAAACGCTGGTTCGTAATTCAGGCGCCGTTCAGGAGATCATGCTCGGCTACTCGGACAGCAACAAGGACGGGGGATATTTTACGTCGAACTGGGAGCTTTATCGCGCTTCGACGGCGTTGTTGGATCTGTTCAAGCCAAGGCCCGGGCTTACGTTGCGCCTCTTCCACGGCCGGGGCGGTACGGTCAGCAGGGGTGGCGGACCGAGCTATCAGGCTATCCTGGCACAACCGCCTGGTACCGTGAATGGGCAAATCCGACTGACGGAACAAGGCGAGATCATCAACGCCAAATATGCAAACCCCGAGATTGGGCGCCGAAACATTGAGACGCTGATGGCTGCGACGCTCGAAGCGACGTTGCTCTCGCATCACCAGGCGCCGGCCCCGGCATTCATCGACGCGTCCGAACGGCTTTCTGAGATGAGCATGAAAGCCTATCGGGATCTCGTCTATGAAACTGATGGCTTCACGGACTATTTCTTCGCCGCAACGCCGATTTCGGAAATTGCCGAGCTCAACATCGGTTCACGGCCATCGTCGCGAAAGCCGAGCCGGAAGATCGAAGACCTTCGCGCCATCCCGTGGAGTTTCTCGTGGGGCCAGAACCGCTTGGCGCTACCGGGTTGGTTCGGGTTCGGTTCGGCGGTCACAGAGTACATCAGCGAGCATCCTGAGGAGCGACTGGCTCTCCTCAGGCGTATGAATGACGGCTGGCCGTTTTTCCGCACTCTTCTTTCGAATTTGGATATGGTCTTGGCCAAGGTCGATGTCGAAATCGCACGCCGTTACTCCGAACTGGTCCCGGAACGAGAGCTGGGACAGCGTGTCTTCATGACCATCAAGGATGAACTGGACCGCACGGTCGATGCGCTACAGTCCCTTACCGGACAAACAGAACGCCTGACCGACAAACCGTCACTGGCAAGATCGATCGCTCATCGGTTTCCATATATCGCGCCCCTCAATCACCTGCAGGTTGAACTACTTCGACGCTGGCGCGCCGGAGATACCGATGAAAAGTCACGGCGCGGTCTGCTGATTTCCATCAACGGCGTCTCCGCTGGCTTGCGGAATACTGGATAAGGGCATCTGGGCCCTGCGTTCTGGACTGTCTCGAAGTTGTCGTCGAGCGTGACTTGGATGGTATCTGCCCGCCAGACTGATCGGCGCCGATCTCGAGAGCAGGAACCACCAAGCCGCGTGCCGAAAGTGGCGCTGGTATTTTGCGGATGCCGTTGGAGCGCCGTCACGCAGAGTTGGACGGTGTTGTGCACCGGACGCCCGTGCGAACTATTGATTCAGCTGTAGTCCGTTATCAGTCGAGCCCTCCGGCTCCGTCAGTCC
>JARFQY010000099.1 GCA_029287535.1 Filomicrobium sp.
TCGATTTCGGCGATACCCGAGTTAGCCGTGTCCGCTTGACCAACCCGGAGTTTACCGAGCGTCTTGCTCCTCAAATACCAGTGCGCCTGACGGAATTCAGGAAGGTCCTCACCTTCGTCATCGTCCTTACGGACCTTGGTCGCATCGGCATTCTGCCACTGCAGTTCGAGGCGATAGCCTGCCGACCAATCATGAGTGATCTTGGCTTGACCCTTGAACCCGAAGCGTGTGCCAGAGGTCTGTGGATCAACAACATAAACGTTGTCTTCGGCGAACCTTCTAACCGAGTTGGCATCAGCCTCACCACGATTAAAGGTGCCACCAGTGCGGCTTGCATCCCAGAACATCACTGCCGTGGTCACCTGACCATAGATGGTCAATGAGACTTTCCGGTTTCCCTTACGGGCTGTGGTGGCTTCGAGTTCTGCGACGCGTTCTTCCAAATCTGCGCAGCAATCGCCGCCAAAATCAGCCGCTTGGGCGGACATGCTGCCCATTGCAAGACCAGCAACCGCGGCAAGCGCGAAAACGCTGGTCGTTTTCCTTAGTCCCCCGAACATACTGAACTTCTCCTGTGTACTACCCAAATAAGGTACCCAACCCACTCGGACTGAATTACCCAAAATCAGCTTCACCGCTAGATTCAGTTACTTCACCGCTAGCCTGAAACGCGGCAACTTGATTCCAGTACCGGTCAGCCTGGCTGCGGAACAGTTAGCCCAACCAAACAAGCCCCGTAAACACGAAACGACCCCGTGTACTCAATCACGAATCAGACGTTGCCACCTTGCAACAGCACGATGTCAAGCAGGCCTTCTTTTTCACGAATTCGAGCAAACGATCCAGCCGAAAACATATTGCGTTTCATGGGTTTAGGAGACTCTCGATAATCCGCCTCGGGGATCCCTTGCATGTCATCCGGCATACGGGGAAAACAACTGGATAATTCTCTCAACAGGCATAAAACGTAGTCTGCGCGTTGCACGAGATCTGATCGAAAAACACGCGATGCCTCCAAGGAACCCGACATGTCCGACAACACACCTCGTTCTAACCCTTCCGAGAACAACATCGTGGTCGTTGGCGCCGGACCTGCGGGCCTGTGTGCGGCCATCGCATTGGCCAAGAGCGATGTCCCCGTCACATTGGTCGCCGCTCCACATCGGCCGGCCGGCAATCGCCCCGATACGCGAACCGCCGCCCTTTTCAACCCGGCCATCGCACTGTTGAGCAACCTTGGCGCCTGGGAGTATTGCAAGCAGCAATCTGCAGAACTTCACGCCATTCGCTTGATCGACGATACGGGCGATCTCATCCGTGCTCCGGAAGTCCTCTTCAATGCAAGCGAGATCGGAGCACAGGTCTTCGGTTACAACATTCCCCAGGAACCCCTCGTCCATGCGCTTCGCGAGATCGCGAAACAAACACCCACCCTGCAGATATTCGAGAGTGCGGGAGTGCGGGAATTGAACCCTGGAACCGACGACGTCGAACTGCGATTGGCCGAAGGCGAAACGCTTCGCGCCAAGCTTGCCGTCGCCGCCGACGGACGTAGGTCTATCACGCGGCAAGCAGCCGGCATCACCACTGAGACCCGCGATTGCGGCCAGACTGCGGTAACATGCATCTTCGCCCACACACGCGACCACGCCGGTGTATCAAGTGAGTTCCACCGCCGGGCCGGCCCCATGACCGTCGTCCCCATGCCCGGTCGACATTCAAGTCTGGTTTGGGTCGAACGCCCGTCCGTCGCCCAGCGACTTTACGATATGGACGAGCCCGGCTTCGCCCGGACGCTTGAGCAGAACCTCCAGGGACTGCTCGGCACAATCTCCGAGGTTGGTCCCCGCGCGATATTCCCTCTCTCTTACATGCATGCCGATCGTATGGCCCGAAACCGGATCGCCCTGGTTGGCGAATCAGGCCACGCCATGCCGCCGATCGGCGCCCAAGGTCTCAATTTATCGCTGCGTGACGTGGCCCATCTGGCGGAACTGGTCGCAGAGAGCTCCGGCCGCGGAGAAGATGTGGGCTCTCAATCACTTCTGCGGCGATACGACTCCCTTAGAACCCCCGATGCCCGCAATCGCGGCTTCGCCGTCAACACGCTCAACCAGGCACTCTTGTCGGAGTTTCCGCCGGTTCAGCTCGGACGCGCTGTCGGCATGCATCTTATTAAGGCAATTGGCCCGTTGCGCCACCAGCTCATGAAACTCGGTATGGCACCCACGACCCCGCTACCCCCGCTGATGCACTTCCGTGGGACATCGAGCTAGGTTCCCCGCAAACTACCCTCAACTTTCCCCATATCAAGCGCGACATCCCCAGCCACGGGTTTGCCGCCAGCCGTCCGACACGCTAAACGCAGGCGGTAGATAACGCCGACTGAGTCGACTGCAATAGATTGCCAGCCAAGCCCAATCCGCCCACGCGATCCCATTGAAAACATGACCAACAGCGAGCGACTTCGCGATCTCCAGTTCAAGCTGGAATACTATGGCCTCCGGACTGTTATTGCGATGGTTCGCGCATTGCCGCTAGAGACGGCAACCGCCATCTCAGCGAAGACATGGTCATCTCTGGCACCTCTCCTCAGCCCCAAGCGCCACCAACGCGCGCTCGAAAATCTGCGCATCGCATTTCCCGAGAAATCCGACGAAGAGCTGAACAAGATTCGCCGCCGCCATTGGGAGAACCTTGGGCGCGTTATGGCCGAGACCATGCAGATCGATCGAATTGCCTCCGATCCCTCCCGCATGACCATCAAGCCGGCATCCATGTTTCAGCGTTATCGCAGCAAATACGGCTCCGCGATTGGCATCTCCCTGCATATGGGAAACTGGGAACTTGCCATCTGGCCTCTGGCGCACGCCGGCGCAAACCCGGCCGCAATCTACCGGTCCGTGACCAACCCTTACGTCGATCAGTACCTCCGAGAACAAAGGAAAGACCTGTATCCTGGTGGTCTGTTTGGCCGCGGCAAAGTCGGAGACCACGGCGATGATCGAAAAACTGCCCGCATCATTACCGACTACGTCCGCAAAGGAGGACGGTTGGGCATGGTTTGCGATCTCTACGACCGGACCGGCATCCCGATTGAGTTCTTTGGCAAACCCGCCAAGACCCAAGCCATCGGCGCTATGATCGCCCGCCGCACCGGGGCAAGGATTTGGCTATCTCGATGCCGGCGCATCGGTAAATCCAGCAAGTTCGAAATTGAACTGCGCGAACTCCGCGTCCCAAGGTCCAGCAACCAGTCGACCGACATCCACTGGATCATGAACGAGATGCAGCGGCAGTTCGAAGATTGGATTCGCGAGTCACCAGAACAATGGATGTGGTCCAACCGCCGCTGGAGTTGATTCCGCATCACCGTTTTAGGCACGCACGCGAATCTGATTTCCGTAAACATCCAACAGCGATAGAGACCGTTATGCCGCCGCGAAAGAATGTCGCACCTCTATCAGCGGAAACTTAGCCTGCATTAACGAAAACCTAACCTCCCTACGGCTCTTTGATTCTCAAGGACCACCCGCATACGCACGCGGGTTCCAAGTCGTTGAGTAGACCGAGGGTTGGTATCGCTGATGCGCGTAATGTTTGCGTTTCTATTCTTTGCAGCGGCTATGGCCGCTATTCCCTATCAGGCAAGTGCAGACAATATGCGCGAGGTTCGCGGTCTCGCAGGCATGCACAAACTTGGCATCGAGAAGGGTCGTCTCTGCATGAGCGATCATTACCATTATGGCCAGACCGGCGTCTGGCCGACCAAGAAAGAAGCCAAAGCGCGCGCCATAAAGTCCTGGGCCGGCTTCACACGACTGGAGTACGGCAACCGTTGGGCCCAGTTCAGACTCGCCGCCGCCAAGAAAATCAGCTGCGACTTGCAAACAACTTCGCGTGGCGACGGCTGGACCTGCGCTGTCGAGGCACGCCCCTGCTCGAGATGATTGAGCAGGGCTTCACCGACGCGGGACCACCGAAGTCGACAAACCAAGACCCGGTCCGATCTCCGTCCCGCGCTGTGATCATTTTGCAGCGGCGAAAAGATTTCAGCGCTGTGCGCGCGCGTCACACATGTCGTTTTAACAATTAGTCTGTCAGAATAGTACGCGTTTTTACGAAATTGACTGACTGCCGGGGGACAAGAATATGGCATTCAAGCACACGCTATTGGTGGCGGCGGCGTTCGCGGTATCGATTACAACACTACCTGCGCCTATTTCGGCTGACGAGACTGGGATGGCGAGCATGCACGAATGGGTCCGTGTAGGTCGCAAGGTCTGCTACAAGGATCATACCCATTACGGCAGCGCCAGCGGCCACCGCTCGAAACGTTCAGCTCTCCGCGCAGCAATCAGAGAATGGCAGGAATTCACTGCATTCGAATACGGAACGTCATGGGCGTATTTCAAGCGGGCCAGCGCAAAACGGAATTCCTGTAACCGTGAAGCGAGCGGTTGGCACTGCTCAGTTCAAGCCCGCCCCTGCAAGCGCGGCTAATTTCTTACTCGTTCCCGAGAGTCCTGCGAGCGCCGATAAACCTTTGGTTCATCGGCGCTTTGCATTGGTTTGCGCGCATATTTCGTCCACCGATTTAGAACCGGCTAGTACGAATTATGTAAGTCGCTTTGTTGCAAGCGCTAATTCAATTTGGCATGGTCCGCGCGCTCATCCGCCAATCTAGGCTATGAGGCACACTGCACTGCGCGCTCTGACGCGTTGCCGCATCCACCCGCCACTGGCCCCTTCCGGGAGGGACTAACGACATGAACGAGATCCTATGGGGGATCATCGCTTGCGGTGCTCTTTCGATCATCTACGCCGTGTATACCATTCAAAGTGTGATGTCTGCGGATGCAGGCACACCGCGCATGCAGGAGATTGCCGAGGCCATCCGTGAGGGTGCTCAGGCTTACCTCGGACGCCAGTATACGACGATCGCAATCGTCGGCGCGGTCATCTTCGTTATCGCATGGGCCCTGTTGGGTTATCTCGTAGCCATCGGTTTTCTCATTGGTGCGATTCTATCGGGCGCGGCCGGGTACATTGGAATGCACGTCTCGGTCCGAGCCAACGTGAGAACCGCGCAGGCGGCCTCAGAATCTCTCGCCGCCGGCCTTGACCTGGCGTTCAAGTCTGGAGCCGTGACCGGCATGCTGGTTGCTGGCTTGGCCCTCCTAGGCGTCACGGTCTACTATTTCCTACTCACCGGACCGCTTGGATTCGAACCTGCTTCGCGAACAGTCGTCGACTCTCTTGTCGCCCTCGGCTTTGGCGCCTCACTCATTTCCATCTTTGCTCGTCTTGGTGGCGGCATCTTTACCAAAGGTGCCGACGTCGGCGGTGATCTAGTCGGCAAGGTCGAAGCCGGCATCCCTGAGGATGATCCTCGCAACCCTGCAACCATCGCCGACAACGTGGGCGATAACGTCGGTGATTGCGCCGGGATGGCTGCCGACCTTTTCGAAACCTACGTCGTGACGGTCGTCGCCACCATGGTGCTGGCCGCAATCTTCTTCCTCGACTCGCCAGAGCTGTCCTCGCTGATGGTCTATCCGCTCGCCATCGGAGCGGTCTGCCTGGTGACGTCCATCATCGGCACCTTCTTTGTGAAGCTAGGCTCCAACAATTCCATCATGGGGGCTCTCTATCGCGGTTTCCTCGCGACTGCGGTCCTATCCATCGCCGGACTTGCGGCCGCCAACTACATCGTTTTCGGTGATAAAGATAATGGCTTCGGAGTGATCGCTACCACGACGACAGGTGTCGAAATCACTGGCCTCAACTTGTTCCTTTGCGGCATCGTCGGCCTGGCCGTAACCGGCGCCATCGTCTGGATTACCGAATACTATACCGGCATTGGCTTCCGTCCGGTCCGCTCGGTTTCGCAAGCTTCCGTAACCGGACACGGCACCAACGTCATCCAGGGTCTTGCCGTTTCACTTGAGGCGACAGCCCTGCCGACCCTCGTGATCGTCACCGGCATCCTGCTCACGTTTAATCTGGCAGGCTTGTTTGGAACCGCGATAGCCACCACGACGATGCTCGGTCTTGCCGGCATGGTTGTCGCACTCGATGCATTCGGGCCGGTAACCGATAACGCCGGTGGTATCGCCGAAATGGCCGGCCTGCCCACCGAAGTGCGCAAGTCGACCGATGCCCTCGACGCCGTTGGCAACATGACCAAGGCCGTCACCAAGGGATACGCCATCGGTTCGGCTGGCCTTGGCGCCCTTGTCTTGTTCGCCGCCTACAACTACGACCTGAAGTACTTCGCTGCTAACCCTGACAAGTTCCCCTACTTCAAGGATATCGACATCAACTTCGGCCTCGACAATCCCTATGTCGTCGTGGGCTTGCTCCTTGGCGGCTTGATCCCCTTCCTGTTCAGTGGAATTGCCATGACGGCGGTCGGCCGCGCGGGTGGCCAGATCGTTGAGGAAGTTCGCCGCCAGTTCCGCGAGAAGCCCGGCATCATGGAAGGCACCGATCGCCCTGACTATGCGGCTGCTGTCGACCTGCTGACGCGCGCGGCGATTAAGGAGATGATCGTCCCCTCGCTGTTGCCTGTGCTTGCACCCATTGTGCTGTTCATTGTGATCAACGCCATTGGCGGCAAGGGTGCGGCCTTCTCCGCAGTCGGCGCCATGCTTCTCGGCGTTATCGTCACGGGCCTCTTCGTCGCCATTTCAATGACGTCGGGTGGCGGAGCCTGGGACAACGCCAAGAAGTCCTTCGAGGATGGGTTTGTCGACAAGGATGGGACCAAGCACGTCAAGGGGTCGGAGGCTCATAAGGCGTCTGTCACCGGTGACACCGTCGGCGATCCCTACAAGGATACCGCCGGCCCCGCCGTGAACCCGGCGATTAAGATCACCAACATTGTCGCCCTATTGCTTCTTGCTGTCCTGGCCCACCAGTAGAGGCAATGCAGCAAGACTGAAAACAAGGAAGGCCCCGCGTTAAGCGGGGCCTTTTCTCATGCTCCTACGGGCAAGACATCACTCACGGTCGCCACCCAGCGCATCGAAGGCCGACAGGGCCTCTGCGCCATAAATCATGGACGGCCCGCCACCCATGTAGACCGCCATCCCGATCGTCTCCAAAATTTCAGCTCGTACGGCCCCATGTCTGGCCGCAGCTCTCGCATGATAGCCAACACAGCCATCGCACCGCGCCGCAATACCGATGGCGAGTGCGATCAGCTCCTTTGTTTTCGTATCCAGGATGCCCTCGGCCGTTGCCGCACCGGCCAACCGACCAAATGCCTTCGAGACATCCGGCATCGCCTGCCTCAAGCCCATCATGCGCTCGTCGGTAACCCCTAGAAATTGCTCCCAATCAGCGGTGCTCATTTGAGTCCTCTCCATGCCTTTGTGCATCACGCGCGCCCGCGCCGACGGGCCAGAAACCACGCAAAGGGTCAAATGGCTCTGAGCTATGTCAAAGGCCGAATGCAGAAAAACTTGGCCGACTGTCAGAAAACTGTCACATTGGGAGCAACACAAAACAACGAGGCAAGGCAGTTAGGTCTCCAGCGATGCCCCTCTGGCGCCGCGATAGTCAATTCATTACGGAGAACGAACAATGCAGGGCCATATGATTACGTTTCGGGCGGCAATGACCCGTCCTGGCGAACTGGAAAAGTCAAACGTGACGATTGCATCGTCGTTGGCTGCTCTTTACGCCCGCTTCAAGAGCTTTGGAGCCCAGCGGTCGTAATAAGGATCTGAAGTGTCAGAAAAAATCCAGGCGGAGCGGGGCTCCGCCTTTTTTGCTTTCCCGGCTCTTAATCGCCGAAGATCTGCTGCGTGCCGAGGTTGCGGAACAGCTGTTTGAGCAGACCATCTTCGTTGCCGCCCGGCGCCGGTGTCGTGCGTGAAATGAAGTCGAACACCTTGCCGTCCTTCAAACCATAATTCGCAACCCGCTCGACCGAACCCAACGGATTGAAGTAGACCGCAACGATCTGCCGGTCGACTTCCTTCGGTTTGAAAAATGCCGCCTGCGTAGCGACGCTAGAGATGTAGTAGTAGATATCTCCGCCGGTCGCACTGGCGGTCGTGGTCGTCGAAGGCGTGCCAAGCGTAAGGCGCACCTGTTCGCGGCTCATTCCAGGTTGTATCTGCTGCAAATCACCTTGACTGAAATGCTGGCCATGCTTGAGAACTTGCTCGCTACATCCCGTGCCCAACACGGCCGCCAAGGCGATCAGCATCACCCCACAACCGCGTGCACTGGACCGCCGTAGGGATACGAGTGCACGACTGATCCGCTTCGGCTGTCGTGGCATCGTGTTTTCGCAGTTAGGCCGCATCTTTATTGGATCCCACTCCGAATCATATGTGTTTGAGGCGAATTAGCCGCTTAAACGGCTTGAGCACAAACAACAATCCACCAGACCCCGGCAGTTGGGGATGGTTTTTAACTAACGAAGCTCGAAGGCAAGACCATGTTCTCCTGGTTGACCGACAAACGGACAGATAAGCGGACGGCAGAGCACGTTTATGGCGCTGTCGTGGCACAAGCCCGCCAGCCCGCATTCTTCACGCAGCACCGTGTTCCCGATACACCTGAGGGCCGATATGAAATGGTCGTCTTGAACCTAGTCCTGGTCCTCGACCGCCTCCGCACCGCAGGCGGAACCACCCAACGCGTCTCCCGCTATCTGACCGAGCGATTTGTCACCGATATGGACGACTCCATGCGCGAACTGGGCGTCGGCGACCTCAAAGTTCCCAAAAAGGTCAAGCGTGCCGCCGCCGGGCTTTACGATCGTGTACAAGAGTACCAGGCCGCTATGGCCGCCGCCGATGACCAGGCATTGGCCTCGGCTATCCAACGTAATGTATTCACTCCGGAAACCACCGATCCGCCCACCGAACCGGCCATGGCATTGGCCGATTACATGCGCCGTTCACGCGACGCGATGGCAGATCAACCCTTGCAGGACGATTCTTGCGAGCCTCCCCGTTTCGCCGCCATCGTCCCAAGCCCCGCCCAAAGAGCAAACCCATGACTGCCCTTGCCCGATGGCACCACAAGATTCACGAAATTCCCCGCTCTGGAGTCTCAGAACACCGCGAAGCCGCGAAAGACCTGCGCACAGCATTCGCGGAAGAACTCGGTATTCCCGCCTGCCACAAACTGATCACCGATTACGTGATCAAAAACGCAGGTGGCGGCCGGTTTCAACTCAACGGCACGGTCACCGCAGTCTTCGAGCGCCAATGTGTGCTGACGCTTGAGCCCATCACCGAAGAGGTGACCGAACCACTCGATTGCCTCTTTGTTCCACCAGAACTCCTGCCGGGCCCCCAATCTGATGAAGAGGAAGCCCATTCTGTTGAAGAAATTGAAGTCATTGGCACCCAAGGCATCGAAGTCGGCCGGGTGATCTATGAGACTGTTTCAGCCGCTTTGGACCCCTATCCACGAGCACCCGAAGCCAGCCTTGAACTGCCCGCGGCCAAAACAGGCTCCGAAACACGGCAAAATCCATTCGCCGTCCTTAAAAACCTCACCGATGACCGCGACGCCGAGTCCTGACAAATCGGTTGTTTCCGCTCTCCAAAGCGCTATGTTCCGACCCGCCCCCGGAGTGAATCACGGCAATAGCGTTTCGGTCGTGAGCGGATATTCCGCAACTCCTCAATGAGAACAACCACGAGGCCATACTGCGCATGATAGCGCCGCGGACGATTGCGCTCGACGCCATGGGTGGCGATCACGGCCCCAGTGTCGTGGTGCATGGAGCATCTATATCCCTGACGCGTCACCCTGCTTTGGAATTCGTACTTTTCGGTGATGAACAAGTTGTTTCGGCCGAGCTCCAAAACTACCCGGAATTGGCCGCGCGCAGCCGAATCGTACACACGCCGTCCGTCATCGCGATGGATGCCAAACCGAGCCAGGCCCTGCGCCGCGGCAAAGGTTCAAGCATGTGGGAAGCAATCGCTGCGGTCAAAAACGAGCAGGCCCACGTCGCGGTTTCGGCAGGCAATACCGGCGCACTGATGGCGATGGCCAAACTCATCCTACGGCCCATGGCGGCCGTTGAGCGCCCTGCTCTTGCAGCGCTTTGGCCAACGATCAACTCCGAGTGCATTGTTCTCGATGTCGGTGCCAACATCGGCGCCAACGCCCGTCAATTATCCGATTTTGCATTGATGGGCGCCGCCATGGCCCGGGCCCTTTTCCACATCGAATACCCGACTGTTGGCTTGCTCAACGTCGGCGTCGAGGAGATTAAGGGCGATGAGCATGTCAAACAGGCAAACGCCTGGCTCAAACAAACCTCCGGTCTGCCGCTTCACTACCGAGGCTTCATCGAGGGCGACCAGATCGGGCAGGGCACGGTGGATGTCGTTGTCGTGGAGGGCTTCGCGGGCAACATTGCACTCAAGACCGCCGAGGGTACGGCCAAGCAGATCGGGCGCTACCTCAAGGACGCCATGCTTCGCACCTGGCTATCAAAACTCGGCGCGGCCATGGCTCGCGGCGGCTTTCGGGTGCTGCGCCAAAAGATGGATCCGCGGCGTGTAAACGGCGGGACTTTCCTGGGCCTCAATGGCATCGCCATAAAGAGCCACGGTGGAACAGATGCTCTTGGTTTTGCAAGCGCTGTCGATCTTGGCTACGAAATGGCCCAAACCGGCCTTATCGAGCGTCTTGCCGCCGACCTGGACACGTTCCATCATCACATTGGCCAGAACGCCGCAGAATAACGCGCGGCACGACCTCGACCATAGGCCGCTTGCATTTCGACGAGGCCCTGTTGACACTTAGCGTGGAAGGGCCAATCAGCAACGACGTAACGATAGCAATGACCCCGGGGCACATGGTCGACCTCGGAACGATTGCCAGGAACAAGTAAATAAGAGCCAAAAGAGGACGCAGTGGCAGTCATTCGCTCGGTTATCAGGGGTATCGGCGCGCACGTGCCCGCGCGGGTTATGACCAACGACGAACTCGCTCAGATTGTCGACACGAGCAATGAGTGGATCCTTGAGCGTTCTGGGATACGACAGCGGCACATTGCCGACGACAGCGAGACGACCGCTGATCTAGGTGTTGCCGCGGCCCGCCAGGCATTGATCAGATCCGGCGTCGATCCAGTCGACATTGACCTCATCATCTGCGCCACCGCCACCCCCGACCGCACATTCCCGGCAACGGCCGTTCGCATCCAAAACATGCTGGGCGTCACAAAGGGGGCTGCTTTCGACGTTCAGGCGGTTTGCTCTGGTTTTATCTATGCTCTTGTTTGCGCGGACAATTTCCTGAAGGCTGGACAATCCCGCAGGGCTCTTGTCGTCGGCGCCGAAACCTTCTCGAGAATTCTCGATTGGGAGGACCGCTCCACATGCGTGCTATTCGGCGACGGCGCCGGCGCGGTCGTCCTTGAGGCTCAGCCGCAGCACGGCGACCGAAATGACCGCGGCATCATCGCATCCAAGCTCCGCTCGGACGGGCGTTTCGAGGATTTGCTCTACGTCGACGGTGGCCCTGGAAGCACCAAGACCGTCGGCCATTTGCGCATGAATGGCCGGGAAGTCTTCCGCCATGCCATCCAGAAGATCTCCGGCATCATCGAGGAAACGCTTCTAGCGGCCGGTTACGCTGCAGACGAAATCGACCTGTTCGTGCCGCATCAAGCCAACAAACGCATTCTCGATGGCATCGCAAAGAAGCTCGATGTGCCCGCCGACCGTATTATCATTACCCTCGACAAGCACGGGAACACGTCGGCCGCCTCGATCCCCCTTGCCCTTAATCATGCCTTCGAACAGCATCGGCTTAGCGAGGGCAAGTTGGTTCTCCTCGAGGCCATGGGCGGGGGGTTCACATGGGGTGCACTGCTTGTTCGCTGGTAATTCATGCTATGGCCAAGTAAACGCCCAAGAACGTTGACCGGAAAGCTAAGATTTCTCACGCAATATCAGAAGGTTGCAGAACTCTCTCGTTGACCATCGGCAGTATCCCAACTAGCATCCTCGCGTCAAGGAATCCGCTTGGGAGGCCAAACCCATGACATGCAAGACGTTGACAAGAGCCGATCTGGCCGAGGCGGTCGTACGCCAGGTCGGTTTGCCGCGAAACGAGTCACAAGAACTCGTGGAATTGGTCTTGAAGGAAATATCCAACTGTCTGGCCACCGGAGAGCCCGTCAAACTCTCCTCATTCGGCTCGTTTGGCATTCGCGAAAAAGGCGAACGCATCGGCCGCAATCCGAAGACAGGTGAAGAAGTACCAATCACACCGCGCAAGGTGCTTGTATTCCGCCCTAGTAACATCATGAAAGAACGCATCAATTCGAGCATGCAACGGCCCAAGGCCGCAGAGTGACGGATGACCACGGCGGGGATAGCAAAAAGACCCGCCGCCTAGTCCTTCAAAATGGCATCCGCAAATTCCATCCCCGCCCGGAACCTGCCTCTTTCTTCTGTTTGAAAAATATCTGAGGAAAGCTCCTGAAGCCCTTGTTCAGGACCCGATTGCTCGTGGTTTAATAGGGTTGAAGATGGGGGAATGCCGGTTGGTCCAAACCTTGGGACGAACCCACGGAGACCAAGCGGATCTCTCGTCAGACTTTCAGTTTGCAGACCTTGAGTGCGTAGCTGCCTGCAGCGATTAGGGAACCTTCCGCCGCCAACTTGAAAGGCAGGCGAGGGGGCCAGGTTCCCGCTCCGCAGCAGGCATCTCATATCAATCGTTACGCGGGCAGGATCCATTATGAGCAAAGCGCCATCGGCGTTCCGTACGATCAGCGAAGTCTCTGAAGAACTTGACGTGCCAAAGCATGTACTGCGCTTCTGGGAGATGAAGTTCCCGCAAATCAAACCAATGAAGCGCGGTGGCGGCCGCCGTTACTACCGCCCGGAAGACCTCGCACTTCTCAAAGGAATTTGCCATCTGCTGCACGCCGAAGCGTATACCATCAAAGGCGTCCAGAAGATTTTGCGCGAGCGTGGGGTCGAATCGGTCAAGCAAATCGGTGCCGCCCCCGCTGAAACCAAGCGCAGGAAATCGGCCCGGAGCACCGCGGCCACAACCGCGCGCAAACCCGCCGGCAAACCTACCGCGGCGGCCAGGAAGTCCAGCGGAACGAAGTCCACCGCCCGGCGCTCAGCCTCTAAGCCGGATGAGTTGGAATTCGGACTCAATAGCGATGTTGTCGATGCCCTCAGCCGGGCCATCACCGAACTTCAGGAATGCCGCAGTGCTTTGCTTGGCACCCAATCTGCCAAGAAACCGAAAGCCCGCAGTCGCGGCGCCGGACAGCATCGGAATTGACACGCCGGCGCTGGCACGCACCGTCCGCCCGCCGTCCGACGAGCGAAGGCTCGACGCCCAGATGTCAGCACTCCTGCCGCCGAACCATTGACCAAATGGCATGAACCATGCAGAACAAGTGCTTCGTCGGAGCGTAGCGCAGCCTGGTTAGCGCACCAGTCTGGGGGACTGGGGGTCGGGAGTTCAAATCTCCCCGCTCCGACCAACAAAATCAATGCCTTACTCTCTCGGAAGTCCTGGGCCGACTTGCATTTTGGCCCATAATTGGCCCAATAATCTTGGCTAACCCAGGCCTTGGACCACGAATGCTCAGATGCCTCACGTCGTCTCACGCCACTATCATCCTTTGCGGAAAGCAAGCGGGTGGGTGCGCAGGGAACTGCTCAGTGACGGTAGTACCGCGCACGAAGCTCACGTCTTGCCCTCGGCGGCGAAGCGAATAGCTGATGTCGGGAAGGTACCCGCCGACAAAAGACGGAGTTGGGACGACCACCTGTGGTACTTGGTATTGCAGCTCTCGATCTGGGACAAACGCATCTACGACAGAACCTCCAAATCCGTTACGCGACGACAGCTGCTATTAGAGCTGGACAAGCTGAGAAGGCTGGATAACAGAACAGGGCGCAGGTTCCAACGATAGAGCCGAAGCTAAAAAGGGACCTGCAATTCTTCGAATGCATGCGCCTTGAGTCTTTGTCGGGCTGGGGCGGACCGGCAGTTGGGCAACCCCTTATTACAATTACCACCGATGATGAGGCGAGACGTTTGTGGGCCGAGACGGATCGGTCAACACGGAACGCACTGGACCGCGTCGAGCGGAGCCTGGCTGATGCCACCGAAATGCGAGGTCTTGCCCAGGACCTCCATATCTGGCTTTCAGGGATACCAGAATTTCGGGAAGAGGAGCTTGCAGCGACTCGAGCCCTAGACCTGGCTCGAAGACATGTTGCGGATGCGATGTTGGACTTCTGGACGACTGAATTACGCGAGCCGTTGAAGGTAACCAAACGGGTTATCGCCATGACGTCGGCTGTCTACGAACTTTGGTTTTCGAGAATGACGTTCGACGCAGTGAAAAAACAACTTCAAGAATCACTAAAGCGTCGGCGACAAGAATGTTGATGTTTGGACCCACCAAACATCTGAGAGTTCCATAGAATTTACAGAGACTTACAGATTCTCCCTGGCTTTTTGATGAACCCGCTCGGCAATCGCTGCAATTTCTTGGAAGTTCAACAACTCCCAAGAGACTTCAATGCCAGAGAAATTCTCACACACCGAACCGACTGCAGCGACGGTGTGCGAGACCGTCGGCGCACGAATC
>JARFQY010000224.1 GCA_029287535.1 Filomicrobium sp.
GGAAACGACGAAGGGCTCGCCGGCGAGAACGTGGTCATGACGTATTGCGCGATGGCCAATCTGGGGCTCGGCTACCGGCCCGAGATCGCCGGCGACAAGCTTGATCTGGAAGTCCTGGCGCAGCACGGCAATAACCTGATCTTGCGCGACAATGGAACGGGGGAGCCGATCCAGCATATTTACGGGTGGCGTGAAAGGGATGGAAAGAACGGGCCCAAGATGACGCCATGGCCAACCTTCCGCATGAGCTTTCGCGGCTTTCAAAAGGCCTATCCGAACGGCACGGTGTTCCTCAACAAGCCGTCGGGCAATCCGTTCCTGTTGCTACTTGATTTCGTCACCGAGGCGGCCTTCTCGCTGGGGATCGCGAAGCAGCACCGCGAGGAAACTCCGGTGATGGACAACATGTCCCACTACGATGACCGGCTGCCTAACAAGACCTACGTGTGGGGCATCAACATCGGTGATGACGCGGTTTGCTACACGCAGGACTTCATTGTGGCGCAGGGCAATCTCATCAATACCACGGTGGGCGGGCGCAAGATCGTCGTCGCCTACGACCCGATCTATGAAAGCGTGGGCGCCTATTACAACGACGGCGACGGGCCGGTGAGCCGCATCGACTTTTTTGGGAAGAGTGATCAGGGGAAGCTGGCGCGGGTGGAGACTTTCAAGGCCGGTCTGTTCTGGCACGTCTGGGTCGAGTTCTTCCCGCAAACCGACATCAACCGCCTGGGGTCCGGAGAGAGCAAGGCCGCGTGAGCGCGACCTTTCAGTATGGGGCAGGAGCCTTCTTGCGACTGAACCTCGCACCGAGCGGCAAGACTGTCAGCTAGGTTGATAGGGGCGAACACCGGGTCTCGCCTCACAAGTCCTTAAGCGAGAGTGTCTCAGCTCCTAGTACTGTGGCGCCGATCTCAACATACAAAGGCGGGCCCTTGATGGAGTGCGAGCGGCACTCGCGAATTCCTCTCATCAGCGGTCGCCGGTCAGGCGACTCATGTGATGGTCTACATGCAAGAACTTCAGGGGGCTTGAACGCGAATTTCAGCGTCCACGGCGCACGTCTTGTCGAGGTACGAAATCCTGGGTTAGTCCAACGAATGAACCAAGCATTTTGTTCCCTTCCTTCCAACGCTCGATTCTGAGCCGTTCGTATTTGTCACGTTGATCACTCAATCGGCAAATCTCAGAACGGATGCCTAATCCCATAGACTTCAAGCCACAGTGGCAGCCCGCTAACAATGCACCGGTGAGCTGAAGAAACTTCCCCTGTTTTCGGAGAGCTACGACCTTGTTGCGTGCCGCAACGGCCGCCACTGCAGCCTTGTTGCGGAGGTCTTCAAGACTTCCAGCCTCTCGATCACCGTCAACAACCACGGCGTAGCGCGAATAACGCGCAACCCGTCCTTTCGAGAACGCGGCCTCGGAGAATGCTCTGTCTTCGTAACCCAAAAGGTCGTAGGCCGGATCGAAACGCAAACCCAATCCTTCGGCACTCACAAAATCTCTCTTAAATGAAAAGTTTCCCATCCCTGCAGAAGACAGGACTTCACCATGCCGCCTAGCCTTCGGATCACCTGTGATCGGACCTAAAATTCCGTCGCACTGGAGCTCGTGGTAACTCTTAACGAGGCCCGACAGCCACTCCGGTGTAAACAACTGGTCGTCGTCCATGAACGCAAAGACATCACTCGGGGTTTCCAAGGCCAGTTCAATGGCACCGTTCCGTGCCGAGGAATAGCCACGCTTCTCGACGTGTCGGTAGGATGTCGGAAATGGCAAGACGGCAAGCATGTCCTTGATGTAAGCGTCGTATTGTGACTCGGGATTGTTGTCGACGACGGCAAAACAGAGGTCTACGCCGTCGACACGGTTCATCGTCGCCGCTGACGAAAGACATCGGGCCAGCATTTCCGGACGCTGGTACGTGCAGATCATGATCGTGACGGATGATATCGCCGTCCGAGAAGCACCCATCCCATGCCCCCATGGTTCCTCACTGGCGCTCGTCGATTGCGATTCGTGTGGTCAGCCTAGCCAGGAACGAAGATCGCTCGTATCTTCCCCCAATACGAACGTACACGGAATGTATCAGCTTTCGTTGCCAACGGCAACAACTGGAGCACGCCAAGCTTTCATGGTTTCCAGCGGTTCCAGAGTTTCGCTGCTTGGCGATTTACCAACGGCAACCGGATGGCGGATCCGCGGAGGTCTGCTCGATGGCCCCTGGGCAGAGACTTCGCGCCGACGAATGCCGAGTTTTTGGCCTGTTTTTTGGGAGGGGGCGCAGACCAGGTGGACGGTCGGGTGGCAAGACCTTGCGGCAGGCCTCAGTCAAGCAACCTGCAACTGGAACCTACGTGGAGCCTATTGGCGATTCCGGAGCTCTTTCAGGGGCCGTCGCAGAAGCGCTGCGCTCTCATTAAATGGTACCGCCTGGTGGTCTCGAACCACCGACCTCTAGATCCACAATCTAGCGCTCTAACCTACTGAGCTAAGGCGGCATGGCGCGCGGTCATACGGCGCATGAAGACCGTTTAGAAACATCCTTCCGGGGCCGTCCGTC
>JARFQY010000360.1 GCA_029287535.1 Filomicrobium sp.
CGCGGGCAGGGATGCCGATGCGGCCAGCAGGAAGGTCGCGGAAATAGAGGCACTTGGGCGAAAGGGGCTCGTGATTGAGGCGGACATCGGTGAAATATCCGATATCGATCAAATGATCGGTTCCGTCGTAAGTGCGTTCGGCGGTGTCGATATCGTCGTGCACAACGCAGGCGTAACGCTACCAGGTGTCCTCATCGATATCGAGGAGGCCACCTTGGAGCTGATGCAGCGCGTCAATGCTAAAGGCACGTTTTTTTTCGCTACAGAGAGCTGCGCGCCAAATGATTGATCAGGGGCGCGGCGGACGAATCATCAATATCTCGTCGATGGGTTCAAAGGGGTTTCGAGGGGCATCAAGGTGAATGCGCTTACCTACATGGCAGCGGTTCAGTTGGCGCCTCACCGTATAAACGTCAATGCCATATGCCCGGGCCTTATCGAGACCGACTTAATGAGAAGTGTATTTGATAAGCGTTCCGCAGATACTGGAAAAACTGCTGACGAACTGTTGAAGGAGCTGGAGCGGTCAATCCCTCTTGGTCGTATTGGCGATCCACGAGACATTGCTTCGATGGTTGTGTCACTTTCAGGGGCGAGCGGAAGCTACATAACCGGTCAAACGATCAATATCGATGGTGGGATTATCATGAGTTGGCCGAATTTCAAGCCAGTCTCACGTGGCGGCATCGCAATCCAATACGTTCCAAGTTTGATAGTCATACTTCTCTGTTGTCTCCGGGGCGATTGATTGCGGAGGTTAGCGCAAGACCCGTTAGTCTTCTCCTTGCCCTAGTTCCCATAGGGCGCTCGCGGACGGCTTTGTCCGGTGCTTAAGGCCGAGCCGATAGGGTCTCGGCGCTGGGCGAGGTTCACTTTGACCCGTTGCAGTCATCTATTGTCTCAATGGCAGCGGAATGCTTAGGTCATCCGATGTCCAAAACGCCATTCTACAAAGAACACTGGATCAACATCGAAGTCGAGCGTCTTGAGCGCTACCAAGCGATGTTTGGCTGGAGTCCTGCATCGAAGCCACTCTATGGCTCAGCCGATATTCGAGAGGGTCAGGTCGTGGCAGACTTCGGCTGCGGCCCCGGACATACGGCGATAGAAATTGCCCGGTGGGTAGGTCGGGAGGGGCATGTCCATGCATTGGACATCAACGAGGATTTCGTCCGTCAATGTCGTGACAACGCACAAAAAGCCGGCTTTTCTCAAATCGTAACGTCACAGGTGGTCAATGGTGCGACGTTGCCACTAGCAGACTCTTCACTTGATCGGGTCACCGCTCGAAATACGCTTATTTATGTTGATGATCCCAAGGCGACCCTGAAGGAGTTCCATCGCGTTATTCATGATGACGGCAAAGTCCACGCCATTGAAGGCGATTGGCCAATGATGGTGGCCGAACCGGTGCCTTCGAAGAAATGGTCTGCATTGGTCGAGGCCGCCGCCTATGCGTGCCGAACACCCGATATTGGTCGTAGACTGCCCGGACTGCTGTCGCAGACCGGATTCTCCAACATTGAATTGGAAGTTGTAACTCGGCCAGACTTGGATGGGCGTCTGCTTCCCATGATCCGAAATATGGCCGGATACGCTCGTCATGGCGGACAAATGGATGCGCGGGAAGTAGACGATACGATTCAGTTGCTAGAGGAATCTCTAATTGACCGAGCCTATCTAGTCTTGGCGCCGCAGTTTGTAGTAGCTGCAATGAAGTAGCACGGCAGAAATGGCCCAAGGTCGACGGTCGACTTTCCGATTCTGAAGGTGCTGCGGCCCCGCCGTATCATCGACGGTAGGCACATCCTGGCAGCTCCGGGAATGTCGGCAATCTCTGCTTTGCGTCGATTTGAGGGACCGTACGCGACCAACACCTACTCCCGGATCAAGGGGACCAGATACTCGTGCAGCGCGTCCTTAATTTCGGCGAACTCGACATCGGTCATGTCTGATCCGTGCGCTCGTCAAGTCAGCACCCAGAACGACTGACAACGCGTTCACAGCGACCGACGACGCTGGCATGGTCCAGCTCCCAACCATTTTCCTTGTTCTCGAACCTTCAGCTCTCCCCGCTTCAGGTCGCGTCAACGCAAATAACTACACGCCTGCCGAATCCTCGCCGTGTGCTGCGAGAGAGATTACTTGAAGCACGGTCATTTGCTTGTCTAGACTGTTGGTGGTCGGCAGACATGACGTCCGCATTTAGCCCACGCATGGAGATCAACGACGTGGCGCAGACTGCCGCCGGCCCAATACGGGCCGAAAGGGCCGCAGCAAGCAGCCGCCGCGCGACGTCGCGCGGCAAGCTGCACACACCAAAAGGATACGTCCATGAATCTAGTGCGCACAATCGGCTCGGCCGTTTCGGCCATCGTTCTGGCCCTCGGCGTGAGCGACGCGGCCACAGCCGAGGAAATCGAATTACACGGCGCGTCGCAGTTCAACGACGACCACGCCTTCAACAAGGCGCTTCTGAAGTTCGAGGAGCTCACCAAGGCCTGCTACGGCAAGCCGATCAAGTTCGTGCTGCACCGCAACTCCGAACTGGGGCTGGAGAAGGAGTACTTCAACTTCATGAGCAAGGGCGTTTCGGTGGACTATGCCATCGTCTCGCCGTCGCATATGTCGACGTACTCCAAGAAGGCGCCCCTGATGGACATGCCCTTCTTATTCCGTGACATCGATCACTGGAACAAGGTGCTCGACCAGGGCGGTCTCGACCCGATCGCCGAAGACGTCAAGCAGAAGGCCGATGTGATGCTTATTGGCTATGCTGGCGGCGGTACGCGCAACCTAATCGTAAACTCGCCCGTCACCAACATGGCGGAACTTAAGGATCTGCCGATGCGCGTGATGGGCGCGCCAATCCAGACGCGCATCTTCCAGGCCGTGGGCGCGGCCCCGACCGTGATCGCCTATTCGGAAGTATACAACGCCATCCAGACCGGCGTGATCAAGGCGGCCGAGAACGAGGCGGCCGGCATCGAACAGATGAAGTTCTACGAGGTCGGTCCGGAAATCTCTCTGACGCAGCACGCGATCACCGTCCGTCCGATCGGCTTTTCGGGTAAGACCTTCCGCCGTCTGCCGGAAGATCTGCAAAAGTGCGTGCTGGAGGCGGGCAAGGCCGCGGGCAAGCACGGCCGCGAGATCGAGTCGTCTCAGGATTCCGCCAAGCTCGCCAAGATGGAGAGCGAGGGCAAGCTGAAGACCCACAAGTTTGCGGACCGGGCAAAGCTCCTGGAGCTGGCAGAGCCGGTCAAGAAGGCCTACGCGGCCGAACTCGGCGCGACCGACGTACTCGAACAGATCATGAGTATCAAATAGCGCCTGTGCGAGATCGAGTTTGAACGGCGCAGGGGGCTCGCTGTGCCAACTCGCCGGTCATAGGGCGACGGCGGTTCGGCTTGTCGACCCGCTGTCGCCATTTACCGTCGCCTCTCGTCTCGAGCCAGCTTTCCAGACCTCTTCCAACAGCAGCAGGATCGACGCGCGCGATGAAGACAACCATGGACTGGATCGAGCGCGTGCTGCGCTGGATCATGACGGTGCTGTTCGCATTGCTGCTGGTGCCGGTGATGCTCCAGATCCTCGCCCGCTATCTGCCGTTCGTGCCGCGCTACATCTGGACGGAAGAGGTTGCCCGCTTCTGCTTCATCTGGGTCATCATGGTCGGGGCTATGATCGCGGTGCGCCACGGCACGCATTTCCACGTCGACCTGCTTCCGCAACCCAACAGCAATATCAGCGAAGGCCTGTCGCGGCTCGTTGTGCATGTCGTGATGTTCGTCTTCTCGCTGTGCTTCATCTGGTACGGCATAGAGTTCGCCAAGGAAGGCTCGATCCAGACTTCCGAAATCGCCGAACTGCCGATGCTGTCGATCTACATCGCTTGGCCGCTCGCGGGTGCCGTGTGGACGCTGTTTCTCATCGAGAAGCTTGTTGAGGACTTCGCGATCATGACCGGCCGGCAACCAGTTTTGACGGAGGGCAATTGATGTCGCCCGCAGAAGCTGCAGCCATCCTGTTCGGCACGTTCGCCGTCCTCGTCATCCTGCGCATCCCCGTCGCCTTCGCGCTCGGGCTTGCCTGCATTCCCGTCTTCTTCATCTCGCCGCGCCTGACACCGAGTATCCTATTCGACCAGATGTTTCTGTCTTACAATTCATTCATTCTGTTGGCCGTCCCGTTTTTTCTTCTGGCCGCCAACCTGATGAATTCGGCGGGCATCACTCAGCGTCTGATCGACCTTGCCAAAGCACTTGTTGGCCACCTGCCCGGCGGGCTCGGCCACATCAATGTAGTCGTATCTATGATGTTTGCGGGCATTTCCGGATCGTCGACCGCCGATGCGGCCGGAATCGGGTCGCTGCTGATCCCGCAGATGAAGAAGCAGGGCTACGACGCCAGCTTCTCGGTCGCCATCACTGCCTGCTCGTCGGTCATGGGCGTCATCATTCCCCCGAGTATACTGATGGTCGTGTGGGGCGGTTTGATGTCGGTCTCGATCGGCGCGTTATTCCTGGCAGGCGTCGTGCCGGGCCTGCTGATCACGCTGTCACTGATGGCAATCGTGCACATCTACGCCCGCCGCCGCGGTTATCCGGTTTACGCCCGCGCCGACTTTTCCGAGCTTCGCAGCGCCTTCGCCAGCGCGTTCTTCGCCCTGATGACGCCGCTCATAATCGTCGGCGGCATCGTGGGAGGGTTATTCACACCAACAGAAGCCTCTGTTGTCGCGGTGGCCTACACTCTCATCATCGGGCTCTTCGTCTACCGGACCCTCACGTTCATGCAACTGCCCGGCGTGCTCTACGATTCGGCACGTTTTGCTGCGATCTCGCTGTTCTGCATCGGCACCGCTTCGGCGTTCGGATGGATCCTGGCCTACTTCAAGATCCCCAAGGCGATCGTCGACGTGATGGCGACGTGGGGCGCCGGCCCAATTGAGACTGGGCTGATCGTCGCCGCCTCGTTCCTGATCGTAGGCATGTTCATCGACGCCATTCCGGCGATCATCATCCTCGGCACCGTTCTGTTCCCTATGGCGACAGCGGCCGGCATCCACCCTGTCCACTTCGGCATCATCGGCGTTGTCTCGCTGGCCTTTGGCCTCGTCACGCCGCCCTACGGGCTGTGCCTGCTGATCGCCAGCGCTCTCGGCGGCATACGGCTCGTGGAGGCGTTGCGGGACGTGCTCGTCATACTGTTGCCGATGCTGGGCGTTCTCTTGTTCATCATCCTGTTCCCGGATTTGATCCTGGCGCTGCCACGTCTGCTGATGCCGCGATTCATCAACTGAGGAAAGATTGTTGGCCGGCGATAGAGATTGCACCAGTGCGAGTCGGCCCTTGCTCAATATATGACGCTTTTGGCCCAAGCCGATCATCACCGACTTTCCGCTTCTGAAGGCAGGCCAGCCATGTCGACGTGTCTTCGATGGTGCCGGCCTCATGGGGCAGCGAGCGTCGGCTTCTCTGCATAGCGTCGATCAAGCACATCGACGCAACATCCCATAAGCCGTCATCGGCGGATCGATGGTCGACGAGTTGACTAGACCGTATGTCCGGAGTTGGATGCGCTTCGACCGTAGGCCACGCCATACGATCCTCTGACCGCGTCATTCAGGCAAACCGGCCTTTCGCATTCCATCAATGAAGTGGTCGAGATCGGACTTAGACTTATATGGCAAGCGTTGCGCCCAGGCTTGTATCGAGAAATTTGGATTGATTCTCAAAACCTGTTCAGCATGTCGACGCGCTTCGTCCTCACATCCCAGTTGGGCGTATGCCATGGCAAAAGATCGGTGGATTGAGAAGTGATCGCTACCATGGCTCGCAGCCTGATGGGCCGCCGCCAATGCCGCGTCGTATTGCTTCAACATGAAATAGGTATGGCCCAACGTAAGGTAATAAAGGCGGTGTCCGTACATCGGGTTAAAGCGCAGAGCTTTCTCATGTTCCTCCAGCGCTTCTTTCGGCCGCCCTGCATAGCGCAGAAATACACCAAGCGCGAAGTAGCCATCAGCGTAGCTGGGCTCAAGCGAGATTGCCTTTAGCCCCTCGCTAACAGCTTGGTCGTTCTGTTTTGTCCAGAGGTACACGTCGCCGAAGACCATGTGGGCCTTGGCGAGGGAATCGTCCAGGCGGACAGCCCTTTTGGCGTATTCCAGAGCCTGATCTAAGACCTCCGAGTTGGCGCCCCATTGGTTGAAATCATGGACAAGCACCCATGCCAGCCCCGCATATGCAGGCGCATACTCGGGATCGATTTTGATCGCGTGCTCGAAGTTCTCTTTAGCCCTGACGTTGTCGTCCTTTGTCATGAGGTGATGATAGGCATTGCCCCGCAATACATAATCGTAAGCCCGGAGGTTGCCGACTTCCTTGCGCATTGCACGATCTTGCTCGGTCCGCGTCAGGGTCACCGCGAGCGTTGCAACAATGCTTTCCGTGATTTGATCCTGAAGGCTGAAGATGTCCTGCAACTCACCGTCATAGCGTTCTGCCCACAAGTGGTTGGCGGTCGCTGCGTCTACCAACTGGGCATTAATTCGAACTTTTGCGCCGCCTTTGCGAACGCTGCCTTCCACGACGTAACGGACACCAAGCTCGCGGGCCACCTGTTTGATGTCCGCAGCCCGGCCCTTATAGATAAATGTTGACTTTCGAGCGATGACGAACAGGCCGGAAATCTTGGAGAGGTCGGTGATGATGTCGTCGCTGATGCCATCTGCAAAGTATTCCTGGTCAGAATCCCCGCTGATATTATTGAATGGCAGGACCGCGATCGATGGCTTGTCGGGGAGAGGCAGTGCGCAGTTGGAGTTTGTGGCTCCGACTGCCGGCTGACTTGACCTCCAGTGCCAGCACCGCACTGGTCGAGGCACATTCTTGAATGTCTGTTCACCAGCATCCTCAAAAGCGCCATCCACCTTGCCGGCGAGGTGGTCATAGACAGTGCCTGATATGCAGACGCCGCCCGGTTCGGCAAGGCCTTCGAGGCGGGCCGCAACGTTGACGCCATCTCCTAGAATGTCGTCACCATCAATGACAATGTCGCCGAGACTGATCCCAATTCGGTATCGGATGCGCCGATCCTCGCTAACGTCGGCGTCACACCCATTCAACTCCGTTTGTATTGCCATGGCACACTTCACGGCATCTACGACGCTTGGGAATTCGACCAACATGCCGTCGCCTGTGGTCTTGAAGATACGCCCGCCGTGCTGAGCAACCCTCGGGTCAAATACTTCGTTCCTGTGCGTCCTTTGACGCACAATCGTCCCCTCCTCATCGAGCCCCCTGAGCCGTGAGTAGCCGACCATATCAGTCACTAGGATGGCCGCGAGTCGGCGTTCCATTGCGCTCCTCCCAGGTGGGAAGCCTAGCGGTGATCAGCGCGGGAATCCATCCAGTCCGTCGACAGCAACAATTCCAGCCCCAAGGCAAAGAGCGCCGACTTTACGCTTCTGAAGGTAGACCAGGCATGCCGACGTGGTTTGGATGGTCCTGACCTGAAGGGGCAGCGAATATCGGCTGGCTCTGGACGTGTCGATTTCGTCGACGGTCGCAACATCCCAATTGCAGTCGTCGGCTGGCCGCGGTTGAAAGCACGCCGGCGCAGCCGACGATGTCCGCTGCCGAGGCGAGCAAGCCGAAAGCTGATAAGCATACGGCCGGCTCATCCGTGGGCCGATTGACAACGCAGGCAAGCGCGCCAAGATCTGTCGACCGTTCTCGACAAATAACCGCTCCGTTGTGGTCTGCGCCGCATGTCAAGTCCGCCAACTGCCCGCGAGATTGCCACTATATTTGCCGCACTCGCGCAAGAAACACGCCTAGAGGCATACCGTCTACTGCTACGCTATCACCCGTTCGGGCTAGCGGCCGGCGACATATCCCGGCTTCTCTCAGTGCCGCATAACACGCTCTCGACGCACCTGCGCGCGCTTGAGGCAGCCGGCCTGGTCTGCTCCCACCGTCGGGGTCGCTCGATCATCTTTGCAGCTGACCCCAACCGCTTTTCCGATGCGGCAGCTTTCCTCGACATCGCGCGCTGCGTTGAAGGGCGGGGCAGGGTGAGGTCCGCAGGCTCACCCGCCTATCCCAGCAAGCGACCCCGCGCGCCCGTCGCCGAAGACGCTGTATATAACGTCCTGTTCCTGTGCTCCGGAAATTCCGCCCGATCGCTGATTGCCGAGGCTATCCTCGCGCGTGAGGGAGCAGGCCGATTCCGTGCCTTCTCCGGCGGCAGTGTGCCTGCCCGCCGTGCGAACTCAGCCGCCATCGACCTCCTCGATGGTCTCGGTTACGACACTGCAGGCCTCCGCCCGAAGTCATGGGACAAATTTGCTGAGCCCGGGGCACCGGTCATGGACTTTGTCATCACACTCTGTGATCGAGCTGCTGGAGAGGCCTGCCCGAGTTTGCCCGGACATCCCGTCTCCGTGCATTGGGGCGTACCAAGCCTCGGCAAGATTGGGAGCGCGCGCGAACAAATGGGCGAGGCGCTCAAAGATACCTACCGCCGGCTGATGCACCGTGTGACGGCGCTGATCAACGTGCCATTCGAGCGCCTCTCGAAAAGCGACATACGCGCGCGCCTGGTTGCGATCGGCGCGATGGAGGGGGCTACCGAGGCCGCGCTCGTTGCCGCCGATGGCGGCGCTGGCCGCGGGGGCTAACTCTTTCTCACCAGAAGGACGGCAGGAAGGATGGCTCGGAAGGAGGATTGTCGACGTCTCGTCTTTTCATTATGTCTGCGACTATCGACAAAACGAGGTCCCCGATGGCTCGCGATACCTACCGGATACTGTTCCTGTGGACGCACAACTCCGCGCGTTCGATCATCGCCGAAGCCGTACTCCGCACGATCGGCGGCGACGCATTCGAAGCCTATTCCGCCGGTTCCGAGCCGGTGGCGACTGGGTCTGGCCCATTCGTTTGATGGCACCTGGGAGATGCTCTTCAGCCGGCCTTCACGACCATTCGAAGCCGGCGAGGAGTACGGCGTTGACCTGATCGCCAATGGCAGGTCGATTTATCGAGGCATAGCCGAGGTACTTCCCAACGGGCTGGCGTTCCTCTCCCCGGAGCTCTCGGAGTCTGCCGTTGCGTCTCTCAGACGAACGGCCCGGCTGGTCTTCGCGACGCAGCGCGGCAGCAAGACGCTTCAATTGCAAGGCGCCTCGGAAGTCATCGATACCCTGCGCGACTGCGTGCGCCGCACCAGCCGCGACAACAGTGTCGCCGGTCGCCCACCTGGTCGTCCTGGTGGCCGGCAATTCGAATGACCCATCGCTCGCCGATTCAACGATGGCCAAGTTTGTCGAAAGCCTTTTCACCGTCCGGCTGGCCTTCGGAGAATTTAGTTCGAGTGGCAAAGAAGTAACCTGCCACTGCGACGGCTATTACCAGCATTTCCATCCGACAACACCCCTTCTTGAGTGCTCGATTACGGCGTCGCTTGAACAACGAATCATAGACCAACACGACTCGTGCTGGCTGTCCAGACGCAGAATGGAGAATCCGAGCCTGAAGGCGACGCGCCGCCCCGGCTTCACGCGCGTATGTTGGGCCCTTGGCTTATAATGGCCCCCTTTAATCGAAGTCAGGGAAGAAGGCGTCTGAAAATCAACGGGCGTTTCAAGCCGGCATGACGCGGATCGCAAGGCTGCGCCGTGATCCTCCGCTGCTCCTGGGCGAGGCACGATCAACTGGCGTAGCGACAAGAATATCAGCCAGTATGCAGCCGTTTCCCATCGGCGGATGCGGTCACTGGCGACTTTCGCAGAACTGGCGAAACGAAGCCCGCGTGCCGAAGAACGCGAGCTGAAAGGCGCGTCCGGCCCCTCGTCCCTTGAATTCCTGCCGGGTGACGAAGCACAGGCATGCGCAGCCAGGCCTCGGTTAGCGCCACCCAAAAAGAAGGCGACGTTAGCGCGCTACGTCGTTGATCAGCGGCAGGCCTCGCAGCTCAGCCAGCGTGTCGTCCAGCCCACGCACCTCCGACCAACCGACGGCCATCATCTCCAGTGCCGGCTCATGCAGATGTGGCAGCGTTGTTCCAACTGCTTCCCGCACCACGATCGGCGCG
>JARFQY010000316.1 GCA_029287535.1 Filomicrobium sp.
CTTTGTGGCCATGGCGGCGAAAGGCGCTGCAAGAGTACCACCTGCGACCAGAGCGGCGACAGCTGGCCACAGCGGCGAGCTCGCAACAATAATCACAGCCGCGATTGCTGCCGAGACGAAGAATTCGGCCGCATTGACCGATGCGATCGCAGCGCGCGGCGGCACGCCATGACCGACCAGCGTTGTTGTCACAATCGGTCCCCAGCCGCCACCACCGACGGCGTCCAGAAGACCACCAAAGAAGGCAACTGGCTCGACGCCTTTGACGTCACCATGCCCGTTATGCGCACCCTTGAGTGCTCGATAGAGAATAAATACGCCGAGCAGCATCAAATAGCCTGCGACCCATGGTCGAATGCTCTCTGCCGGCAGGTTGCTGAGCACCATCCCGCCCAAGACCCCACCTATAATACCGGGTAAGAGCAGCCGTCGTAACAGTTGATAATCTATATTGCCGAGGCGCCAGTGCGCGTATCCGGAAACACCACTGGTGACGATGCTGGCGGTATGCACCGAGGCGCTGACCACAGCGGGTGGCACACCGAGGCTCAACAGCAGGGAGGAAGATGTTACCTTGTAGGCCATCCCGAGTGCGCCATCGACACATTGAGCGGCGAGCCCGATGCCAAAGAAGAGCAGAAGGTCCCTCAACGGCACACCGAAGGCAACCGCATCGAGGTTCACGTTCGGCTCTCCTTTCGATGGTAATGCCGGCCCTTCGCAAGCGGCGCGCCTCGGCGGAACTGGCGGTGCTGATCGGACAATCCCGACACCATACCGCTACCAGAATTCCCTGAGCAGTGGTGCGTCACCTGAACCGCCGTGCGCTGAGTTCTGCTGCCGAAGACGCAATTCGCTCAAGCGGCATCGCCTGACCAATCACTCATTCTGCCGCGCAGTGATACTACCTCTTCGTTTCAAAGCTGGCCGCGAGCCATCAGACGTCGAGCACGCATTGGGCCAACCAACGCCCAGTGGTTCCATGCACCCGTGGTGATCGCGAGCATCGGCGTGAAGTCCAGCACCATGGTCCACGAGATGGTCATGATGTTATTCCTGGTTTCGTCTCGGGTCGTCACGAGGACAACTGGCCCTGGCTCTATGAGGGTGAAAACCCTACTCAGCTCCAATTCGCGCATAAATGCACTCCCTGGCATCGAGCTACGACATCAAGGCGACAACGCTGGCCACCGTCGGCACATGAGGGGGACGCAAACTAGCACAGAAGGTGAGAAGCGCCGCCGGTCTTTGTCGCCATGGGCAGCTCCCTGACGGCGGCGTCTCTTGTTCGACGGCGACAGGATCGCTGCCTCACGAACGTCTCAAAGGGCCCAAGGCCGAAGAACGCCAACTTTCCGCTTCTGAGGGTACTGCTGTCATGCCACCTCGGCGACTACAGCGGTGGCCCTGCAGGCTCGTTGATGACCGCTGCTTTGCAGACTATTCATGTCATCAACGATGACCAGGTTTCTAGGATCGATGCGGGGCGGCGGTCAGCAATGCCTTGTGCTGAGGTAGCGTCGGCTCGACCTTCAGCAGCTGACATTACGCGGCAGGTCCAACCGAAAACTCAGGCGAAGCGACTGAATTGGCGTGAAAGCACCTGGCGCCCGACGCCGTGACGTCGACTAAGTGAGTTGCGAGAGTCATGATGCAGATACGTATTGTTATAGCGATGCTAGCGCTTGCGCCGATGTGCAATGTCGCATCCGCCGAGATTGATTGCGCGAATATCCCAGCGGGTCGGGAACGTACCGACTGCTACATTGTCAAAGGTCGCTTGCACGGGATGCAGTCGAAGATTGCGGCTGACAAAGCTCGCATTACGACCAATGAGGCGAAGCTGCCAAACCGGGCTCCCGTTCCAGTGCCGCCCGCGCCATCGAAGAAAAAGGGACCGTGAGGGTGCTTCGCAGGCCGACTATTGGGGACGCGGGCGCCCTACTGAGTGCAGCCTCTGGCCTTCCAGGGGCGTGCGACGTTCGGCTCAACTGCATTGACAATACAACTTGGGTTGCTCAGCGTCGCGTTAGTGACCGTATGTGGCTTACGGAGCATCCAATGCGAATTACACGCATCGCTGTAGCGACACTGCTGCTAGGCGGCTTGCCATTGACGCTTGCCGTCTCCGCGTCGGCGCACAAATCCACACGGCATTACTACGGCGCCACCAGCGACAAACACCACCATCATCGTGAGCGAACCAAGGTCCGGGTGCGAGCGCCCTACACGGCCGTTGACGTCAACACGAAGCGCCGTCGAGTGCATATCCGCGTGCCGTACTACAACCGCGTTATTCGCTGGTAGCGCAGACAATTTGCCGGAAGATGTCGGTCCGTGGCCCGCGGCCTTCCTGTCCCTGCGTCATCTGGCAGCGCAGGGTGGCGTCCGCAACTGTTGGGCGTACGGATGCCGCGCTTCGCTCTGAAGCCGATCCATCGACAAATCACAGCCAGGTAATCGAGCCCGGTTCGACGCCGATATCCTTCAGCGTACTGCTGTCGAGTTGCGCATCGCGCCGTTTCCTGCGCGGCGGCGGCACATGCACCGTAGCGGTTGCCATGCAGAGCGCTGCTGCCCAGATCTGAACGGTGCCATTCGCGATTGTGCTGAACAACGGGTACATCGGTTCCTCCTTCCATCATCATGAGGCACCGCACCTCATGGGAAGGAGAGTAGGGCGAGTGGCCCGGCCTCGCTGTTACGCGGGGAACAGGGACGTCGAAGAGGCGATCATGAGCAGTTCCGGCTCGACGCTGATCGTGAAGTGCATGCAACTCAAGCGCAGCTGCCTCGCACGCACCCATGGCACCGAGATCGGCCACGCATGGGACACGGCCGAGCGGAGCGACATCTCACACTATTCGTAAGTCATTGAATTTATTGGTGGGTGTACAAGGACTCGAACCTTGGACCCGCTGATTAAGAGGCAGAAGTTAGGTCAACGAAAACAATGGCTTAGGTGTAAACCAAGTCAGAATCCATCATTAGCGATCAATGGGTTAGCTGTCCGGTGTAAACCACCGACATCGTGGAATAGGCGATATCGCTGCCTAGGATACGGCATCGATACCCCAGAAAACAGACGAAACCATGAGATACTGTCCGTGCACGCCCAGCCGAACAGTTCAGCTCTGCGTGCCAGAGCATCAATATGTTTACAAACAGGCTCCAGCGTGACTTAGTACATGGAATATATAAGAAGGCGAAGGCTGGAAGCGCCACTAAATGACGACCCTTTCCCAGATTACGGGGGCATCCGACGGACTGCCAGAAGAAGATCGGCTGCGTGCGCAGTTCTACGATCTACTGGCGCAGTTCCTGTCCGAGCCGCCGACGGCGGAGCGGTTACAGGTGGCGGCCGGGCTGACGGGCGGCGAGACGGCGCTTGGGCAGGCGATCGACCGGTTCGCGCTGGTCGCTGGGCGCTGTGATCAGGTGGCGGCGGATGATGAATACGGAGACCTGTTCATCGGCGTCGGGCGCGGTGAGTTGTTGCCGTTCGGTTCCTACTACCTGACAGGGTTCCTGCACGAAAAGCCGCTGGCCAGGCTGAAAGAAGACATGGCCCAGTTCGGCATCGTGCCCCGCGAGGACGTTTCCGAGCCCGAAGATCATGTCGCCGCCATCCTCGAGACGATGGCGGGCCTGATCGATGGCCGATTCGGTCAGGCTCATTCGCTGGCCGCCCAAAAGCAATTCTTCGATGCCCACGTCGTGTCGTGGATGCCGGTGTTTTTCCGGGATCTCGCCGGGGCGTCGTCGTCCGTGCTCTATGCATCACTGGCCGACGTGGCCTTGCGCTTTCTGGAGATCGAGGCCCAGGGCTTCGCGTTCGGGGGAGATGTGGAGGCCGAGTGAACGGTGGTGGAGGAGGCGAGGGTTGCATTCGGCCCCTCGCGCAGAAGAAGGGAGAAGGCATGTCCAAGGAAAAAGAGCAGGTCCAGGCGGACCGGCGCGGATTCCTCAAGCTTGCAAGTGCCGGGGCGGTTCTCGGCGGGGCGGCGGTGGTGGCACCGACGTTGGCGCAGGCCGAGGAAGACAAGGCGCGCGACGAAGGCCGGTATCACGAGACGGCGCACGTCAAGCGTTACTACGACCTCGCACGCTTCTGAGGACCGGCCGGCCGTCAGGCTTGCGCGGAACTTCGAGGTGATCGCCCGGCATGTTGCCAAGGCCATTCGGGCGACGGGTTCAAATCTGGAGGAAGCTCATGCTCAGGAAGAAGGTGCGCGGGGTTGCGGAAGGCCCCCGGTTGGCATCGTCCGTCAATGAGCGCGGCAACGCGACTATCGATCGACGTTCGTTCTTACGTAATTCCGGCCTCGCGGTCGGTGGCCTGACGGCCGTCGCGACGGCCACGGGGGGGCGTGTGCGGCGCGCTGAAGCCGCCGACGCGGCGCCCAAGGGCAAAATCGAAATCAAGAAGTCGGTGTGCACGCACTGCTCGGTCGGCTGCACGGTGCTTGCCGAAGTGCAGGGTGGGGTGTGGGTTGGCCAGGAGCCCGGCTTCGACAGTCCTTTCAATCTCGGCGCACATTGCGCCAAGGGGGCTGCGGTGCGCGAGCACGCTCACGGCGAGCGGCGCCTCAAGTATCCAATGAAGCTGGTCGATGGGAAATGGAAGAAGGTTTCGTGGGAAACCGCCATCAACGAGATCGGCGATAAGATGATGGAGATCCGCAAGCAGTCGGGACCGGATTCGGTCTACTGGCTTGGATCGGCCAAGCACAACAACGAACAGGCCTACCTGTTCCGGAAGTTTGCCGCGTTCTGGGGGACGAATAACGTCGACCACCAGGCGCGGATCTGTCACTCGACCACGGTCGCGGGTGTTGCCAACACCTGGGGCTATGGCGCGATGACGAACTCCTACAACGACATCCACAAGTCGCGCTCGATGATCCTGATCGGGTCCAACCCGACGGAAGCTCATCCGGTGGCGCTGCAGCACATCCTCAAGGCGAAGGAGCAGAACAACGCCGCGCTGATTGTTTGTGACCCACGCTTCACGCGGACCGCGGCGCACGCGACGGAGTATGTCCGTTTCCGTCCCGGCACCGACGTGGCGCTGATCTGGGGCATCCTGTGGCACATCTTCGAGAACGGCTGGGAGGACAAGGAATATATCCGCCAGCGCGTCTGGGGGATGGACCAGATCCGTGAGGAAGTGAAGAAGTGGGGGCCGGAAGAGACCGAGAGGGTCACCGGCGTTCC
>JARFQY010000342.1 GCA_029287535.1 Filomicrobium sp.
ATCACAGCCGGCCCCGTCAGGTTGCTGCGCCAGCGCCCAACTACTGTTGTTCGATTTCTTTGAACAAGAGGAGATTTGGTGCGCAACGCAATGGTGTGCCGTTTCAGGCCAAGCTGAGCCTCGCCAAGCTCGACGAACTTCGGTTGTTTCCGTCCCGAACGCCGCAGCGAAAGCGCTGTTGGTGCCCGAGTTCGTTGCACGCGACGCGACGTCACGAATCTGTCATACTTTAATAATTGCGCACCCTTTTGAGGAGTTGCGGACATGCTTTTTAAGTCAAAAATATCCGTGGCAGCATCATTTTTGCTTGCCTGCTGGGTTGGGCCGGTATTGGCGAGTGACAACCTAGCTGGCGCCGCCGTCTGGGGCTCTCTGTACGAGCTTGAGAAGCGCGCCATGAAGGATTACGAGTTTCGCGTCACGACGGCCCATGTTCAGCGCCGGGGCAAGCGCCTGTTCGCAATGTCGCGCTCACCAGAATTCCAACGTCTCGGCGGTAATTGCGCTGTTGCGGCGCAGACCCTGTCGTTCATGGTCGTCGGTTATTACGAGGAGAGTCGCCGCCTCGAAGTTCCCCGCACCTGGCTTCATTTTGCGAAGCGCTACATCGAGCGTCGCCATGCCTGCATGGCCGAATTGAGCATCGAAAAGAGCAAATACCCTCTGCCTTACTGGTTCGCTCGCTGACCAAGCCAAAAATTTTGTTCAGTGGCCTCATAGAGGTTCCAGATCGATGGTCGAGCGCATGCGCGCAACGGCAAATTGGGTTTGTTTGCACCGGGACGTTCACAGCAAGCGCGTTACCCCTGTCAACAAGGCGTCGAAGGCGATCACGATCAGAGCACTGAACTGCACCGGGTTCGCTGGAGGCGTTTTCCTTTGTGTCAGGCGGCGATCTCGGGCCCTCGTCGCGCAGCGTTTTCCGAAGACAAATTGGGTTTGTTTTGTGGCGGGCCTCCTGAGGACGCACGTTTGCCCCATGCGCCACGTCGATAGATGCCACCCCCCCACCTTCGCTTTCAACGCCAGACGACGCGCCGAGTTCGGCCAGGCGGGCGCATCAGGACCTCTGAAGGTAAATTGGGTTTGTTTTGCGAAACGCTAGTCCGGAGCACCAGCATGCCTGAGGCGTTTCGCGTCCAAGCGGGCGGGTATCGATGCGATTGGAAAGGGAGAACCGCCGATTTGGGAGCGGACGCGTCCTCAAAGCGATATGCCGTTTAAGCTCATGATCCGCTTGCGACGCCGCGAATCGATCTTTCCAGCGAAACCCGCGACCGGGCTTCCCTCCTGATGCGAGCTACGAGATCGACCGAGAAAATGTGCGCGCACAACCAATACACATGAGCCGATGAGCGGATACTGCCTCGCGCGACCACCGTGGCCATCCGGCCTGCTCTGTTGAAGAAATTATTCGAGGAAACCCGATAGCCAATTGATATGATGCAACATTTTATGTAGTGAAGTCGCAAGGCAAGACAGACGGAAAGGCCGTCATGCTTCAGGGTACTGGCTTTGACGGAGCAGCCCAGCTCCTTGTGCTCAACGCGATGTTCAATCTAGCTCATGAGCTGGTCCGCCGATGTGCAAAGATCGCGATCGATCTCCGTTTGCCGACCCTGTGCCATCGCCTGCCCTCCTAACCGCCAATTAGATGGCACGCTATAGACGCCCAGAAAATTCCGTCGGGGAAGCCCACGAGCCATCGGCACACCTATAGAAACGTGGTGGAGGATCTGCGCGACGGCGATCGATTGATGGCGCGTGATCTGACCCAGACGGGCATTGTGCCCCCAAGTTCGTGGCTGCGGAACCGCACGCCAGCTGACTTTAGGTGTGCCCACGCAGGTGGTCGGGGTGTCTGACGAGGGGCAACTCCATTCTGGAAATTGACTGGCTTATCCCAAAAAAAACTATTTATTTCAGCATATTAGGATGTCATCAAATTGTTGCGCTTGTTCGCTACTCCTCGATGGCGTCAACGGCGTCGGCGACACATCGGTCTGATCGGCGCATTGTTCCAGTCAGGATGTCATGGAGTTAGTCGAGTGAAATATCGTCTTATGATGGCGACCGCCGTTGCAGCGGTGAGCCTGTCCGCGTTTGCGGGTACATCCAGCGCACGCGAGATCAAGATCGTCGGATCTTCGACAGTTTTTCCGTACACTCAGGCCGTCGCTGAAGAATTTGCCAACAAAGGCGGCACGGCGCCGACAGTTGAATCGACGGGCACCGGCGGCGGTATGAAAATTTTCTGTCAGGGTATCGGCGAACAGCATCCGGACATCACCGGTGCCTCTCGCGCCATGAAGGCTTCTGAGTACGAACTCTGCCAGAAGAATGGCGTGACGGACGTCACCGAGGTGCTGCTGGGCTACGACGGTCTGTCAATCGCCAACTCGCGGAAGGGCAAGAAATTCAATCTGTCGAAGCCTCAGATCTACCAGGCCCTCGCCGCCGAGGTTCCCGTCGATGGTAAGTTGGTCAAGAACCCCTACAAGAAGTGGTCCGATATCGACAAGACGTTGCCGGCCATCGACATTGTCGCCTACGGTCCGCCGCCGACCTCTGGCACACGCGACGCGTTCGTAGAACTGGCGATGCAAGAAGGCTGTGAAGACCTAGCCTACTTCAAGGATCTGAAGAAAAAGGATTCGAAAGCCTTCAAGAAGGCCGTGAAAACGACCTGCTCGGCGATGCGCCAGGACGGGCCGTTCATAGAGGCTGGCGAGAACGACAACCTGATCGTTCAGCGCCTCGTTGCCGACCCGAACGCTGTTGGCATATTCGGCTACTCGTTCCTGTATGAAAACCAGGACAAGCTGCAACCGTTGCAGGTGGGTGGCGTTGAGCCGTCCATGGAAACGATTGGTGATGGCTCGTACGGCATCTCACGACCGCTCTTCATCTATATCAAGAACGCCCATCGAAACGTCATCAAGGGCATGGAAGAGTTCATTAAAGAGTATGTCAGCGACGCTGCGATGGGAGCAGGTGGTTACCTCTCTGAACGTGGCCTGGTTGTCCTCCCTGACGATAAGTTGAAGTCGACCCAGACCGAGACCTTGAAGGGCAAGAAGATGGACGCGAAGACCTAACGAAGGGTCTTGGCTGTGGCGGTGACCCGCGCGAACTCCAGCGGGTCACCCCACTGCGTTCTGTAGCCAAGCAGCACGTCATCTGGCCGCAGCTTGGTTCTCCCGCGCCACGCCAGCAAGGCTTGAAGCATGGTATCCTACATTTTTATCGCGCTTCTGGTTGTCACGGCTGCCGGATACATGCTCGGCTTCGTCCGAGCGCGGTCTTTCGCAACGCAAACCGCCGGCGTGCAGCAGCATTCGCTGGCCGGTTACCACGGCGCGTACGTCGCTGCCTGGACTGGCATCCCGGCGCTGCTGCTGGTGCTGCTATGGCTACTCTTTCAAGGCTCGGTCGTGGACTGGTTACTGCTCGGCAGCCTCCCCGCCGATAAACTGCGGGGGCTCGAACAGGGGCAGGTCGATCTCCTCCTGAGTGAGATCAAGTCTGTCGCGAAGGGCAACATTTTCGGCACGCCGGACCAAACTGTTATCGACGCGGCGGACCGCTACAATCGTTGGCAGGGAACCGCGCAGTGGTCGATGGTCGCCCTGGCCCTCGCCGTAGCGATACTGGGCCTCATTGTTGCGCGAAGCAGGCTGGCCCCTCGCTTCATGGCGCGCAATCACTTCGAGAGCATCGTAACGGTCTTCATGATCGCTTGTTCGGTAATCGCGATCCTGACCACGCTCGGCATTGTCCTGTCGCTGCTCTACGAGTCCCTTCGCTTCTTTTCCATGGTTTCGGTGCACGAGTTCCTCTTCGGACTCAACTGGGAGCCCCAAATCGCGATGCGGGCCGACCAGGCCTCGGCAGGCGGCGCATTTGGTGCAATTCCCGTTTTCGTTGGGACACTACTGATTGCTGTTATCGCAATGGCCGTCGCGACCCCGATCGGGCTCTACTCGGCAATCTACCTAAGCGAGTACGCGTCGCCGAAGGTCCGTGCTGTCATCAAGCCGGTCCTCGAAATTCTCGCCGGCATTCCAACGGTGGTTTATGGCTTCTTCGCCGTCTTGACCGTGGCTCCAGCCATGCGCCAGCTGGGTATTTCGCTCGGGTTCGATATCGCGCCGAACAGTGCGTTGGCTGCCGGCGCTGTCATGGG
>JARFQY010000029.1 GCA_029287535.1 Filomicrobium sp.
CCATGCCGGTTCTGATGCTGACGGCGCGGGGGGAGGAAAGCGATCGCATTCGCGGCCTGTCCACCGGCGCCGACGACTACGTCGTGAAGCCCTTCTCGCTGCCCGAGTTGCTGGCGCGTGTAAACGCCATATTGCGCCGCGCGGCCCCAGAACGCGTCGCCGACGTCCTGCAGTTCAAGGACATCGAACTCGATCGCGCTGCTCACCGCGTGAAGCGCGGGCAGCGAGACGTGCGCGTCGGACCCACCGAGTTTCGACTGCTCGAGTTCCTGATGGAGAGCAGGGGGCGGGTTCTGTCGCGTACCCAATTGCTGGACGCCGTATGGGGCCGCAACTCGTTTGTCGACGAGCGCACGGTTGACGTTCATATCGGTCGGCTGCGCAAGGCCCTCGTCCGCGGGCGTGAACCCGACCCGATCCGTACAGTCCGCGGCGCCGGTTATGTTTTCGGTGAACGCTCCAACACCTCTGTAGTTTAAGACAGCCGTTTATGAAGCCTCATGAAAAGCGAGACGTCCGGCACAAATGGCGCTAGCAATGATCTGAGAAGAGCGTCGGCGCGCGTTGCGACACGAGCGCAGGAAATTGTTGCCGGCATTAGTCTCGATCAAGAGGGCGGGCTTGCCAAGCGAAACGGGCGTGTTTTGCGTATTGGCGCTCGCGAGTTTATTATTCTGAGACTGTTGGTTCAAAATCCAGAGCGGACATTTAGTCGCGAGGAGCTCCGCAGCTTGGTGTGGCCTGATGAGCCGTCTATCGACCTTCGGACGGTGGACGTAAAGGTCCATCGCTTGAGAAATGCTCTAAAGCTGCAACGCGCACCTGATCCAGTTGCTAGCGTGCGGGGCATCGGATATCGCCTCAAGGCGACGTGTGGCGCGGATTATGAGAAGTGGTATAAACAGCTGGAGGCGCGTCGCCGTCGAAGATCCGTTGGCTGATCCCGCGCTAATATATAGCGGCGCTTGGCGATGTGCCCTAGCGCATTTGCGGACCTCGGCAGAGGCAACTGGCAGTTGACCGCCGTGTGATTGTGCTCTTCTTCATGCGCTGGGGATTCGGGCCTAAGCGGTTCATGCGCATGGCCGCATTGTGCCATTCCGGCTTCGCGTCCTTGGCGTCCTTATTATCCTCGGGCGCAAAGCGGCGAGATTAACGGGAGCGAGCCGGAGCAGAGAGGGCACGCATACGTTGATGAGTGTCCCGAGCGTTCGTTCGGCGGCGCAGTGGGCCATTTGGACGCTTCAAAAACCATTGGTTAGAGGGAACTCACCATCAAATCGCGATGCACGTCACGGATAAGGGCTTCGCGCGAGCTGTTTCGGATATGGGCCGCCTCAAACGCTTCATCCATTCGGCGCATTTTATGAATGACCTTGGACAGAAGCCGGATCGAGAGCACCGTTCGCTCTTTCAAGAGCTCGACAAAGTCGGATGGGTGGATCTCGCCGACGACGCTCGGCGATGTGCAGCGGACGCTCGCCGAACCGGGCTCCCCCGTGATGGCGGCGAATTCGCCGAAACAGTCGACGGCGTTCAAGTTCGCAAGAGAAACAAAGCTGCCGTTTTTATTTTTGTTCCGAAAGACTTCCGCACGACCGTCGGCCAGAATGAACACACCGTGCGGTTGACGGACGGTGCCATCGATGAGCAGGTCATCTGAGGTAACTTCTCTCCAGCGGCACCTCTCTACCAACCATGATGCGGTTTCGGGCGGAAGATCGGCAAATAGATCGGTCTGCCATAGGATCTCTGGTCCAACGCCAAAAGGAACGAGCATGGTTGCCCACCACTTCAATCGAGGAAGATACGGCTATGAAGTTACACCTATTGAGCCGTGGTGGCATGTCAGTTTTATGAAGCCCAGGGTGATTTTTGCATGTTGATCGCCGCCCGGCGATCCGCTTGACGTGGAGCACCGATGTTAGTGCTTGCAACTACCTCGGAACTGCAACGTCACGTAGCAGGAAGGCGCAGGGATGGAAAGTCTGAGAACGGTCGACCTTTTGAAGGTCCACGGCAATTGTCGCTTCGCGCGAGCCCCCGGATCGCTGCTTTGATCGCTCAATCCATCAAGGGAGCAACACCAAAATGAGGGCAAGGCTATCAGGACGTCGCTGGCGCTGCTCAGCAAGACTGAGATGAATGCCGCAGTTGAGGAAGGCTAGAGCGGTTGATTACGTCACTACCACGACAGAGGCTGTTGATGTGGCGCACGTCTCCAACATGGTCGGACTGGAGAGTGCCGCAAGGCGTTCCTGCACAAGTCGCTTAGGCGGTGCCACCAGCCTGGAGGAGGCTCGAGACAAGCTGTCGATCATCACGGATCGGTGCATGCCTCGAGACCGAGATGGGCGCTGGCGTCGAGCATTCGGGATCATGCAACCGAGTAGCGTTCGGCAGAGGTGCCACTCGGCGACGATTTGTCCAGCGCTTGACGGGCTTGATGATTTCGACGCTTAAAGTAGGTAACCACTACTATCGCAGAGCACGCCATCGCATTGCCCAGAAAAATAATAGCCATCAGAGCATCGCCAAGGCAAATCAGAGCATAAATGATTGTGGTAATATTGGAAGCCGCAAATAATCCCCAAGTGGTGTAGGAGATGGCCGATGCGCCGTTGCTGTCGCGGGCCGCCTTTACTAATTGTGGAATATAAGCGAGAACGCGCATTGAATTAATGGCGGCGAATGCGCCAAGTGCACCAGCTTGCACCCACGAATGTTCTTCGCGAAAATATTGCTTTATATGGTCGCTTTGCTGTCCAATTTGGATAAGGCCGTCGTAAATATTGTCAAGCATATAACCCACCCCAACTGAATCATAAGAACTAGCGACAGGAAAGCATCTGTCGCTAGTGACGATAGTCAGCGCTCTTGTCAGGCGTGCGACTAGTTAACTATTTGTTTTGTTGCGTCTAATAGCATAAAATGGCGTTGCGATGTGAACGGAGCAAAGAGCTTCGTTGAGCGGCGACCATTCTATACTCTGAGATCAAACAGGTGCCCATGGTCTGCCTGTCCCGGGCAGCTTTGGGGGCGCCTGTCTGGAGCAGTTTTTTTATAGCTCGGCGATTGAGCTGCAGTTTGGGTGGCCCGCGCGGGTCATTAGGCGGAGACCATGTCGTACCGCACGCTAGATCCCGACCAGATTGTCAAGACGCTCGTTCAGTTGCAGGCGCGGATCGATGAACGCTTTCCGGCGCGGGGGCTCAGCAAGGTGTGTGCGGAGCTTGTTGATGTGGCGCGCACAACGAAGGCCCGGGTGGAACGACTGGAGCAGGCCCATCTCGGGCTGAGGTTGGGCGCAGTGGCGGTCATCGTGGCAGGAATAATAATCGTTGGCTACGTGGGCACGATTATCGAATACAAGCACAGCACGGACAACTTGTTCGGTGTCGTTCAGGGCATTGAGGCGTTGATGAACGTGCTGGTGTTGAGCGGAGCGGCGGTCTTTTTCCTTTCCACGATCGAGCAGCGATGGAAGCGCCATCAGGCGCTTGCATACCTCCACGAGTTGAGAACGATTGCGCACGTCATCGACATGCATCAGCTGACCAAGGATCCCAGTCGGGCAGGCGATGTCAGGAACCGAACCCGGTCTTCCCCTGCGCGCGAGATGACGTCGTACGAGCAGACGCGTTACCTCGACTACTGCTCAGAAATGCTGTCCTTGGCGGCCAAGGTCGCGACGCTCTACGCGCAAAGTTCGCGCGACGGTGTCGTGATTGGCGCGGTCACCGAACTCGAGCAGATTTCGGCCAACCTGAGCCACAAGATTTGGCAGAAGATCACGATCATTAAAGACGAAAATAACGCCGTGGCTGGAGCCCGTCCGACGGAGGTCGGCAGAGCCGTGCGGGCGGCCGAGGGCCACGCTGCGCCGGCATGAGGCAACGCTTTGGCGATGCATGGGTGGCTCGGGGGGACTGAGACTGGCGGACCCGGCCCAGGCGATGGTATGTGGAGGCTTGGACCAATCGGGCGCGGAGAGAGACCATTGGCCCTTAAGGACCGCGTCGCGCTCACGGACGCGGGCGTTCGATGTCCGTGACGCGGGAAGAACGCGCGCGCTGATCTTCATCTAAAACAACCTCCAAGCGCAGGACTTCGAAGTGCATCGCACGGCGAGAGGTGAAGTCGGCACGCCAGATATCGAGACCCCACCTGCGCACGTCGATCGGCAGGGGGCGAACTTGCGCTTCTGTGGCCCCACCCTCGTGGTGCCGTTCGGTACGGAGAAGCGCTCACTCGGCAAGTTGGGGCAAGGGATCTGGATCCTACGATGGTTCTCTGTTTGACCCCTTAAATGCGAGCGGCGAAACTAGACTTGCCCGGGGCTGAGGTGGATTGTTACTGAGCGTTAGGTGAGCTCCCACTTCGCTTCGCCCCCCAGAAATGCGACCGTGGGGGGATCGAGCTCGGTATTTTCGCTGAAAGGACAGTGAGGCTGGGGCAGGTGGCCAGCTTGTGTGTTTGGAACGGTGAGCGACATCAAGTGCCGAGAGGTTTAGGAGAGCGACGATGGGTCGACAGAGTATGATGTTGTTATTTCGGGCTCAGCTTGCGGCTGTTGAGGCAGAAATCCGCGCAAAGGAGGCTGAGATTTCCACGCTTCGCGTCGCCAGGGAAGCGGCCGAAGCCAAGTTGGCCGAGTTAAGCCAGCGCAGATTGGTGCTCGAGGAAGAGCATAAAAACGCACAGGCCGAAGAGCGGAGCCAATAGGTCTGCGTGCTGTGTGACCGGAAGATGCGTTGATCTCGCGGCAGCACGTATTAATGACAATCAGGTGA
>JARFQY010000074.1 GCA_029287535.1 Filomicrobium sp.
CCCTTCCGTTATTTCAACAGCTCGCCCGAGCTCATATCAGCACCCTTCGTCACTCCCGCTCAGGAGCGCCATTTAGGGGCGACCGCTTTACACCCGAAAGCAGACATCGTCAGCTTCGCGATTGAGGTCCGCTAGGTGCCAATAACGGACATCCCGAGCTGAGATGGGCAAGGGTTGCTCACTCCGTAAGAGTGCTAGGTGGCCCTCTTTAGGACGCCGATCAGCTCCTCGATTTTTCGCTCGCGTTCGGCCTTATCGCCTGAAGCAACCGCGTCGGCGACACAGTGCTCGACGTGATCTTGGAGCACGAGCCGTTCCACGCGCGCCAGGGCAGCACGTACTGCCTGAGTTTGGGTGATGACGTCAATGCAATAGCGGTCGTCGGCGATCATTCGTGCAAGGCCACGGACCTGCCCTTCAATGCGGGCCAGCCGCGTACGCGCATTCTTCCGAGTTTCAGGTGTCATGGCTTGACTATACCCCAATGGGGTACCATGTTGATACCTCAGGGGGGTATTTTGACAACGCCTACTCTGGAGGTGAGAAATGTCGGATACCGTCAATCGCATTCCGCTTGTTCCAGCCGCCTGGGCGCTTTCGGCAGCGCTAGTTGGCACCTTTATTCTGTGCGCCGGCTTTGAGCTCTTGTGGCCCAATCTTCCGGTGGCGCACGGCTGGGTCGGGCTCTTCACCGTGCGGCCAGTGACAAGTGCGCTCAGTTGGGTCGAGGGGATCATCGATAGCGTTGCATTCGGTTGGTTCTTCGCGGCCATCTTCGCGTGGGTGTTCAACGCACTGGCACGGAGCTGAAGCAGATGGGTTTCGGCGTAGCAAAGTCTAGCGGGCTCGGAGCGACGAACGAGGCCCGCGCCGAAGCCCATCTCGCCATTGACCCCGTCTGCGGCATGAAGGTCAATGTCCATGCTGGTAAGCCCAACTATGAATACCATGGGCAAACCCACCATTTTTGCTCTGACGGCTGCCAGGCCAAGTTTGCTTCTGATCCCGAACGCTATCTGAACAAACAGGAAGAACTCAGGTCAGTGCCGCTCGGCACGCTCTACACATGCCCAATGCATCCTGAGGTCGTGCAAGAAGGGCCGGGCAATTGCCCCATCTGCGGCATGGCGCTCGAGCCCATGGGCGCCCCGCCCGGGGAAGCCGAAAACCCCGAACTAATCGATTTCACGCGTCGCCTCTGGGTCGCAATTCCGCTGTCGCTTGTCATCGTCGCGCTTGACATGGGCACCCACGTCTTCGGCCTTGACCTACTGCCCTTCCTCTCGCCGGAAGCCGAGCAGTGGCTCTTGCTGGTGCTAGCGACACCTGCCGTCTTGTGGTGCGGCTGGCCGTTCTTCGTGCGCGGCTTCCAATCACTCCGCACCGGGTGGCTCAACATGTTTACGTTGATCGGGCTCGGCACCGGTGCTGCCTACCTTTATAGCCTCATCGCGACCGTCGCGCCCGGCGTGTTCCCGGTGTCAATGCACGATACCCATGGCCTCGTCCCTGTCTATTTCGAGGCCGCCGCCGTAATCGTCGCGCTTGTGTTGGTTGGCCAGGTCCTCGAACTTCGCGCCCGGGAGAAGACTGGTGGTGCCATTCGCGCCCTTCTCGATCTAGCGCCCAAGACGGCCTTACGGGTGCTGAAAGACGGTAAGACCGAAACGGTGCCGCTCTCTGAGATCAAGGTCGAGGATGTTCTACGCGTCCGCCCGGGGGACAAGGTCCCCATCGACGGCATTGTGATCGAGGGCCATAGCGTTGTCGACGAGTCGATGCTAACCGGCGAGCCGGTTCCGGTGGAGAAGGCACAAGGCGACGACGTCACCGGCGGCACGCTCAACGGCTCCGGCTCATTCGATATGCGGGTCGACCGCACGGGCGCCGAGACCACGCTGTCACAGGTCGTGAATATGGTCGCCGAGGCACAACGCTCCCGTGCCCCGATCCAGGCCCTGGCAGACGTGGTTGCCGGCTATTTTGTGCCGGCTGTGGTCGCCGTCGCGATAGCCGCCTTTATCGCTTGGTTTGTCATTGGCACAGCGCCGCAGCTCGCGCACGCGCTAATCGCTGCCGTGAGCGTACTCATTATCGCCTGCCCATGCGCCCTGGGACTCGCCACGCCTATATCCATCATGGTGGCTAGCGGTCGCGGCGCACAGGCCGGTGTGCTCGTGCGCAACGCCGCGGCACTGGAGCGGCTCGCCGCTGTCAACACACTCGTTGTTGACAAGACGGGTACAGTGACCGAGGGCAAGCCAAAACTGACCGGCGTCGAGGCGCAGCAAGGCTTCGAAGACGATGAGGTTTTGCGTCTCGCAGCCGCTCTTGAGGCCGGCAGCGAACATCCTCTTGCAGAAGCGATCCTGAGCGGCGCCGAGGCACAAGAACTCAAGCTAAAGAAGGTTCAGGACTTCGAGTCGGTTACGGGACAGGGCGTCAAAGGCCGAGTGGGAGGCCAAGACGCCCTGCTCGGCAACGCACGTCTAATGGAATCTGCAGGGATAGACACTAAGCCCCTCGCTGAGGCCGCTGAAAAACGCCGAGCGAATGGTGAGACGGTTGTGTACTTGAGCACCGACGGCAAGCTTGCCGGCCTCGTCGCCGTTGCGGACCCTATCAAGGAGCGCGCCGCGGAATCTATTGGGAGGCTTCACGCTATTGGGCTTCGCATCGTCATGGCGACCGGCGACAATGAAACAACCGCGAAAGCGGTCGCATCTAAGCTTGGTATCGATGAGGTGCATGCGGGACTCCGGCCCGAAGAGAAGCTCACCCTGGTCGAGGGCTTACAGAAGAAGGGGGCGAAGGTCTCTATGGCTGGCGACGGAATCAACGATGCGCCAGCCTTGGCCAAAGCGGATGTCGGCATTGCCATGGGCACGGGCGCCGACGTCGCCATGGAAAGCGCCGGCCTCACTCTGCTTAAGGGCGATCTCCGTGGCGTCGTGCGCGGCATCAACCTCGCCCGGGCCACCATGCGCAATATCAAGCAAAACCTGTTCTTCGCGTTCTTCTACAACGCCATCGGCGTGCCGATTGCGGCGGGCGTGCTCTATCCTGTTGCGGGCATCTTGCTGTCTCCAATCATCGCCGCTGCAGCGATGAGCCTGTCATCGGTTTCGGTGGTCGGCAACGCGCTGCGGTTGCGCCACGTCGATCTCGATTGATGAACTGGAAGCAAAGGGCGCACCGATCGTGCCTACGAGGAGGATAAAGACGCAATTGGGTACGACGCTAGGTCCGGATGGAACTGCAAGTGAAAGAGCCAGAGCAATCGATGGACTGCAAATGATCAGGAGGATGACATGAAAAAGTTTGCCAACTTCGCACTAACTGCCGGCATGGGGCTGAATCTCGAGGGTCCGCTTTGGGTCATTGGCCGACATCAGCAGGCTGATCGGAAACGTCCGCTTTCAGCCGCAAAGCAGACATACCAAATGGTACACAGCACAGAGCGGGCGCGTTCATCTGTTGCCATTGGGGCCGGCAAGATGTGCTGGCCACATGATGTTTGAGAGCAGAAGGGTACTGGGTAACAGTC
>JARFQY010000140.1 GCA_029287535.1 Filomicrobium sp.
TGCTGGTACAATCGCGCCGAAACAAGCGAGCAGCCTTGAAGCTGATGCGCAAAGTGCTCAAGTCACAAGGCTTCTCGCCAGACGCCGTCATGACAGACGAACTGCCATCATATGGCGCGGCATTGAGCGAACTTGGGATGAGAGCTCGCCACATAACTGGCGGTCGGATCAACAACCGGGTCGAGAATTCTCATCTCCCGATATGGCAAAGAGAACGACGGATGCAGCGATTCAAATCAGCTGGTGCCGCGCAACGATTTCTCTCAACCCACGCCGCGATCTACAACACTTTCAACGTCCAGCGTCATCTGATCTCACGCAGAACAATGCGACAGTTCCGAGCGGCAGCTATGGACAGGTGGGATGCCATGACTGCTGCGGCGTGAAACATGGCGACGTCGTGCGTTTTCGCGCGGCATACGTGCTAACGTGACAATGCCCCAGCCAGAGACATGGCCAGCCGACGAATATCATCTTTAGGCCGACGGCACCCGGCCTGCACGAGAAGTAGTTGGTCTTGTGACGGCACGGCTGTCACTACTCCTTGGCTGATATGCGCATAATTAGAAGTGACTGGACGGCACAGCAACGGCCCATCGTTAGGAACTCCAGGTCCACATTCAGGCCTTATAGAGGTCGGCCTGACGACCGCGTTCTTGGATCATTGCCAAGACAATATCGATGGCGGGCGTTGCGACATCCGTCAAGCGGCCCAACTCTTGAACCGCGGTGACGAGAGCGTCGATCTCAAGACTTCGGCCGCGCTCAAGGTCCTGCAACATGGAAATCTTATGCCCCACAACGGAACTTGCAGCATCAAGGCGCCGCTCAATCATCTTCTCCGGGATATTGGGACCCAGAGCGTCCGAAACAGCCTTAGCCTCGTACATCATCGTCTTGCAGAGTGCTCTGAGCGATGGCTCGGAAGTGACGCGATCGAGGGTTGCGTGCGTTAGTGCGCTGATGGGATTGAAGCAAACATTGCCCCAGAGCTTCAGCCAGATATTCCAGCGGACGTCGTCCCGAACTGGCGCTTCGAACCCTGCGTCGGTGAAAACGGCAGACAGTTCCTCGACGCGTTTAGAAATGCTGCGATCAGGTTCGCCAATTGTGAACCTCTTGAATTCGCGGTGTTCAATCACGCCCGGCTCAATGACTTCGCAGGCTGGATCCACAACGCAACCGATCGCACGCTCCGGGCCAATCAGATTCCACTGGCGACCACCCGGGTCCACCGACTGGAGTACGTGGCCCTCAAATGGCCCCCCATGCTGATAGAAGTACCACCACGGGACTCCGTTCATCGCCGTAACGACAGCCGTATCGGGGCCGAGCAAAGGAATAAAACTATCGGCACTCTCAGCTGCCTGGTGCGCCTTCAGCGCGCAAAGCACGAAGTCCTGGGGCCCAAAGTCTGAGGGGTCATCACTTACGGGAAACCGAGCGTGCTTTTCCTGCCCATCGATCAGGAGTCGCAGGCCGTTCTCTCTTATGGCAGCTAGCTGTGCGCCCCTTGCAATGGCGCAAACTTCATGACCGGCTAAAGCAAGTTCAACAGCAAGGTAGCCGCCGATCGCCCCGGCACCAAAAATACAAAACTTCATCTGCTTTGACTCGTGTGAATCAGAAGAACCGCTCTGCTCCGCCGGACGCCTCAATTGTGCAGCCGGTTACAAAACCATTCCGATCCGAGGCCAGGAAAGCTGCAATCGCGGCGATCTCCTCCGACGTCCCGAAACGACCAACTGGGGTGTATTCGGCGCCAACGCGAGCGATCAATTCTTCGTCGTCCAAATTCGCAAGGTCGGGCCTCGTCTGACGTACTTTCGGAATCATGTTCTCTTCCCAGTTCTGTGTGCGGATTGCGCCTAGACCGATCGCATTCACGAGGATTCCGTGCTGCGCCACTTCGAGAGCCAACCCACGCGTCAGGTTGTTGATCGCGGCGCTGAGAACGTGAGAGATCAGGAGCTTGGGGTTCGGGTAGATCCCGCCGACCGATGACATATTGACGATGCGGCCCCAGCCTCGCTCGCACATTGCAGGGATAGCAGCGCGATTGAGCCGGATCATCGCATGTAGCTTCACGTCTTCCATTGCCTTCCAGGCATCGTCATCATTGTCCATTAGACCGCCCGGATGCGCCCTGCCAGCATTGTTGATGACGATATCGACGCTGCCGAAGTGCTTCTTGGCCTGCTCGACCAGACGTTCGCCGGCATCGCTCTCAGTGACATCAATCGGCACTGCGATGGCATCTGCGCCTGTGTCATTGCGCAGCTTATCTGTTGCGGCATTCAATCGATTAGCACCGCGTGCGGTCAGCACGAGCTTGGTGCCTGCAGCTGCGAATTCGCGCGCAACCGCTTCCCCAACGCCAGCGCTCGCACCGGTGACGATGGCGACCTTTCCGTTTATCCCTAAGTCCATAATCTGAGCCGCCCGCTTTAGTCGTTTACACCTTCAGATTTTCGCCAATTCTCGGAAATCCGATACGAAATGTTCTGCTCGTGTCGGGGTAGCGTAATTTCAAACTGGAAACTGTCGGTTGGATAATAGAACCGCATTAGTTCAAGGACACTGCCATTGTCTGCATAGGTAATACGGTCCATCGTCAGGCACGTTGAATCTGACGGCACGTTGAGCGCCTTTGCAGCATCAGCTTCCAGTGCCGTACTATGAATAATGTGCTTTGCCTCTTTGATTGATATGTGCATCTCTTTCTCGAAAACCGAATAGCTCGTTTCCTTTAGGTGGTCTTCCCGGTTCAAAACTTCGGCGACGCCGCTCATTGCGAGCGGCAAAAAGAGGTCGACAAGCGCAAGTGGAGCGTCCTCGTGCATGTAGACGCGCCGCAGCCGTGTTACGAGGGTATCGTCTTTAACACCAAGCATCTCCGCAACGCGGAGCGGTGCTTCGATTTGCTCGAGTCCGAGGACCCTGACTTGTGGTTCGATCCCGCGATCGCGAAGCGCCTCAAGGATAGTCTTTGCTTCATGGTTAAGCTGCTGGCTCACTTGCGGCGCGCTGACAAATGTGCCTCGTCCTCGGCGCCGGTAAACCAGACCGCGTTGCTCCATGTTGGAAAGAGCTTGGCGAACGGTAATGCGGCTGACTTTGAACTCCTCGATTAACGCCGCCTCGCTTGGCAACATATCCCCATGCCTCAAATCTCCGGACTTAATGCGCCGCTCTAACGCCTCCATAAGCTGGACGTAGAGCGGCACATCGGATTCGCGGCTGATGATGTTCAATTCGGGATCCATTCAATGTTGTTGCCAAGCTATACGGTGAACCGAGACTTGAAGCGCTCCATTCCAACAGTAACGCTCTTGACCTGGGTATATTCATCCATGGCTTCGGCGCCGTGCTCCCGGCCGATGCCACTCATCTTGTAACCGCCAAACGGGATCTCGGATTGATAGCCATACGAGTTGATAAATACGTTTCCGGATTCGAGCTTATTCGCAAGCTGGTTGCTCTTGCGGATGTCGTTTGACCATACATAGGACGCCAAACCGAATTCGGAGTCGTTCGACATGGCGACTGCCTGGTCGAGATCGTCATAAGTCGTAACACACAGAACCGGGCCAAATAACTCATCGCGCGAAGCTGCCATGTCCGGGGTCACGTTCGTCAGAATAGTAGGAGGCATGAAGTTCCCCTTCTCAAGGCCTGGGGCCATGGCCTTGCTCCCACCGCAATAGACCGTGGCACCAGCCCCGTCAGCGACCTTGACAGCAGCGACGATTTCATCGAGGCGCTGCGCAGTCATAAGTGGCCCGAGCTGGGTTGTGCCGTCGAGTGGGTTGCCCATCGGAATCTTCTCTGCCTTGGCAGCGACGTCCGCGACAAACTTGTCGTGCATGCTCTTGGGGATAAACAGGCGCGTTCCGGCAAAGCAGACCTCGGCTTTTCGGGCGAAGGCCTGGGTGAGAACCCCATCAACGGCTTCTTCCCAATCTATGTCCTCGCAGACGATGATGGGGCCTTTGCCGCCAAGCTCAAGAACCGCGGGTGTTACAGTCGGTATGCACTGGCGGAGAATTTCCAAACCACCCTCGGTACCACCTGTGAAGATGACCTTGCGGACTTTTGGATGCTCGACGATCTCTTTTCCGACAGTGCGCCCAGTGCCTGTGAGGATGTTGATTGAGCCTTTTGGGAAGCCTGCCTCATCCACGATCTTCGCAAACCTAAGGATACTAAGTGGCGCAACGATTGATGGCTTCACGACCATGGTATTGCCGCAGGCGACCGCAGCCGCAAAGCCCCGCGCCATCAGTTTGAGGGGCGTGTTCCACGGTACGATCTGCCCGATGACGCCGAAGGGCTCACGTCGTGTGTAATTGAAGCGCGACCCGAGGTCCTGGTAGCTGCCTTCGATCTTGCCGGCGAAACCTGCGAAATATTCCATGTGAAGGGCCGACGTCGAAACCTCCATTCGCGTCTCGCGGATTGGGATCCCTGTATCCAGCGACTCAAGGGTTGCGAAAATCTCCAGGTCGCGTCTCAGAAGTTCAGCAACGCGCATCAATAGCCTGCCGCGCTCGCTGCCGACCATGTTTTGCCAGGAATCGCTTTTGAAGGAATCATAGGCTGCTTCGACAGCTTGGTTCACCTGGTCGCTGTTCGCAGGAGTGACGCTACAAATCTCACTATTGTTGAATGGGTTCAGAATTGGAATCGATGTTCCGCTTCCGCCATCCGTCCATTCCCCGCGGATGTAGTGATGCGTTTCAATGTCTGTCTTGGCGTCTGCCAGGGCTGTGATGGTCATTTTCCTTTTTCCTCATGTGCATTACTGGGAAGGGGGGATGAACTCTCCGAGCTGGACCAACTGGCATCTTGGGAAGTTAAGAATTCTCTGCGTATCGTCCACACGAGGAATGCGACCAAGAGCAGAACAAAGACCATGCTGATCGGCTTCTTGAAGAAGATGAGCGGGTCGCCAAGGGCAATGATCAGCGACATTCGGAACTGAGTCTCAAATATCTTGCCAAGGATTAGAGCGAGCAGGAGGGGCAGGACGGGATAATCCCAGCGTCGCATGTAGTAGGCCAATACGCCGGCTGCCAGCATGACCCACACATCGAGCACGCTGTTTTGGAGCGCGTAGGAGCCGATGATGCATAACAGCACAATGGTCGGCATGAGAACGCGCGCAGGTATCCTGATTACCTTCACAAAAAGGGGTACGCCGAGAAGGCCAATTAAAGTCAGCAACACAAGCGAAATGCCGAAAGAAGCAAATAGCCCGTAGACGATCTCAGCGCTATCGCTGAACAAGGTGTAACCGGGCGTCAGGCCCTGTATCAACAAGGCACCGAGCATGACCGCGGTCACGGGATCACCGGGAATGCCAAGTATGAGCATGGGAATGAGCGCGCCGCCGGTCATTGCGCTATTGGCTGCTTCGGGGGCTGCAATTCCTTCAGGGTTACCTTTACCGAATTCAATGTCGCGATTCTTGGAAAGGCGCTCAGCGTATTGGTAACTGAGTATGGCGGCTATAGCGCTACCAGTTCCGGGAACCGCACCAATTGTCGTGCCAATTGCCGAAGAACGGAAAATGCACGGCCAGAGCTGTTTCAAGGAGGCAACTGCTTGCCGCACACCCAGTAGTGCGTTTGATATCGGTATGACTGGTGGCAGCGGCTGGCTGCGGGTTCGTACCATCGTTTCGATGACTACAGGCAATGCGAACATTCCGATCATGACAGGAATGAACGAAATGCCTTGCTGCATTTCCACAGTGTCGAAAGTGTAGCGCGCCGAAGCAGTGATCGGGTCTAAGCCGATCATTGCGATGCCCAAACCCAGGCCGGCCGAAATTAGTCCGCGAATCATCGACCCTTCAGAAAAGCCGGCAACCAACGTCAGTCCTAACAATACGAGCATGGCCTGCTCGGCTGCGCCGAAAAGCAGTGCGAACTTGGCGATCTGCGGTGCGATAAGGCACAGGACCAGCAGGCTAAATGTGCCGCCGAGAATGCTGGCGAGAAATGCAATACCTAAGGCATGATCGGCGCGGCCTTTTTTCGCCATCGGGTAGCCGTCGCGCGTCGTGATAATGGAAGCAGGGTTGCCGGGAATATTGAGAAGCACAGCGGAGATCGCACCGCCCGCCATGCCTCCAACAAATACACCGATTAGCATGCCGAGAGCCGGACTTGGCGGCAAATAGAAGGTGAACGGCAGCAACAGGACTACAGCAAGTGAGACAGTAAGTCCGGGAATCGCAGCGATCACTAATCCCAGCACCACCCCGACGGCCGTAAGCAGCAACGTCAAAGGTTGAAGTCCTTGGATCAATCCGTTCAGAAGTGGTTCCAATTCGCGCCTCCTGCGTCCATCGCTAGAACGCCAAAACGAGGCCGAAGAGCCCGGAAAAGATGAGATGTGCGGTAAAGGCGACAACGGCTGAAGCCGCCGCGGACAACCATATCGGCCGTACGCCCATTGCAGTCGACAACACAAACACGAGCGCGCTTGCTGCCGGAATGAAGCCGATATGCCGAATTGCGATTACGGTTGCCACGACAAGCAGCACCAATCCGCAAGTAGCCACAAACTCTCGCAGAGAGATGCTCACCTGAGGCAAGTCATCTCCAGTGAACTGCTCGTTTGACCGAGTGGCGCGCACCGATTGAATTATGACTTCCGCCACCGCCAAAGCACCAACAACTGCAGCAATAATGGCAGGAAACAATCCAGGTCCGAAGCCCTCTTCCAGAGACATCGACGGGTAGCCTTGGGCGATCCAGCCATACATAACGGCAAGAAGCGCAATAACTGCAGGGAAGATGATTCGAGCAGCCATGTTTGCCGGCCTTATACGCGTCCGAGGGCCTGCGGGTGGGGCGCTGGCATCGTCCCTCCCGCGCAGAAACCCCTCAATACGCCTCAGTTCGAGGTGACTTTCTTTTGTGATTCAATCACGCTCTTAATCAGCGCGTTTTGTTCGGCGACATACTTCGGAAACTCGTCCAGGCCGATGTAGTTGATTCCGAAGCCACGTTTCTTTGCTGCTTCGATGAGCTTGGGATCGTTCTGGGCCTCCTTAAAGGCGGCGGCGAGTCTTGCCTTGATCCCCTGCGACGTGCCTTTGGGGACAAAGACCCCTCGGAATTGATGAAAGTCGATCCTGAATCCCAGCTCTGCAAATGTCGGCACGTCTGGGAATGCTTCGATGCGCTTTGGCGACGAAAGAGCGAGCAGGCGGACGTCACCGGAGCGGACGCTGGCAACCAGTTCTGGAGGATGCACTGAAATCGCATCGACTTCTCCGCTGAGCAGAGACGGCAGCCGACGTTTGCCGACGGGAACGTAGACAACGTCTGCACCCTCCTGCTTCATCAGCGTAGAGCCAACCATATAGGTGAAGCTGCCTGTGCCAGCGTGGCCCAGCTTGATCTTCCTTGGAGATTTCTTCGCTGCCGCTATGAACTCAGGCAACGTCTTCCAGGGCGAATCTGCTTTGACCGCAATTGTCGTTGCATCAAAGGTCACTGCGCACACATAATCAAAATGCGTGTAGTCGTAAGGCAGCTTCCCCAAAAGCGTCGTTGTCAGAATTGAGGCTGATAACCAGCCAATATTGTAGCCATCTGGCTTCTGCTTGCCGACGTAGTCGAAGCCGATCGAGCCTCCGCCACCGAGTTTGTTGATAACTGAAATAGGTTGGCCGAGTTCTTTTGCAGCCGCCGCGGCAGAAAGACGGCCTGCGATATCGGCTGCTCCGCCAGGCTTGAAAGTGATCGTCATTGTGATGGGCTTCGTTGGATAGTCGTCGGCTGCTACAGTCAAGGGCCCCGTAATAGCGAGGGCTCCAATCAGCAGAGGTAGGCCAATAACTCTCATAACGCTATTCCTCCCAACGCTAGAATTGCGGCCCCTATTCTGTGTCGGGTGCCGCGACTAATACGATAGGGTGGAGCGAGCACGGCCGTTCCACCCAGCTGTGCTCGATCACTCGGCCGCTTCGCGGTTGTTGGTGGCCTTTGCAAGGCTCGCGCGGCCTTTTTCAGATACCGCTTCCGCCTCAGCTGACGGCCCAGTATTCCAGCGATCCGGAATCTTGTCCCATTCGCTGTAAACCGTGAATGGATTTTCGGTCACGCCGTGCGGAGGCACGCCGGTGTATCCGCGATGCTTGAGCTGATAGAGATAGTTGTTCGACGAGCGCATATCGCGCGCGGCTTCTGCAAGCTGCGGATAGATATCGACTTTAGTCAGGCCTTCCGTATCGCCCATCTTGCAAACGATATTTCCGTCGAAGTCGCAAACCATTGAGCGGCCGAAATACGAATATGAATGATCCTGTCCTGTGTGATTGACCGCTACGACATAGGCTTGGTTCTCGTAGGCACGAACCTGGTTTGTGATGTCCCAGATATGGTCCCACGGATACATGTATTTGGACGGCCGCAGGATGACGTTTGCACCCTTCCATGCGGCTTCACGGGAAACCTCAGGGTAATCGAAATCCGAGCAAAGAGTGATCGCGAGTTTTGAACCCTTTGGACCATCACAGACATTCATGGATTCGCCAGGAGTCCAGGGTTCTTTGGGGCACCACGGCATCATCTTGCGATACTTCATCGCGACTTCCCCGTCCGGGTTGATGATGACCATTGCGTTGTGCGGGTTGTTCTTTGGGTCGTCGGCCTTCTCGACGACCGATACGCACATCCAAACTCCAAGCTCACGCGCTTTCTTGCCAAAAATCTCGGTCTCAGGACCGGGAATTGTCGACGCGAGCTTCAGATGCGTCCCATAAGGGTCGAATGCGAAACCGTGAGTGGAGTACTCCGGAAAGACGATTAGGTCGACGCCAGGGAATCCGGAAACGGCTCGGTCCGCGTACTTGCAGATTGTTTCAATGTTACGCTTCACGCCGTCCGCATCAGCTGCCGCATCAGGTGAGAATTGAACGATTACGATGCTCATCGCGTCGGGAATTGGGTTGATTGCTGGCATAGCTCACTAACCTCAAGTTTGTGCCGGTGATCCTACTTGTAATGGTTGTCATGATAGGTTAGGACATCCAGGATGTTCCGTCAATGCACGTGCTGAGGAGAAAAGAATGGCAGACGAGCCGGTACTTGTTTTTGCGTCCTTCGAACCCAAAGCAGGCGAAGAGGAAACAGTCCTGGCAATCTTGAAAGGGATGGTTGGCCCGACGCGACAAGAACCGGGTAACGACGTCTATGACCTTTACGAGCGAAAAAACGCGCCTGACGGCACGCGCTCATTCCACCTTTTTGAGAAGTACAAGGACGCCGCCGCACTCGATTTCCACCGAGAGACAGAGCACTACAAAAACTATCGGGCGACAATTGTCGAACACCTGGAGGAGCCAATCGGCGTCGTCGTGCTTTCACCAATCGATGCCGCCTGATCGTTCGGAACTTGGACCAGAAGGCGACGAAACAAAATGACATTCAAGAGTATCAACCCGACCGACGGCACTGTGTTGGCCACTTTTGATGAACTCTCGCCAAGCCAACTGGAGGAGAAACTCGAACGCGCAAACTCAGGCTTCAAACAATGGCGAAGGTCTTCGTTCGATGAACGGGCGGACGTCCTGCGCAAAACCGCCGAGATCCTTATCGCAGGAAAGGATGCGTGGGGCCGATTGATGACCCTAGAAATGGGCAAGCCTCTCAAGCAAGCGGTTGCAGAAGTTGAAAAGAGCGCACTGACTTGCGGATACTTTGCCGATAACGGCGCCTCGTTTCTTGTGGATCAACCGATCACAACGGAAACGGACAGCAAGCTGCGCTATCTGCCACTGGGAACCATCCTTGCCGTCATGCCCTGGAACTTCCCGTTCTGGCAGGTCTTCCGCTGCCTCGCGCCCGCGGTGATGGCTGGCAATGCAGTGGCGCTCAAGCATGCTTCAAACGTACCCCAATGTGCGCTTGCGATTGAAGAGATTATGGCTCGGGCAGGTTTGCCGGAGGGTGTTTTCTCGACGCTTCTTATTAGTTCATCGAAAGTGGCCGACGTCATTCGCGATCCACGAATTGCAGCGGTGACACTGACCGGCAGTGAAGGTGCCGGCGCAAGCGTTGGCGCCGCAGCTGGCGCAGCGCTCAAAAAGTGCGTGCTGGAACTCGGCGGCAATGATCCATTTATCGTTTTGCCCAGCGCCGACATCGATAAGGCCGTCGCGACGGGGGTTCAGGCGCGCACTGTGAATAACGGCCAAAGTTGTGTTTGCGCCAAGCGATTCATCGTGCACCGGGATGTCTATGACTCATTTGCTGAGAAGTTCACCGCGTCGATGCAATCATTGGTCGTCGGCGACCCGATGGAAGACGCAACTCAGGTCGGGCCACTTGCCAACGAGCAGGGAGCATCAACGATTGCGCGACAGGTGGAACAGTCAATAGCAGGCGGTGCACATGCTCTGACGGGAGGCCTTCCAGAAAGTCGAAACGGAAACTACTATGCTCCCACCGTA
>JARFQY010000148.1 GCA_029287535.1 Filomicrobium sp.
GCGGCATACTCGCCACCATTTACTCCCGCGGCCGGGCCACGACGGCCGAGTGCATGAATGCCGCCCGGCGATACTATGCCAAACGGGCGTTCGTCCGCGTCACGGACAAGCCGCCGCACACTAAATGGGCTACCGGCTCGAATCTTGCGCTCGTTAGTAATGCGGCTGATCCGGAACTCAACTTGGTGATTGCGATGGGGGTGGTCGACAAACTCGGCAAGGGAGCCGCTGGTCAGGCAGTGCAAAATGCGAACCTGATTTGCGGCCTGCCAGAAACCGCAGGGCTGGACGGCGCACCTGTTTGGCCGTGAGGACCTTGGTCGGCCGTGATGCCGTTGAGCGGACATGAAGTCGGCGGTGGCGTTCAAACGCCGACGGCCGGTTCTGGCCCTTTGCGCCAAACGGCCTATGTCCGTTGTCTGGGGTAGTGCAACCTCGGCATCGGCGCGACTAAGGCACCGCGTTGACGTAGCCGCCACGTCGGCTAACTCTGCTTTGCGGACGATCTGAGCGTCGACGCTTTATCCCATAAGCGGCCGTCAACGGCTCCGGGGTCGTCCGGTTCGCTTGGGCTATCGACTATGTCTGCTATCCGGTGTGCTGCGGCCATTTCCGTTGTCGCGCGCGCTGGCGCGACCTTTGGCATCAGGTTGGCTTGGTGATAGTCAAGCATAATCACATGCCGCCCTCGATCGATCACGGTCGCCGTCGAGTTTGATAGTGAGCACGTGTCGGATGATGGAAATTTTCAACGGCGACATCCCGCCGGGGTCGAGCGACGCGAGGCGTGAGTGTCAAGTCGACGGAAATTTGGAGCAGGTTATGCGGATGACCGATCGAGCAGCATGAGCCGCAATGAGAGGACGTCAAAGATGAGGACACTCGGATCGGCAATCGTTCTGCTCATTGCCTGCTGGTCATGGCCTGCTTGCGCCCTCGAAACGGTAAAAGTGACGGAAGGTATTTATGCTTTCGTTGGGGAAAAGCAGCAGCGATCAGCGAAGAACCTCGCGAACAATGCGACTTTTGGTTTGATTGTCACCGACGAAGGCGCGGTGCTGGTTGATCCCGGCGGCTCGTGGAACGGCGCGGAAGCGCTTCATGCAGCGGTTCTGAACGTGACGGACAAGCCGGTGCGGTTCGTGATCAACACGGGTGGCCAGGATCATCGTTGGCTCGGTAATGGCTACTGGCGCAAGAAGGGCGCCGAGATCATCGCGTCGAATGCCGCCGTGGCAGACCAGAAGGAGCGCGGCTCGCTACAACTGACGATGCTGACCCAGCTGCTACGTGACAAACTGACAGGCACCGACCCAGCCTATGCCGATATCACGTTCGATGAGGCTTATACGCTGAAGCTTGGTAGCTTAACTGTCCAAATCCGTCATGTGGGACAGGCCCACACGCCGGGCGACGCCTTTGTATGGGTGCCGGCAAAGGGCACGGTTTTCACAGGTGACATCGTCTATGTCGAGCGCTTGCTCGGTGTCATGGCTTTCTCCAGCTCCAAATCCTGGCTGACAGCGTTCGAGGCTCTTGCAGCATTGAAACCGAAGCATCTTGTGCCCGGCCATGGCGCACCGACGACACTATCCCGAGCCAAGGCTGACACCTACGACTATCTCGCCAACTTGCGTAAACAAATCGGCGTTCATATCGCGAAAGGCGGCGACATGATCGGGGCGGCCAAGGTCGACCAGTCGGCGTTCAAGCATCTGCGACTGTTCGACGCGCTCGCGGGGCGCAACGCGCAAGCTGTGTTCGCCGAAATGGAGTTCGAATGAGCCAGATCCGGCTGTCGGCCACGCTCGCACGTCGTCAGGCGCCGCAGGGTTTCGACCGCACATAAGGCTATCAATCATTATGGCAAGCGCCCTTATTCTGGGCGGTGGCCAATGCGCGCCCGATCCGAAAAATCACGCGGACCGCCGCTCACATTGTGAGCCAGAGCTGGTAGCCAAGGCCGGCTAGCACGGCGCCAACGACTGAGAAGACGAAGTACACGGCGAACACCGGTGGGCGCATGATGGCCCACACGGCCATTGCTGCGGGTATCGAGGTCACGCTCCCACCCGCTAAGAAAGCCATGCCGGCGCCTGGCGACATGCCCTGCCGCATCAGTTCACCCACCAGTGGCAACGCCGCGGCGCCATTCAGATATGCTGGAATGCCGGCCAACGTGGCGACCACGATCGAAGCGGGGCCCGTCCCGCCGAGATAGTTCGCGATCAAACCCGCCGGAATATAACGCACCATGAGGCTTTCGAGGACATACGCGAGGACCAGCATCTTCCCGAGGAAGAATCCATTCTTAAGAAGGTTGTCCCATCCCTTCTCGATGCGCGCCGGCTCCTCCCAGAAGCGCCAAACAACGGCCTTCGGCGAGCGGACTTTGGCACCGCCGCAACCGCCGTTGCCAATGCCTTCGCGCATCGGATTGCTGAGATAGCCAGCCGCGACCAGTGCCATCGTTCCGAAACCGGCGATCAGCCCCATACCAATCGCGACGACTGTCTTTGCGACAGCGAACTCGAACCCAAGCACACCGGCCGTCAGTGCAAACATAGCCGGATCCATCAACGGTGAGGCGATGCAGAACGCCAAGACTGGCGCGAGCGGAACGCCCATCGCGAGGAGTGCGGCTATGATCGGGATGACACCGCAAGAACAGAATGGCGATAGCGCCCCCATGAGTGAGGCGCCGACGACCGCAATGGCTGTTCGGCCTTGAAAGGCTTTGCCGATTAAATTGTCAGCTCCCGTTGCCGTCGCATAAGCGGCAAGCGCGATAGACAGCAAGAAGAAAGGCAGAATGTTCAAGACCGCGCGAGCGACGAAACCGATGGTCGCTGGCAACTGGGCCGCGTCGAACAGCGCAAGCCCAACCAGGATCGCACCGATAATGAGGACAACAGTGTCTATCGCAACACGTCCGCCTCTAGGGAGCGAGAGTACCGTCATGACTTTCCGTTTGCCTTTATTCTAAAGCCACTGTTGGGCGACCAGGGCCCACGATGATGATCTACTCAGTTGAGACTTCGTCGCGGAGGGATGCCTCGAGAGCCGGCAGCCTGGGGCTGCTCGATGCAACACTCATCCTCAAGAGCGCCGACGAGTTCCCGCATGCGGTCAAACTCAGCCCGGCAAATCAGACTGGTTGCTTGGCGCTCTCGCACAATCAGACCAACGGCCACTAGCTTGCTCAAGTGATGCGACAGTGTCGACGGCGCGATTTCAAGGCGTTCTTGAAGTTGCCCAACAGGCAGGCCTGGTGCTCCCGCTCGCACCAGAATGCGGAACAGGCGCAGGCGTGTCGGGTGACCAAGCGCTTCAAGGCGCGCTGCTACGTCTTCAATCTTCATGCTTGCTTCGTACCGGCACGTCTGGCAGGTGTCAACGGTATTTCTAGAAATATCGAAATATGGCATATGTCTCTGTTTGGATTTCCACGGCGATGTGGCCGCGCGGGCCCATGCATCGGTCACGGCAAGGCAAAGCTAGGCAAGTTAAGGACAGGCTGATTGCCCTGCCGAACAAGTACTGTCTCCAGAGGGGAACAAGCGTCGGAATGACACGGGCGAACATCTCAAATCCTACCAGCAGCGGTTGGCGCGCCATCATTGGCTCGTCTTCCATCATGTCGCTGGCGCTACTGGGGGACGCGCTGCTCTACGCCGTCCTTCCAGCATACGCCGCAGAGTTTGGCCTGACGTTGCCGTGGGTCGGGGTCATGCTCTCGGCGAACCGTTTCGTCCGCGTCTTCGCCTATGGCGCGATAGCGCGCCTGACACATGCCGTTGGCGTTCGTCGTATGTGCATTAGCGCGGCTATCGTCGCCGCATTGTCTACAGCGCTCTATGGTTTCGCCCAGGGGCCCGCCAGTATGCTGGCGGCGCGTATCTTGTGGGGCCTGACCTATGCCAGTCTCGTATTGGCGACCCTCACATACGCCGTTGAATACCGCGAAAGGGCAGGTACGCGCGTTGGCGTCAGTCAAGCTATTCAGCGAACTGGACC
>JARFQY010000026.1 GCA_029287535.1 Filomicrobium sp.
CTAAAGTGGACGCCCGATCAAGGCGTCGCCTGCGCTGCGAGAGAGGTTTAGAACGGGTACCGCACCTGATCATGTAAGTTGGCGATATGGGCGATTCCATCACAGGCTATCTGTTGACACGTGGATGGCGCGACACTCCCAAGGGCGTGGAGCTGACGTTCTGGTGCGCGAGTGAAGACGGTCCAGTTCGCGTCGTCGTCGAAGGCACAGAAGCCGTTTGCTTCATCAACCGATCCCACTCCCTGCCATTGCCTCCGCATGTCCGGCGGCAATCTCGAGAGCTTAAACTCCTCAGCGGGGCACCCGTTGACGCCCTCTACTTTTGCCACCAACGGGATCTGCAGGCGTTCAGGCAGTCGGACCTCGAATTGGCCGAGTCCGATGTAAAGCCCACCGATCGCTATCTGATGGAACGATTTATTGCAGCAGGACTCGAAGCCACCGGGACCCTAGTGGAAAAAGCTGGCGTCCGCACGATGGTCAACCCTCGCCTACGCAGGGCTGAGGTCGAACCGACCCTCAAGGCTCTATCACTCGACATCGAGACGCGTGGCAAAACCGATCAGCTTTACTCGATTGCTGGTGCATCCATGGTGCCGGCCGCTCATCACCTTGAGGCAAGCGTGTTCATGATCGGCACAGGCGAAGACGAGCAGCGCGAGGGCTACATCCTGCGCTACTACTCGGATGAGCCCAGCCTGCTCAATGCCTTCTTTGATTGGCTTCGCATCGTCGATCCGGACCTGATTGTCGGCTGGAGCGTTGTGAACTTCGATCTCAGTTTCCTCGACCGCAAGTGCCGGATGCTCGGCATTCCGTTTGCTATTGGCCGAGGCGATGAGGGCGCCGCCGTTCTGCAACCGACCGGTCCAGGTCAACCCCGCATCGCGCGCATTCCCGGGCGAGGCATCCTTGATGGCATCGATCTGCTCAAAGCCGGGTTCTGGGCCTTTGAAAGTTTCTCCTTAGACAACGTCGCGCATGAGCTGCTCGGCGCAGGCAAGCTCATTACGGCGGAGCAAAATAAGGTTGCTGAAATCAACCGCCAGTTTCGCGAAGACAAGCGGCAATTGGCTGACTACAACATGCGTGATTGCACACTGGTCAACGAGATCTTTATCAAGGCAGATCTCATTCCGTTTGCTGTACAGCGCTCTAACCTCACAGGGCTCGCGATTGATCGCTTGGGCGGTTCCGTGGCGGCGCTGGATAATCTCTATCTACCGCGTCTCCATCGCCATGGGTTCGTTGCGCCTGACGTCCCGTCGGAGCCGAGCGGACTTGGAAGTCCAGGTGGCTATGTTCTCGACTCTATGCCCGGTTTGTATGACAACGTCCTGGTTCTCGATTTCAAGAGCCTTTATCCCAGTATCATCCGCACATTTTTCATTGATCCGCTTGGCCTCGCACAACCTGGAGATGATCCGGTGCCCGGGTTTCACGATGCAACATTTTCTCGGGACAGACACATTCTGCCCGGGTTGATTGAAGAGCTTTGGCAGGCCCGCGATGCTGCTAAGCGCGTCAAAAACACGCCCCTATCCCAAGCGATCAAGATAATCATGAACTCGTTCTATGGTGTCCTGGGATCAAGTGGTTGCCGTTTCCATTCCCAAAAGTTGGCCTCAAGTATTACGCGTCGCGGGCATGAAATTATCACGCGATCGCGCGATTGGATCGAAATGCAGGGTTACCGGGTCGTCTACGGTGATACGGACTCGCTTTTTGTCTTCCTCGGCCCATTACACGACAACGAAAGTGCGCATCGCATTGGTCGCCAACTCATGAGCGACTTGAATTCCTGGTGGGCACAAACGCTGACCAAAAACTACGCCATCGACTGTCATTTGGAGGTCGAGTTCGAAACGCACTTCACACGGTTCTTCATGCCGACCATTCGCGGCACGCAAACCGGTAGCAAGAAGCGCTACGCCGGCATGACCAGTGGCCCAGATGGTGAGCCGAAGCTTGTTGTGAAAGGTTTAGAGGCTGCGCGTTCCGATTGGACGCCGCTTGCGCGCAACTTTCAGCGTGAGCTCTATCAACGCGTGTTCCTCAATCAACCCTTCGATGACTTCATTCGTGACACCGCAATGGCGCTTCAGGCAGGAGAACTTGACGAACATCTGGTCTACCGAAAACGCCTGCGTCGTCGATTAGAAGACTATAAGCGCAATGTACCGCCGCACGTCCAAGCGGCACGAAAGCTCAACGTGCATGGCAGCACGGTTCGCTATGTCATAACGTGTAACGGTCCTGAGCCAGTTGGTGCAATACAATCAGCACCTGACTATCAGCACTATCTCGATAAGCAACTCGCGCCTGCGGCTGATAGCATACTGCAGTTTTTCGATACGAGTTTCCGAGAGCTAACGGACTCTCAGATGCATATGTTCTGAACGGGAACGCGCGGCGCCAAGCCGCCGCATTACGGGCCGAGTATTGCAGGGTACTTCCACCCATCCGTTCCGGATAAGAGCCGGATTGAGTGGACGACCGCGGTCATTGGTGTACGAAATGAACCGTACGGCGCTTCGAGTTGAGCCGCGGTAACGTTGGTAGCCTTCTCGCCGCCGAGTAGCGTGGCCGCCTTCGGTGGGATCGCGAGGATCTGATCCACGGACTACAAGGTGGCTCCGCTCTCACTTGCCGATTTGCCGAGAATATCTCGGCTCAGCCTGCCGCACTATTCCTCTTGGAGCTGAGTGACATGCTCGAATAGCGCATTTGTAAGATTGGCACAGTTCGCTCGTTACCTGCCAGACGTCCTCATCTGACACGAACGGTCCGTGCACGCGCTCGGCATCGCCGGCGCTGTCGAGGAACAGCATATCGCCCTGACCGAGAAGCTGTTCAGCGCCTTGCTCGCCCAGGAGTGCCCGGCTGTCGATGCGCGAGGCGACCCGGTAGCTGATCCGTGCCGGAAAGTTGGCTTTGACGGTGCCTGTTGCGACATCGGCCGACGGGCGCCGCGTTGCCATGATCATGTGAATGCCAGCTGCCTGCGCCTTCGGCGCGGGACGCTGGACAAGGCCGTCAATCGCGTTGCCGGCAACCGCCATCAAATCTGCGAGTTCGTCGACCATCACACCGGTCGCTATCGCTCACCGCCATCGACCCGCCCAGGTCTCGTGAGGCAGTCCGTAATGCGCAACCAGTTCTACGTGCCAGATCTCGGTAAGGACCACGATAGTCCGTTCGCCCGGGACGCCGATGGCAAGCTCGTGCGGCGGGGCTTCTGGCTCGACATGAGCGACCGCTCGCTCGTTCTGGCCATGACGCAGGGACTTGGCGCGCATCTAACGAACGATCAGAAGCGGGCCCACCTCCGCGACCTCGGGCGTGAGCATCTGATCGATCAAGTATGCATCCAGGAAATATTGCCGCCGACATACGCATTACCGTCCGGCGTGATTGGCTCTGGTCCTCCGGCCTCGAACTCTTTGCGGCAACAACGCTGACGTACTCTGCAGTCTCGACCGGTGGCTTCGCGCCGTTCGACTACAGCCTCGTCGGGATCGGCTCGTTTTCAATTCGAACCAGCCGCGACGCGCCATGAAACCGGTGCGCGGCGCGATCGAGCGCCATATGCTAACTTGATGGGGGCTGGAGGTAACTTCGGGCCCGCGCGTTGTCGCTGGTCACACCACCGTAGGTGGCGAACACGATGCCGTCTGGGTTGAACGTGCCCGGCGTGCCTGCCGGGCTACATGTTCGGCGTGATGGGCGGTTATGTCGGCGGCAATCAGGACTTCGACGAGCCGACGACCAGCGCCGACATCCAATCGGGCGTCTTCGGGCGTTACGTACGCGGAGTGAGACGTGACTTTGATTTTGAGTGAGGTATCGAGGCTATCGCGCACTTTCGCAGTGCGTGAACCTGGGCTGTTGGCGGTTCTCGTGGTCAATGCCGGTTTGCTGGGGCTGTGGTCCGCGGGGGCCGCGCCGGAGATCGCTGTCGAGGATGGCCTTCTGGAAACATTGCAGATTCTCGTTTCGGCGGGTGCGTGCGCGCTGTTCTTTTCTGCGTCGCTCGAGGACGACGGTCCGATTGGAACCGCGGGGGCTGCCATCGCGGCGATTGCGGCGATTGCGATCCTGCGGGAGATCGATGTGCGCACGCTTGTCGTGCCTCCCTGGATGATGATCTGGGCGTATGGGCCGTTCCGGGATACGACCGTTGGCGTGTTAGTGCTGTTGGTCGGCGGCTATCTGTGGTGGCGGCGCAAGCATTTCGCCGGCTGGATGGCATTGCTGTTTCGGTGGTCCGCGTGGCCGTTCTGGTTGAGCGGCTTGTTGCTGGTCTCGAGCCTGGCGTTTGATGGCGAGAAGCTCGTGGCTGGTGATGCAGGCGTTCTGATCGAGGAATTTATCGAGCTGAATGGTTTGGTGTTCCTTTTGATGGCGGGGTTTCGTCATTGCCATCTTCTGCACCAGCGCCCGCCATCCGAAATATCCTAGACCGGGGTAGGTGTTGCGCAATCCGCATTGTCCGCCAATTATGTTCGCTATCCTGCGTGCTGCGGCCGTCTCCGGCGTGCCGAGATCGGCAGAAACCGACCCTGGTTGTGTCAAAACGCGAATGCTGATTCAGTTCGTCCGTGGCTTTGCGGGGGCACGGCATGAAACGGTTTATC
>JARFQY010000160.1 GCA_029287535.1 Filomicrobium sp.
TGGTCTGTTCACGCGCTATCTGATTGAAGGCCTCTCTGGCAACGCAGATCTTGCGCCCGTCGGCAATGGGGACGGAGCAGTCGATAGCGCCGAACTCCATGCTTACACGGCTGCAATGGTGCGCCTCGCCGCGCAGAAGACGTTCGGGCTGCTGCAAAGTCCAGAACTGTCAAGTGCCGGAACGACTGTGTTGAAGGCTCCGAAGCGTAGCTCCGACAGTACCGAGCAGGGCTAGGTGCGAGGCGCCGAAACGGCTTCACAAGACTGGATGAGATTTTCGAATGAAAGTGTTCTCCTGCGCGGAAGAGTATCTTCGTCAGCATAACCCGGAGCGCCCCATCTTGGCATTTCGGCCCCATGCGGCGACACGCGCGACAAAGTGGTTTCTATATAACTTCCCGGGGCGCGTGCTTTACGCAACCAAGGCCAATGACTCGCAACCTATTCTCGATGCTGTGGCTGCGGCCGGTATTCGCAGCTTTGACGTCGCCTCGCTCGCCGAGATGGAGCGCGTCAAGTCCATCGATGGCGCGGAGCTCTATTACATGAACCCTGTCAAGTCGCGAGGCGCCATCGCGCAGGCCTATAGCGAGTTTGGCGCGCGGAGCTTCGCTTTCGATTCTCATGATGAGCTGGGCAAGATACTCGCGGCGACAGGCGGAGCAGAGGACTTAATGCTCTACTTACGGATTGCCTGCCCCAACACACACAGTCTTATCCCGCTTGAAGGAAAGTATGGAGCCAGCGCCGAAGAAGCGCCTCCTCTTCTCCTGAGAGCGCGCCAGCATGCAGCACGCCTCGGCATAACCTTCCACGTTGGGTCGCAGGCTGTGGTTCCCGCCGCATTTTGCGAAGCTTTGAACCAGGTCGGGCAGCTCATCGTCGCGTCCGGTGTAATGGTCGATGCGATCAACATTGGCGGCGGCTTCCCAGCGCGATATCCACATTCAGACCCGCCGGCCCTCGATTGTTATATCGACGAGATTGCCAAGGCCGCGAATGCGTTGGTGGTCAAGCACGCTTGCGAATTATTGTGCGAGCCGGGGCGTGCGCTGGTCGCCGAGGCTGAGGCTGTGATCGTGCGCGTTGATGCGCGCCGCGGGAATACGCTCTACATCAACGACGGCGCCTTTGGTTCTCTGTTCGATGCCGCTTATTCCGGTTTTCGGTTCCCCGTGCGCTGTGTCACTCCGGATCGCGAAGACGTGGGGCCGGCGAAGACAGCTTTCAGCTGCTACGGCCCAACTTGCGACAGTGCCGATTATCTGCCTGGGCCATTCGTTTTGCCCGATGCTGTTGGGGAGGGCGATTACCTAGAGATTGGCCAAGTAGGCGCGTATGGCCGCGTGCTAGCAAACCGCTTCAATGGTTTTGGTGACTTTGAAGAGGTAACGCTGACCGATGAACCCATCCTATCGATGTTCGCGCAGATGGAGCTGGACACACCGCATGCTGAGCGCTCTGCAAGAATCTGATGGTCTAGACAATCTGTGTGAGGCCTTTTGCCTCAAAAGAAACGGCTATGCTCAGTCTTCGGCGAGCTCTTCCGGCAACGGGTCTAGTATTTGCCCGTCATTGCTCGTGGCAATGCTGCCGCGCGTCTTGAATGGCCGCTTCGTGATAGGAGCCGCTCCCATAGTCCACGTAGGCTATGCGCATTGACGCCAGAAGATCGTCAGCTGTGTGAAAGCCGTGCTGGTCGCCACTCGATCCCGAGCGGTCGCCTTTCGGAAAGGGAATTATCTTTGCCGTCCCCCCTTGCGCGTTTGCCGTCATGGTTTCCTCCATTGTTGTGTGTGCCGTACGGCAGAATCACCGCGAGACACCTTGAGTCAGCTATATCGAAACCACGGAGTGGCTTGCACAAAATAATCGCGAAGTGGCGAACATTTGAGCAGTACTTCTTCTGCTCCATTCCGTGGCATGAGCTCGCACCAACTCGCAGACCCTGTGCTTGCTGGACCGATGCAGACAAGTATCAGCTGACGGCGTGTTACTAAGAAGCTGAGAAGATTGTACAAACACCAATCTAGAGACACGCGCCGTCGGGTAGCACGACGGTCTGATCTGTTGCGCGTGCGGATGATGTTCGCACTGGCACAAAAAATGCTTTTCGGAACGGATGGCCGCTAGCCTCTCGCGGCCATGGTGGGATTCATCCGAACTGTCGTTTAACTCAGAAGGACTCACAATGACCAAGTTTAAGCTCGAGTACATTTGGCTGGACGGCTATACGCCCGTGCCTAACCTGCGTGGCAAGACCCAGATCAAAGAGTACGATAGCTTTCCAACGCTAGATCAGCTCCCGGAGTGGGGCTTTGATGGCAGCTCAACGTTGCAGGCCGATGGCAGCAACTCCGACTGCGTCTTGAAGCCGGTACGCATTTTCGAAGATCCGTCTCGTACCAACGGCGCACTTGTTCTGTGCGAAGTGATGAACCCGGACGGCACGCCGCACGAGTCGAACAAGCGCGCGACCATTCTTGACGATGAAGGCGCCTGGTTCGGTTTCGAGCAGGAGTACTTTTTCTATAAAGAAGGCCGCCCTCTCGGCTTCCCTGATCAGGGTTTCCCGGAACCGCAGGGCAAATACTACACCGGTGTCGGCCACAGCCAGGTCGGTTCGATTGCGCGCCAGATCGTTGAAGAGCATCTCGATCTGTGCCTTGAGTGCGGCATCAACCACGAGGGCATCAATGCCGAAGTGGCCAAGGGCCAATGGGAGTTCCAGATCTTCGGCAAAGGATCCAAAAAAGCTGCCGACGAAATGTGGATGGCGCGCTACTTGCTTGAGCGTCTGACCGAGAAGTACGGTGTTGATATCGAGTATCACTGTAAACCGCTGGGTGACACCGACTGGAACGGCTCGGGGATGCACGCGAATTTCTCCACCGCCTACCTGCGTGACGTTGGAGGTGAAGAGTATTTCAAGGCGCTCATGGCTCAGTTTGAGAAGAACTTGCAAGACCACATCGCCGTGTACGGACCTGACAACCATATGCGTCTGACCGGTAAGCACGAGACCGCGCCATGGAATAAGTTTTCCTATGGCGTTGCTGACCGTGGTGCTTCCATCCGTGTGCCGCACAGCTTCGTCAGGAACGGCTACCGGGGCTATCTTGAGGATCGTCGCCCGAACTCGCAGGGCGATCCCTACGCCATTGCGTCTCAGATCCTGAAGACCGTCGCCGAGGTTCCGACAAGAGTTACGGCAGCCGCCTAGCACCGCTGGTGGTCGCGCGAAACGCGTGGCGACACGAGTAAATGTGGAAGGGGAGCCCGTTGGGCTCCCCTTTTTCACATCTGGGTGGTCATCTTCCATTAACCTGGTGACATGACGGACCGATTTTTGCGAGCTAAGCTTGCAGGCGTTCGTATGCGATTCTTTGGAGGGAACGCTAATATGGCCGATAAACTTCAAACTGAGTGGGCTCCTCGCATTCTAAGCATCCTGCGCATTGTCTCAGCACTGATCTTTATGGCGCACGGGACGTCCAAGATTTTCAATTTTCCAGCGACAGAGCGCGGGGCACCCGAGTTTATGTCGCAGATGTGGATCGGCGGTTGGTTAGAAATCATTGGCGGTATCTTGCTCGTTCTTGGCCTATTCACGCGGCCTACGGCCTTCATCCTTTCGGGCATGATGGCAGTGGCCTACTGGCAGTTCCATGCACCCCAGAGCATCTATCCGCTACAGAACGGTGGCGATGCAGCCATCCTCTACTGCTTCATCTTTCTCTATTTCGCCTTTGCAGGTGGGGGACCGTGGAGCCTGGATGAGCTTCGGAAGCGTGACGGCTAGTGGCGCTGATACGTAAACCGATTATCAAGTAAGTCGCTAAACGCGCCGTTCATCGCCGCCGAATCACACTCGGCGGCGATGAACTTATGTCGGCATATAACCCTAGCCATCTCGGCGATCGCTCTGATTGGACTCCTCGGGGGCAACCTGGGGAAAGATGTGTCGCGCGGGGCCAGTGCCGAACAGCGCGAACACGCTTTCTGGATAAAGACAAGGTTGCCGGACGATTTGCTCTCTGGCCGGCTGAACGTCACGACGGTCGCCAAGTCGCGAATACACCGACCGAGACATAGCACTCGAACTGCACAGCTCCAGCGCTAGTTTCATGAAGGGAAGGTATTTACGTCGTCCGATTCGTACCCGAGCTGGTTACGCGTCCGCGTGCGTCGCTGGGAGGTTTGCCGGACTGTACGCCGACCGATCCGTCGGACGTGGAAACGTGCTACCCGTCCGTGGCGCTGTTAAAAAGAAACGGGCTCCGACTAGTCGCCGAAGCCCGTTGCAATTATTAAGTCGTGGACAAATTTAGTTAGGCATCACGACCGAGTCGATGACGTGGATCACGCCGTTGGACGTGACAATATCAGCCTTCACGACCTTGGCCTTATCCACCACCACGCCGTCCTTGGCGTTGACGTGGAGCTTGTCGCCCTGAACAGTCTTTACCTCGGTCTCCTTGCCAGCGATGTCGCCCGCCATGATCTTCCCCGGAACAACATGGTAGGTCAGAATAGAGACGAGCTTGTCCTTATTTTCGGGCTTCAGGAGATCCTCGACCGTGCCGGCGGGAAGCTTTTTGAACGCTTCGTCGTTCGGCGCAAATACGGTGAAGGGACCATCACCCTTCAGCGTGTCAACAAGACCAGCAGCCTTAACTGCGGCAACCAGCGTTTCGAACTGACCGGCGCCGGCCGCGGTGTCGACAATGTCCTTCTCTGCGGCACTGGCAGCGGAGGCGGTGAACAGCGTAAGGGTGAGAACGGTGAGTAGGCGCAAAACTTTCATAAAAGTCTCCGTTGAGAGATTGTTAGATACGAGCTTTCAACGCGCGCGTCGGATGCTGTAGATCACCGTCCGTCCATCACGTGTCTGTGAGAGGGCTGTCGGCGTGGGTTTCCTTAGCGTCGGTCTCCTTCTCGAACGACCGAGCCGCGGGCGCCGCCGTCAATCCGTGAAGAATCGAACTGGCCAATACAGCAAGCGCCGCAATAGCCAAGATCTCATCGCGCATCTGGAGGAGGTCGAAGGCATCGAGGACCAGAAGAGCAAAGAGTGCAGTGGCCAGCCCGCGTGGGCCGAACCACCCGTAGAACAGCTTTTCCTCCCAAGGGACCCCAGTGCCAGCGAGTGACAGCCAGATTGCAACTGGACGCACAAGGAACAGACTCGCCAGCACAAGGGCCACCATCGCCCATGTCACGTTTGGCAAGCCCACAGGTAGCAGGACAGCGCCGATCACAAAGAAGGACAGAACAGCTAGGATCTGCCCCTCCGTCTCGATGAATTCGAACACAAAGTGACTTCGTCCGCGAAGAACTTCGCCAAACGCGAGGCCTGCGGTGAATGCGGCCAGAAAGCCGTTTCCATCAACTGCATGCGCCGCAAGATAGGCAAGTCCCGCAAGCGCAAGGACCGCAATGCCGCCAAACCGGTCGGATGTCAGCCCGTGGTCTTGCGCTATGCGTAGTAGCCAACCGCCGCCATACCCAACAGCGACCCCCATCAGCGCGCCGAGGCCAACCTGCTCGCCGACAAAGACCCACCAGGGCACCTGCAGCTGGTCATGGATCCCACCAACGGCAAAGCATCCAAAAAAGATAACGAATGGGAG
>JARFQY010000184.1 GCA_029287535.1 Filomicrobium sp.
GCCGCGGCATCTCCCGGTGCGCCGAGCGCCACCAGCTCTTCCAGCTTCCTGGCGACAATCTCGTCGGCTGTTTTTTCCATGTTTTCCACGGGCACGCGCCATTGGAAGGCATCCAGGGCTCCGGTCACCGGTGAAACCGCCGCCCAATGCTCGGACACCACACCGTCGGCCGTCCAGGCCGGGTCGCGTGGCGCATTCACGGCACGGGCCAACCATTCGCGCACAGCGCCCTTGTCACCGTGCTCTTCGCCCTCGATGCGCGCCATCATCGTGCAGGCACGCTGCGTCAGGCGGTTTTCCATGAGCGGCTCAAGGGCTTGTCGCGCGGTCTTGTAGTCTTTTGCTTCGATGGCCGCGTTGGCCACAGCAATCGAGCTCTCCAATGCATGCGGGTTGAGCGACGTCAGTTTCTTCACGCGGTCGAGTCGATCGCGTGGACTGTCGCCCAGCCGAGCATAGGCAAACGCCGTCGCGAGATCGGGATGCGGCGATTTCTGCCAAGTCTTCTGCAGGATTTTCGTTGCCTTCGGCGTGTTGCCGCGCGAAGCCAGCATACGCCCTGCGATGGCGGCTGCCGGAACCAGACCCGGCGCGTGTTTGTGCGCATCGAGCGCCAAGTTGAGGGAGCGTTCAGGATCTTTGTCCTCGAGGTCCTGAGCCAGAGCCGTCAACAAGACAGCCCTGCGGCGCTCGGCGCTGGTCTTTTCGACGTGCCCATACTTGCGAGCGGTTGTCAGGGTCTTGAGGGCACCCGCCCAGTCGTGGCTCTTGCATTGCAGGTCAAATAGCGCCTCAACCGGCCAGCTGAGGTGTGGATTGAGCGTAAGTGCCCGGTCCGCGAACTGCTTGGCCGCTACCACCTCACCCTCGCGTTCCGCCTCCAGGAACAGTCCGCGCAGTCCGAGTTGTTCGGTGTCCGTCGACGACAGCATCGACTCGTAGATGCGGCGGGCGGTTGCTTTGTCTCCAGCCAGCTGAGCCGCCTGCGCCCGCAGCAGATGCGTGAGTGGTTCGTTCGGCATCGATTTGCGCGCCTGCATGGCATACTTGGTCGCCGTAGCCCGGTCCCCGGCGCCTATCGCGATCATGCCCGTCGACAACGCATCAAGCCCGCGCTTCTGGCGCCGCTTGTTGAAGAAGTTGCCGATAACCGCCGGGCTTTCCCAGATGTGCCGCAGGATCGACCAGGCGACGAGCGCCAGTCCGGTCAAGAACGCGAAGGCGACAACCGCGTGGAACACGCTGATTTCGGCTTGATAGCCTTCCCAGTTGACAACGATGAGGCCAGGCCGGTCCGCCAGCCACGCAAGGCCGCTGGCGAGCGCGATAATAAAGGCCAGGAATAATATGAGTCGTAGCATGATGTTAAATCCAAAGCCTTTAGTTGGTGCCTGACAGAGACGCTTTCAGCTGATCTTCAATCGCGGCGAGCGCGACATCGACAGCGTGCCGGTTTTCGACCTTCTGCAGCCAGCCTTGCGCGGCCTTTTGGCCGCCCGCGGGCAGCTCCTTGGAGAGGTCTACGACCTTGGAAAGCCGTCCCGCAGATAGAGCCGCTTCGATCCGTGACACGACCGCCTCAGCACTGGTGTCGCTGGAGTCGTGGCTGACTTTGCGAACTTTCACCACCGACCGGGCGTTGGCCAGCAACTGGTCGAAGACTGAACCGCTGGTTGGTGCCACCGAAGCCTCGATGATCTGATGCGCGACCGGGCGGAACAGTGCCTGCAGCTTGCTCACCGGAGCAACACCAGCATCACCGAAACGCTCAAGTGGCGCCACGTCGATGAGGCCTCCGGCCGTCGCTTTCACCTGTGCCAGTTCTGGAGCGAAGCTGTCGCCACGCTCGATTGCCCGTTCAAGGTTGGCGAGTTCCAGAGAGAGGACGATGCGCTTGGCGTTTTCCTTGCGGTCTGACTCCGCCGAGACGACATTCGCAACCCGGCCCTGCAGCGAAGCCAACTGATCCGCAACCGGCTTGACCGCGGAACTCACATCCGACGGACTTGCCAGTTTGGCGATCTTGGCATTGACGTCGCCCTGCAGGCCATCGAGTTTGCTGGAAATCTTGCCGGTTTCCTCCTGCACGACGCGCAGCGTATCGCCCAAGCGCGTTGTGTCCGCCTTCAGCGTTTGCATTTGCTGCCCGAGCCGCGCGGCGTCGTTGGTGACGCCGGCGAGCTGACGGTCCATTCGCTGCGTTCCCGAGCGCGCTGCTTCAGTCGTTTCAGCGATCTTCGACAAACGCGTGTCGACGTCTTGGCTGATGCCCGAGCGAACCGCTGCAACCTGGGTCTTGAGCGTTTCCTCTAGATCGGCCATGCGTCCAGTCAGCGCCGCCAGACGAGGAACGATCCCGCTGTTCTCGTTACTCTCGGCGAAAGCCGTCATCGTGGAGAGCTGCTGCTCCAGCTTGGCCAGGCGTTCTTCAGGAATCGAACCGGCCTCTGGCTTTTCATTGACTGCCTTGGTGAGCGCGGCGGTACTTTGTCCGAGTTTTTCCTGCGACTGTTGCAGGGCGCCGACCGCGTCTTTGAGGCCTTTCAATTCACCGATCGAAGCTTCTGCTTCGGCGATCTTCTTCGTAATCGATTCGGTATCGACCTTTGCCTGGGCGGCTTGATCCTTTTCCAGAGCGGCGAGGCGGTTCTCAAGCTTGCTGAAACCATCCTCGGCCTTTTTCGCCGCGTCGGACAGGCCCAGCGATGACTTCAACTCGGCGAATTGCGGTTGCAGCGCGTCGGCGCCAAGCAGCACCAGGAAACCGCCAATGATACCGGCAAGCGCATGCGAGAAGAACGAACCAATAGTGGAGCCAGAACGCGCCGGCGGTGGTGGTGTGCTGCTCTTTGCGGACGCCGTTTCCGCCGGCTTTGCCGCCGACGCCTTGTCCTTGGCGGCCGGTTTCATGTCTGGTTGCCTGCTGCTGGCGGTGGGTTTGCTTTCGCCGGGCTTGCCGCCGAACGCAGGAGTACTGGCTGCCTTTGCGCCGCCGGCCGAAGCCGTTGCGGCGCCGGTCGCTGCCGCCGTCTTGGCTTTGTCGGTCTCCGTTTTCCCGGGTGTGGGTTTGGCGCTTCCCGATCCGGCCCCGCTCTTCAACTCGGTTGCTTTGAGGTCCAGCGTCGCGTGGGGCTTCTTGCCGCCGGCGTTATCGCTGATAGGGGATTTGCTTTTATCTTGAGGGGATTTTTTATCAGTCATTAATCGGGGAACCTCCGACGCAACGACGCCACATGCACATGGTTAAGCCAAGCTGATAGTCGCAAGACCAGTGAAAAGACCGAGATCCTCGTCGAGGTAGTTGCACGTCGAGTGTCGATCTCGTCCCATTTCGCACTGGCTACGACTGCGATACTTTAGCTGCACCCAGAGCGAGCCCTCTTGGAGTACAGCAGAATTCAGGTTCTGGACACAGGCATAAGCCCAAAAATGCGAGCGCAATCTACCCGGCGAAAGGGCTTATGACCTGGATTGTTCGGCCATCCGGTTAACGAGTGCAAGCACTTCTTCCAAATTGGCTCTTTCAGCGACGTTTACAGACTTCGGTTTGAACGGTTCCAAGGCGTCCGCGGTCGATTTTGAGATGCAAATGCAGGCAACATCCGCCGCCTTTGCTTCGAGTCCGGACGATCCGATGAGGCGCGCATAAGTCCGGGACGCTTCTGGAGACATCAAAACGACGGCGTCGATTTGGCCGGAGCGTAGCGCATCTTCTGCAGCCGGCATGAACTGTTCTGCGCTCTGAGCATGGTAGCACCGTTCGGTCTGCACCTGGAAACCCCGCTCCTTCAGTGCACCCTCGAGGTCGAACGCGAGTTTGTAGCCGGCGAAATGCACCAGCTTTCCGCCCGCGGGATCGGAATGACTGAAGATAAGGGCGGGCAGCTCGGATGCCGTCCCGGGACCTTCCATGACGCCATGAAATCCCAGGTCATGGGCATCCCGGGCGCTGCGTGGGCCGACGGCAAAGACGGGCAGATTAATCAGCCCCTGCAACACGGGGCTCTTCGCCAACGAACGTACGGCATTCCTGCTGGTCACGATGATGGCCTGAACGTGCCCTGGGCCAAGGTCCTCGACGGGTTCGAAACTGATCGTCATCAGCGGCGATACGATCGCTTCGATTCCAGCCGCTTCCAGCGCCGCTTTGGTCAAAGAAGCGTCTGGCTCGGGCCTTGTAACGAGAACGCGCATCGGAATCTGCCTGTCAGGTGGTTTGTGATGGTGAGGTTAGGGCAATCAGGTTACGTCCTTCAAGCCTTGGAGGAATTCCGCCCCGGCCTTCTCGATAAGGTCCTGGGCGAGCTCCTCGCCAATTCGGATCGCACTGGCTGGAGATCCTGATCGCTCACCTGCGAAGCGCTGGGCTCCGTCAGGCGACAGCATTTCGCCGCGCATCATGAGGTTGCCATCGCAAAGTTCGGCGAGCCCGCCGATCGGAGTTCTGCATGAGCCCTCAAGTTCGCGTAGAAACGCCCGCTCGGCAGTCACGCATAGCGTGGTCGCCTCATCGTTGAGGGGCTTCAGCAGTTCTCTGATCGCCGCGTCATCTTCGCGGATCTCGATCCCGACGGCCCCCTGGGCGACGGCGGGCAGCATCTCGTCGGTTTCGATCGCCGTTGTGACGCGGTCGGCCATGCCCAACCGGTTGAGTCCGGCGCACGCCAAGAACGTCGCATCAGCAACACGATCGCCCAGTTTCTTCAGGCGCGTTTGGACATTCCCGCGAAAGCCGACAACCTCGAGGTCCGGACGCATGAACCGCACCTGCGCCGCGCGCCGCAAGCTGGAGGTCCCGACCTTGGCGTTTGCGGGCATGTCCTGAAGTGATGCGTACTGGAGGCTGATGAAGGCATCGCGCACGTCTTCACGAGGCAGCATGACGGCCAGCCCAAGGCCCGGTGGAAGAACCGTTGCGACATCTTTCATCGAGTGCACCGCAAGGTCTATTTCCTTGGCCAGCAACGCCTCTTCGATTTCCTTCGTGAAAAGCCCCTTGCCGCCCGCCTCGGACAGCGGCCGGTCTTGAATTCGGTCGCCGGAAGTCTTTATGACGACAACCTCGAAGTCGCTTTCCGGGCGATCATGGGCCTTCATTAAAAGGGATCGAACCTCGTGCGCCTGTGCCAGCGCCAGCGGAGATCCGCGGGTGCCAATCCTGAAAGCCGTCTCTTGCACGCTGTGATCCTCAGGTGTAGGGCGATAAGGCGTTCGCGTCTGCCCGCGTGCTACGGGCTGTGATGCGAAGCACCGCTTATGGTGTGTGTTCGTCGGTCGCCATTAATGACGCTGACGTAAGGCGAAGGCAAATGCTGTCGCATTTCTTCCGAAATTCTTGAACGAGGTGAACAAACCAGTGCCTCCGGCCGAAGGCGATGGCCCGACCCTGATCCTGGGAATAGAGACAAGCTGTGATGAGACAGCCGCCGCCGTCGTCGCCCGCCACCGCGACGGCAGTGCCAGCCTGTTGTCAACGGTTGTCAGAGCCCAGTGGGAGCACCATCGCGACTTTGGCGGTGTCGTACCGGAAATCGCCGCCCGCGCCCACGCCGAGTGTCTCGATGAGATTGTTCGAATGGCGCTTGAGGAGGCCAGTATCGAGTTGGCCGAGGTCGATGGCGTAGCTGCCGCCGCCGGACCTGGCTTGATCGGCGGGTTGATCGTTGGCCTCGTTTCGGCCAAGGCAATAGCGCTGGCCCTCGGCAAGCCCCTTATCGCTGTCAATCACCTTGAGGCCCATGCTCTGACCGTTGGGCTGACGGATGGTCTGCCGCCTCCCTATTTGATGCTGCTCGTCTCCGGTGGCCACACCCAGATGTTGCTTGTCAGGGATGTCGGTGATTACACGCGCATCGCC
>JARFQY010000031.1 GCA_029287535.1 Filomicrobium sp.
CGTGGAGCGCAAACTGGCGGAAAAGATGGGATGGCTGGATTCGATGGACGTCGAGCGGCACAGGTCTGCGGGAGCCAACGCGATTGCCGAGGTCGAGTCTTTCCTGATCCCTGAGCTCAAATTCGGCCCGTACACGCTCGAGAATGTTCAGGGTACGGTGCCAGCAGAAGGCGCGAAGCTATCAGTGGCAAGCTCAAACAGCCGGGTCGGATCAAGAATTCGGGGCAAGCGTGTACGCGGGCTGATCGGCTACGATGTCTTCAAGCATTTCCTTCTCACCATCGACTATAGCGGCGGGCACATGCATGTCGGACTGCCGGAATGATCGCGATGTGCAAACCCGCTTTCGGGTGAAGGGCGCAAAATTACGATCCGACCGGAATACCAGTGTCTTCCCGATGCTAATCGGCCTGGTAATAAGCTCTACTTAGCGGTCTTCCTGATAATTCGGAATCTCGGCGACGCCCGGGCCGCCATTTTCAAGTTCAGGTCTCGACCAGTCGCCGAAAATCTCTGCCTGCGGCAACAATTGGGTGTACCCAGGTCAGGCCGTTGCTCCACAACGCAGGTCGCCGCTTCCGGGCTCTTACTTGTCGCTGGTTCGGGCAAGGGCGCGACGTTCTAAGCATCGTCAAACGCGGGCGATTGAAAAGGACATCGTTGCCAGAGAAAGCAGGCATTTGAGCAAGCTCGCCATGGATTCGAGGATTGCTTACTCAAGGGTAAAACTGCAATAGAATCAAATTGCACGATTATTCTGGACCCACAACACGCGCCGAAAGTCGCCAAAAGAGATCATTTTTATAGGCGATTCCTTATATTTAAAAATGTAGTTAATAGGTTTTAGGCAATATTACTCTTGCATAAAAAGAAGTTATAGCCTATATCTTCAGGAGGCTAGCTCAATTTGCAGGTTATGAAATGCGACCCCAAGACCGGGCCATGGCCCGCAAGAACATCGATAAGCGCCTGAGCCAGATCGGTAATTTACAAAACCTGGCGAGGCCGCCGCGCGGCTGGATCAAAGCTATACGCGAAGCTTTGGGCATGACCTCGAAGCAAATGGCAAAGCGCATGGGTGTTTCCCAGCCACGGGCCAGCGAAATCGAAAAGACCGAATTGTCAGGCTCGCTCACCCTCGATACGCTGCAGCGCGCCGCGCAGGCACTCGACTGCCAGTTGGTCTATGCCCTGGTTCCAAGAAAACCTCTGCAGGAGCTTGTCGAAGAGCGCGCACTGCGCCTCGCCCGCGTTCGCCTCAAGGCGACATCGCATTCAATGGCCCTTGAAGGTCAAAGCCTCGATGAAGCGGACGCACAAGGCCAACTCGATCAGCTCAGCAAAAAACTCGCCGAGTACGAAGGCTCGGCGCTTTGGGAGGTGGAATGAGCGATCCGCCGCTGCCTGACAATGACGGCCAAACCCCGCTCAGCAACGATGAACGTGAAGGACTGATCCCCTCCTACATCACCTTGCGCGCCGAGCTCAATGAGGCGGAACAGGCCAATATCCTGGAGGCCGAGGACTGGGCATTCAAAAGCAAGCGTAAAGTGCTCAGCGTTGATTTTCTAAAAAAGTTGCACAAGCGCATGTTCGGGCGCGTCTGGAGGTGGGCTGGAGCGTTTCGGACAACGGGCAAAAATATCGGCGTTGATACCTACCGCATTCGCACCGATCTGCAGGGGCTCATCAATGACTGTGCTTATTGGATCGAACACGGCACTTACCAGCACGATGAGATCGCTGCGAGGTTTCATCACCGTCTGGTCTATATCCACCCCTACCCTAACGGCAATGGCCGCCATGCGCGTTTGGCAACCGACCTCCTGCTGCGCGCATTGGACAGACCACGATTTAGCTGGGGCAGCAAGTACCTCACCGATGCCGGTGAGGCCAGAACCCGCTACATCGAAGCCTTACGCGCCGCTGATAGCCAAGACTATGCTCCGTTGCTGGCGTTTGTGCGGAGCTAGAGTGCTGGGTAATCAGAAGCATCCGCAATGACTGCCTGGACCACCGGCCAATTCTTGGCCACCAGCATCTGCAACAATCCATCGACGAGTAGGTTGTCTATTACAATCGATGGCAGCCTCATCGGAGCCCGGACCAGAGCCGACCCGGTCCAGCGCCGACACGCACGCAGAGAAAGTCCAGCGATCATGTTACTGCCTAACCGATCCTCGGCGGCCTGCATCATGCGCTACCTAATCCTGCGGCCGGAGTTTTTGCGGCCTATAGGGGAATTCGCGGTATTGACAAGTTAACTCCCTCTGCCGAAGAATTCCGCCGGTTGATGGTCTCAGATAGCAACCGCCTTTTCCCAAGACGCAAAGGCACCCTGCCTTAACTCACGATAATGGTGCGCGGAAATAACATGGCGCCCGAGATTGAAAATGTTGTGAACAGCAGTATAAATATCGACAAATCGCTGGGCTTGCAGTCTCGATTTAAACCGACGCATACCGCGCTCGCGAACTCGAGTCGGTTGATGCGACAGTTCAGCTCGGTTATTGGCGTACTGCGACGTATCATGAATGGCCTCGGGCATTAGTTCTCGACGGGCGACACCGTAGCTTCTCAGCTTATCCGTCACGATCTTTCGCGGCTCATCCTGATGGCGCTTAATTAAACGCTTGAAGAAGCGCTTGGCAGCCTTGCCATCTCTGCGCGCCTGCACCAACACATCAACGACTTCACCATCCTGATCGACTGCGCGCCACAAATACTGCTGTTTGCCCTGGATTTTCACAAAGACCTCGTCGATGAAGAACGTATCGCCGTAGCCTCCGTGCGTACGTCGCAATCGGCGTGCATACGTGGGACCAAACTTGTTGCACCACAACCGGACCGATTCACGACTAACCTCGATTCCCCGCTGCGCCAATAGATCTTCGATATCCCGATGACTGAGATTGAATCGGAAATAGAGCCACACCGCATACTGGATGATGTCGGGCGGGAATCGGTGACGTTTATATGGCCAAGTAGGAGTGTTCACTTGACCATTGTTGCCCGGCGCCGGTTAACTTGTCAGTCTCTCTGCGAAGGTCACGACATATGACACCCGGGATTCGACGCCAGTCCCTGATTTACTGGCTCCCGTTGAACAGGCATTCGCCTTGGTCATGCAACAAGACCGCGAATAGGCCGAGCAACACGAACGCCACGAAGATCGCCATAAACGTACCGACCATCCTCAAGGCCGCCTTGTCGAGGGACTACCCGATCGAGTTCATACTGACGAAGGCCACAGCGAAGCCCGCCCACATCGGCTTGTCCCAGTTCATATACAGCGAAATCGCGATGGCAACCGCCATTGCCAACGCCGTCTTGATCGATTCTTTCGCTTTTCGCGACAGCTCTATATTGTTGGTCTTGTTATTGATCGCCACGGCCTTCTACTTTATCACTCGCTCGTTTCTTGCTCGCGGTGAGAGCCGCCACAAATGGCTTGGCGGTCAGACCGTGAAGCACGACGCTGAGGGCAATTGTCGAGATGGCTGCCATCTTGATCGTGTCGCTACCGGGCAGATTCTCTCCCAAGACGATCACCGCAAAAACGATACTGGCAAGCCCACGCGGCCCGAACCAACCTATAAACAGCTTCTCGCCAACTCGGAGATTCGTCCCCCAAAGCACGAGAAAGACAGGCAGCATCCTTATGATCGTCAGGCTCAACAAGGCGTAGAGCACGACCTGCCAGCTTAGAGTACTCAACGCGGGGCCGACCACCATGCAACCGAACACCACCCAGGTCAGCAACGCGAAGGTGTCGCCTGTCCCCTCCGCCGCCAACAGGAACGGATGCTTTTTGTGACTGGCCAGCCAGCCGAAAAGCAGCCCGCCGCAGAACGCTGCAATGAAGCCACTTCCACCCAGCGTCTGGGCCAATGCGAAACAGGCGAATGCCAGTGCCACGACCGGCAATTGGCGCCAGGACCTGGTGACCCAGCCACGGGCAGCACTCAGGCGCAGCAACACCACGCCGAAATAGGTCAGCGCAACGCCAACGACGAGGCCGATACCGATCTCTTCCGCTACAAGGCTGACTGCCAGCCAGGTTGTACCCTCGTCCGCACTCGTCCCCACAGCGAGCGCCAGGAACACGAATAAGATCGGCACGCAGATACCGTCGTTCAAGCCACTCTCGACGTTGAGGCTCTCACGAATATTGCTCGGCACCGATTCGTCGGTGACGACCGCTTTGCCGAGCGCGGCATCAGTCGGTGCCAGCATCGTGGCGATCAGCGCGATCTCAAGAAATCCAAGTTCGTCAAAAATGACGATTCCGAACAGGTAGCCAAGG
>JARFQY010000034.1 GCA_029287535.1 Filomicrobium sp.
TGCGGCAGGCTTCATCTTCATTGCCTGGCTCGGCGTCACGATGACCCTCCTGCTCGTCGCCATCCTCTACCTCGCCCAGGGGCTGACGCTGTTCCTCGCCGCCCCTCGTGGCGCGCCCCCGACGCTTGCCCTCCCGCTTACCGTCGTCGCGCTTGCAGCACTGGCCCTCGGCTACACCGGCAGCCGCCTCGGCGCGTTCGAAGAGCCCTGCCGCGTTGGTTCCGCCTACTATTGCGTCCGCGTGTTCGACGTTTCGAACGAACACGGCACCCCCGCCCGCGTCATGGTCCTCGACCACCTGGGCCACGGCATCAACCTCCGCGACCACCCCCAGCGGCTGGTTTCGCCCTACGTCGAGTTGCATGACATCCTCGCGCGCATTCACGCGGGCCGCCACACGCCGTTCCGCGTCTTCTTCATTGGCGGCGGCGCATATACGCTGCCACGCGCCTGGGCTGCCGCCCGCCCCGATGCCCGCCTGACGGTTGCCGAGATCGACCCCTTCGTCACGCACACCGCGATCTCCGACCTCTGGCTGGAAACAGAACCAGGGATCACACCCCTCCATCGTGATGCGCGCGTCGCCCTCGCAAACGAACCTGCGAGACAATTCGACGTCATTGTCGGCGACGCGTTCCACGACATCGTCATCCCGCCGCACCTCGTCACGGCCGAGTTCTTCGAACTGACCGCCTCGCGCCTGAAAGCCGACGGCATCTACCTGATGAACGTGGTCGACGATCGCGACCGTCCCCGCCTCGCCCTTTCCATCCGCCAGGCGATGCTGCGGGCCTTTCCCCATGTCGAAATGTGGCGCAGCAATGAAACCGGAGAACGCACGACCTTTACGCTGGCGGGCCTCGCAAAGCCGACGCCTTATGCCGACCTGCTCTCGCGCACCTCACCCGGCGTTCGTTTCCGCCCCATCCCCCGCGACCGCCTCGACGCGCTGGCTGCCGACCTGAACCCCGTCCTGCTCACTGACGATTATGCCCCCGTCGACCGCCTGATCGGTGTCGACTAGGCTGCGTATTCAATTTCAAAGACCAAGCGCCTAAATGCGTCACCAACGTGCGCGACGACAAGCTCGACAGTCGTTTCTGGAACGCTTTGTTCCATGAGCGGCGATATCTCGTACCGGTGACCAATTTCGCCGAACCGAAAGGCAGACGCTCGGCTGTCTGGCATTGGTTCGTGTTGCGTGACGACCGCGAGCCATTTACAACTGCCGGAATTTCATGGTCTTAAAGCGACCCCGTCCGTAAAGACGGCGAGACCGGCGACATCGATACCTTTGCCTTCCTGACCACCAAACCGAACGCGATTGTCGCCACTTTGCAGGTTCATCGCATCCTCGCCGCGAGCAAGCAGGCGTCTGGCATAGGCGGTGGTGACGGCCCAGATCCGCTATCGTTCGGCGTCAAGGCGAACCGGCGCAAACTCCCGGGGGCGATCGACTACGTCTTTGGACTCGGCTTCATTTCGCGGCGCTACGGCGGCGAGCGCCCTCTTCGGCATCACCGTATAGCCGCTCGACCGTCAGCAGCGGAAAGTCGGCGTTCTTCGGCCTTGGGCCAATTGCGGTCGTAGCCAACCGCCGCGCCAAGAGTTATTCTCGCTTACGATGGTAGGACTCATCGAGTTCGACCTAATGAAAGCAGGGCGGATGATTATGAAGAAGCTTGCCGGCGGATGCACCTGCGGCGCAGTTCGATATGAACTCTCCGAAGAGCCCATCTTTCAGTTGATATGCCATTGCGCGGATTGCCAAAAGGCCAGCGGCTCGGCTTTTGCCGAAGTGCTGATCGTGGCTACAGATCGGCTCTCAATACACGGCAAGGAACCAAAATTCTTCGAGGTCAAAGCAGAGAGCGGTCGATCAATGAATCGAGGGTTTTGCGAGAAGTGTGGCAGCCCTTTGATGATCCGCCGTCCTGAGACACCGCAAATCGCATTCCTGCAAGCAGGTAGCCTTGACGACCCAACTGTATTCGAGCCCGCCGCCGAAGTTTTCATGTGCCGAGCACGTTCGTATGACAGTCCAATTGAGGGCGCGGCGCAATTTGAGAACGGGCCTACTTCTGATGTTGTGCGCCCCGTGATTGAAGCACATTTCGCGAAGCGCTCCCAAGGCAAGAATTAGCAGCAATCCGCGATTTCGTTCATTGACGCTTGTCTGACGCCGATCGTCAGCGCAGGCGCCGAGCCTCAACGCCAGCGTGACGGCGTCCGACTAACCTGTACAATGGCTGCCATACGCTTCGCGCGATGTTGCTGCTGTGCGCTTGACCTTGCAGTAAGGGCAAGGCCGAAAGTATTTGTGGGAGAAGGCACGCGGCTTTGAAACAGGAGTGAGCACATGCACATCTCGACAACATCATGGCGCAAGGCTCTGGCCGCCGGAGCGGTCGGTCTCGCAATACTGGCCGGAGCGGCGGTTCTGCCTACCAGTGTAACGCAGGCACAGGGCGGACCGCCCGACTGGTCTGGGAATGACTTCTGGATGCCCGGCTGGATGCGGCACAGGATGTGGCGGCATTCGCGAGACCCGGAGATGCGCGCGCGACGCGAACGCCACTGGACATTCATGCACGGTGGAATTCCGGACGCTTACGAAAGCGCGCGCTCCAAGATCAAGGTCGATAAGGAAGCGATCGCAGCCGGCGGAAAGCTCTACGCGGAGAACTGCGCGTCGTGCCACGGTAAGACCGGCGATGGAGACGGCCAGGCCGGCAAGTCGCTGACACCATCACCGGCATTGCTCTCCTTCCTGATCGAGCGGCCAATTTCCGTTGATCCGTATCTGCTCTGGACCATATCTGAAGGCGGCAAGCAATTCGGCACGGATATGCCTGCCTTCAAAGACAAGCTCTCGCGAGACGAGATCTGGAAAATCGTGGCCTACATGCGCGCCGGCTTCCCGAAGGTGGTCGAAGAAGCGAAGTGAGCGCAGACGTGGAAGCGATTTCCCAAAGGGGGGTGGGCGCTCCGAATAGTCGGCCGGTTTCAGTCGGAGTGGGCCTGACGCGCCGCCACGTTGAGCCGGTCGTGGCGCTGCCGTAGCGGCACGTCCGCCCAACGCTCAGAAGCAGGAGGTCGGCGTTCTTCGGATTTGGGCGAGCCATCTGGGGATCCAGGAGCCCGCCGCTGCTCTTCCTAGGTGGCGGCATCTTGCGATCGTTGCGCCAGGCGATCGGCAACACGACGATCATAGTCATCCGCGAGGGCGAGTAGTGCAGCAGTACCGTCTCCTGCAAATGAGGGGCCGTGCATCAGCGCCAGGGTCTTTGGTGCGAGCTTGGAAAGTCGACGGATTGTGGCTCCCATGTCAGGATTGAGGCTTGAATATTTGAAGACGTCTTCGGCAGCAATGGCAGGGCCGACGACATCCCCCTCGGTCAGCGCGGTGTCATTGCCCAACTGGGTGAACAGGTCGCCGCACATGAGCGTCTTGGTCGCCTCCTCGTAGAGCACGCCGGCGTCCCAGCCATGCGGAGTGTGCGGTGTATCGATGAATTGCACCCGCTTGCCGCCGCCGAGATCGATCACCTCGCCGTCCCCGAGCACACGTGGCGGCCGATCGGCGAAGTCGTTGAGCGATACCATGCAGCCGGTTTGCCCGTGAGCCGGCACGGCGTGCGGTGCGGTAGCCAGCCACTCATTCATTGCCCCGCACTCGTCCGCCTCGAAATGACCAAACGCGATCCAGCGCAAGCGATCCGGGGCGATAATCCGGCTGAGAGCGTCGCGGTTGAAGTCAAACATCTTTCGCAGCCCCGTGTGAAACATCAGGGGTTCGTCGCCGAGAACCAGGAACTGGTTGAAAGTAAGGCCAGCCGGCGGCGCAATATCGGGCACGTAGGTAGAAAGCCGGTAGATGCCGTCTGCGACTTCGTTGATCGTCGTCTTCATCGTTTGCTCCTTAATGGAATGCTGCGGCCTAACCCGAATATGGATCGCAGCATGCCGCTATCCTAAGGGTTCGGATAAAAGCGATCCGCCCCACCGAGGTGGGTCCGTGCCTACCGATATCTCCGATCGCTATGCAAAACCAAAAGGAGCCGATCCAATGGCACGGCCAAACAACACCACCGGTGAGAGCAGCGCGTTCGAGATCGGGCTCAAGAACTTGGCGCCTTCGTTGCCGTCGGTCGAAGCACATTCAATTGCGGACATCGTCGACAGTCGCAGCCATTAAATCAAGGGTCGATCAAGAGTGACTGCTTCTGGGATGTTGCGTCAATCGCGCGGTGAACAACGACTCCGTTGGCGATGTCGGTAGGTGCGGCCCGAAGGCGAAGTCGTTTTTGGCGCTGAATGATGTCGGCTCTTGTGAAGACTTTCGGACGCCGGCCGCGATGCAAGCGGCTCGCATAGGACTGGCCGGCATTCGAACACATGCATAATTGTGTATAGTGGGTATGCTCAGCAGGCAATTGGCATACAGGTTTGAGCGATTAAATTGTTGCCATTAGTCAATCGACGGAGGGCCTCATGTCGCTGGCAGCCCAATTGAACGACGAACAGCTTACTGCTTTCCGGGACACCCTCTCCGGGCCGGTCCTCCAACCCAGCGACCCCGACTTCGACGACGTGCGCCGGGTCCATAACGGCATGATCGATCGCCGCCCCGCAATGATCGCACGCTGCTTGAACACGGCAGACGTCGTGGATGCGCTTGCCTTAGGCATAGGCCACGACCTCGAAATCGCGGTGCGAGGCGGCGGGCACAACGTTGCCGGCCGTGCTGTCTGCGACGGCGGACTGATGATCGACCTTTCGTTGATGAAGGGTATCTGGGTGGATCCGGCGAGGCAGTGCGTGCGCGCCCAGGCCGGCGTCTGCTGGGGCGAGTTCAATCGCGCGACCCAACTTCATGGACTAGCCACGACCGGCGGCGCGGTCGGGACCACCGGAATTGCCGGGCTCACACTTGGGGGTGGGTTCGGCTATCTGATGGGGAAGTACGGCTACACCGTCGACAACTTACTCTCGGTCGAGCTTGTGACCGTCGACGGCGAGGTGCTGACGGCATCCGAGAATGAGAACGTTGAACTCTTCTGGGGCCTGCGCGGCGGTGGCGGCAACTTCGGGATTGCCACAAGCTTCGAGTACGCCCTGCATCCGCTCGGGCCAACCGTGCATGGCGGGTTGATCGCGTTCGCGGGAGAGGATGCAGCGAAGACGCTGGCCTACATGCGAAGTGCGGCGGACGATCCCGATGATGACATGACAGCAGTTTGCAGCATGACCCACGCGCCGGACGGCTCAGGCCGAAAGCTCGCAGCACTGCTGGTCTGCCATACGGGAGA
>JARFQY010000218.1 GCA_029287535.1 Filomicrobium sp.
CAGGGCAAAGTGTGCCTTCACCATGAATGATATGAACCAAAGTTCGAACTCTTCAACGCGCAAAGTGCGTTGATTGCGCTGCGCGCAATAAGTTTAATGATTGTATCCAGTGCCTATAAATACACTTCATTAGAAACCATATTAGAACTAAATTCATTGAATCAAAAGAAACCATAATCAAAACAATTAAAAAGGACATGACTCAATGCTAATATCATTTAAAGACTTTATCAAAATACCAAACGAGATACAGCAACAAGGATATGAAGCCATCGTTGAATATGCTCAAAAACATAATTTTATAGACATTAAAAAGAAGAAGCCATCAAAGGCGATTGAAGCAAAACCAAAACTCAAAAGAAACTCTCTACTGTAAACATATGCCACCATTGAATTTTGTTAAACAAACCATCATTCAGACATAAAAAACGGATCGCTCAAACTGTTTTAGCCAAGCGATCCGCCAAAGTGTCGACTCATCGTCTACTTGAGGTCAGAAAACACCTCTCTGTACCGTTCGGATCCGAAAGAACCACGCTTACTTTCCTCTGACAGAAAATCCTTATAGGCTTTCATGGCTTCGTCATGATCTTCGAGGGGATGATCTCGAACCATTTCTTCCGGAAGACCATGGAGCCTCAAGGCCTCGTCCCGGATGCGATCAAATTGATCTGGGCAACCGACAACCTCCAGAGCTCTCTGAACGTCATCCCATGAGGCATCATTCGGAATATCGATTTCATCCCACTTGAAGCCCCAACGCTGCTCTTTCTCTTCCTTTGACAGTCCCTTCAAGGCCCTCATTCGTGTCTGCTTCAGCTGCTTGATGAAGCGTCGGGCTTCCTTGCGGATAAAGTCATCGATCTGTTGGGCTATTCGATTGAAGGCTTTCTCCGTGGGATCAGCAGGCTTCTCCATATCGAAGTGATACTTGGCCTTCAGCTTCTCCAGCGACTCCAATAGCTTGGCTTGCAGATTGGCATCGTAGTCCTCTGGCACTTCTAGCTTCGCAATCAGCTTTTTAGGTTGAGACACCTCGCTCGGCTTGCCTTGGGCTCTACGCCGTGAAAGCCACGCTGTAAGGTCGGCCCTTGTCATTCCCGGATTGAGAATGCCGTCATCAGCAGCGGCTTGCCGTTCGTCATCCTTGAGTTTTGCCACCTCATACATGATCGAAAAGTTCGGGGGCAACAGAGGACGGATCGGAATGGCATGAAGCTGGTCCTTTGATCCGATCTTTGCCAACTTGCTGAACGTTGAGGCGCTGAAGTCGAGCTGTCCCATCAGCTCCTTCTTTTCATCTGGCTTGAGTTCTTGATGGGCAGTGGCGCATAGACAAGCTGTTTTGAGAAGGCCATCGGTGGTCTGTTTCCAACTTGCATTTATTTCGTGTGCGCGATCGATAACGCTGAGTTCGCTAGACATGATTCAGTTTTCCAATTTTCACCGGTGAAAATAGTCAGTCGAATGATGAATGAAGGGCGGAGCCTGATCTAAGCCCCGCCAAATCTGAATCGGTTCAGACACAATCATGGCTTGGCCACCTCCTTCGAAGACGAAAAATGGACAAGCTCTATGATGCTTCAATCAGAGAACGGAATTGAATGTTGGAAGCCTGGAAAGGTCACTTCTAAAGTGATTATCAACTAACAATTGCGTGAAAGTTCAATCAGCCGAAGGAGCAAATGCCGTACACCGTTCCTGTCTTCATCTATATAAAAGTTTATCGGTGCTTTTTGCTTTCCAATAACTACCTCAGCAATCGAGACTTTCTGTAAGCCAGGCGTGAAGGCATAGTGAATAAAAATACTTAATGGAAAGAACTGAAAGTCATGCTTTTTAGTCAAGACAAAGGCAACCAACTGCGCCGGCAGTTCGCCACAAGGGACTTTCGCCGCCACGGCTTTAAGGCCGAATTTGTTGGCAAAGACGCCGTCAAAATCTCTAAGGATGGGATTTACGTGGGCCAACTTCGTAAGGTCGTCGGTTCCTACTGTTGGTATCCAAATGGTTTTGATAAGCCTCAGTACCGAACATTTTCCTCTGATCAAGCGCTGACCGCGATCCTTAAGAGCCGTACCCTTAAGAGTTAGCATTTACTCTGCTTCCGAAGAATGCTCAGCTGAGGCCCATTACAAAGGGCTAGGGCAGATAAGAAACCTCAATAATTTGGCGCAAACACCACCACTTTCGAAGGCCGGTTAGACTTTCGAAGGCTGTATGTCGCAGCTACAACGGCCATTTAACGAGTGCAACTGAAGCCCAGCGCTGTCACATAGCAGCAGGGCCAGGATGCCGAGACCGTCGAAGTGACCCGCGTCGGCGGTCCCACCTCCTGTTTCAGCGCCATATCGATCGATCCCAAATTTATCAGTTTGTCACATTAGGCCACTATCTCTAATGACCGTCAGAGGTGTGTGCATTGTTGCCTCTGGACATCATATTTGCGGGTAGTCGGGCCGTCCTCTGTGGCGGCTCGATTTTTTTGTCGATTAAAAAGCCTGACCAATCAAGGCGCCAATACCTCACTGGGCGATGTCCGCTACTTGCGGGCCAAGCGAAAGACGCCTGAGCTGTGATCAATGAGCGCACTCTTCCACAAGCGGCTCATATGAGCTTCGAGCGGGCGGCGCTAAAAGACTACAGTTTCACCGCTACCGGCTGAAAAAAGAACGGATGGCCCACGGCCCACCGACCATCAGGGTGAGGCCCAAGATTTGATTCAAAAGCGGAAGTGGGACCGGGATCGGCCCAAAAATCAGTAGGTAGGCGCCAGCGAACACAGGCACGTAACCGAGCATTTGACCCACCTTTCAGCCTTGCGCCTCTTGCGCCGCCATCGCGAAGCCATTCAACGACCTTCAACATATGCTAGCGCAAGCCCCCTTCTGAGCAGTTAAGCGATACTGGCCACAAGTCCGCTTTTGGGAGTGAAGCGGAACATGCCTGAGCTGTGATCGTCTGAGAACCGCGTTGTCCGCTTTGACCAATAAGTGGACCTCCTTCGCGCACGAGTGCTATTAGGGCATGCATCCATTTTCTGCCTTATCTGCGCGGAATTTCAGGTCGGCAACCGAAGCGTGGCGCGAAGCCCGCCATGGGCGCGGTTAGCGAGAACGACATCGCCCCCATGATTTCGGGCGATAGACCGCGCAACCGTGAGGCCAAGACCGTATCCACCCGTGTCCCGGCTTCGTGCGTCGTCAAGGCGGCGGAAAGGTTCGAAAACGGCTTCAAGTTCTGCCGGTGAAATGCCGGGGCCGTGGTCTGAAATCTCGATCGTGATCTCGGTATCGTTGGCCTGTGCGGAGACTTCTGCGGAACCGCCGTGGCTAACGGCGTTGCCGATGAGGTTTGCAAGAGCCCGCTTGAGGGCGAGGTGGCGGCCCTTGACGACGAGAGTGCGGGGCACGCTGGCTGTAACCGATTGTCCGGCGTCTCGGGCGTCGTCCGTAATCGTCTGTAGGATGGTTGATAGATCGACGGGCTCGACCGGTTCGACGTCACTACCTTCCTTAAGGAAGCCAAGAGCCGCGTCTATCATTCCCTCCATCTCGTCGAGGTCGCGGTCGATGGACGACTTCAATGCCGCATTACCGATGGAGTTTGCCCGCAAGCGTAGGCGGGTCAGTGGCGTGCGGAGATCATGGCTTATGGCTGCCAGCATCTGCGTGCGGTCCGAGATAAGGAGATTAATCCGGCGCTGCATCTCATTGATCGCTGCAGCAACGGTGCGGACCTCCCTGGTGCCGGTCTCGGCGACCGGCGGGCTCTTGTCGCCAGCTAGGAAAAGAGTCCTTGCCTCGTTGGCAAGGCGATTCAACGGGCGCGTCAACCAAGTACTCAGCAAGATGGCCAGTGCCACCACACCCAGAGCACCGACCAGAAGCGAAACAAGGAAACTCGGGGAGGTGACCTGTGTAGGTTGAACACGGGCAAGGGTGACATTAAGCCAGCTTCCATCTTCAAGGCCCAGCGAGATCAGGGTGGTGTGGCCGGTGTCCCGATTGCTAGACGGAGCCGCATTCATTGTTCCGAAGATGAGGCCATGCTGTTTGAGCGCAGGCGCGCGTTCGAGCAGGTATCCGCGCAAGGTCTCAGCCGCCGCATCCAACCGGCCGCCGGCTGTCGCCAGAGGCGTCTCGCTCCAGTGTAATTCCAACGGGCCGCCGGAAAGTCCGTGCGCAGTGTCATCCCTGCTCTCGGGCTTCACAGCGGTAATTGTTTCGGCAAGCACCAGAAGACGCTCTGCAATACGATTGGCGTTCGATTGCATTAGCTCCCGCTCGCTCGCCGCCTGATAGAGGTATTGGGCAAGGAACAGGATGGATCCGAGACCCAACACGAGGACGAGAACCGTGCGGCCCGCGATCGTATCGGTTAGCGTGCTCATCCCCGCGTGACCTCACCGACGAACATGTAACCGGCTCCGCGAACGGTCTTAATCAGGCTCTCGCCGACTTCGATCGTAGCAATCTTGCGCCTCAGCCGGCTCACCTGGACATCGATGCTGCGATCAAAGCCAGCAGCTGTCTTTTTTCGCGTGACCTCGATCAGGTAGTCTCGGTTTAGGACACGATGGGGGGCTTCGAGAAACGCGAGAAGCAAGTCGTATTCACCTGCCGATAGATCAATGATTACCTCATCAGGATTGCGAAGTTCGTGACGCAGCGTATCGAGCCGCCATCCGTTGAAGATCAAGTTCCGCCCTAAGGAAGCTCGATGCGGCTCACCAGGCATCCGTGCGCGACGGATAATTGCTTTGACACGAGCCAGCAGTTCGTTGGGACCGAACGGCTTGGCAACATAGTCATCAGCGCCCAGTTCAAGCCCGACCACCCTGTCCGTCTCGGACCCTTTGGCCGTCAGCATCAAAATCGGAACAGTGGATGTAGAACGGACCTCGCGGCAAATATCGAGGCCACTCTTTCCAGGAAGCATTACATCGAGGATGAGCAGGTCGACGGTCGCCTGCTTAAGTTGCCTTGTAACTTCGCGGCCATCCCCGATCGGTGTCACCCGGTAGCCGTTGTCGCGCAAGAGACTCGCTAGTAGGCGGCGCAGCTCAGGATCGTCGTCGCACAGTAGGATGTGCCCGTCGGGTGGGAGCGAGGGCGGGTCGTGTCCAGGATCGTCCTCATCACAATTGTGCTTCGTGGTCGATTGTGCCATGAGCGTCAATCTATCATTTTAAGGGCGTCAGTCGTGCTTGGAAACTTTTGCCGCCGACACCTTTCGTCTTAACGATAACCTTCATACCTTTCGTGGCTTTAAAATCTCCGATTGCCTTCATGGTGTTTTCGCCCGCAGGCGTGAATTCTAACTTCTGCCTTTTGCCGCCGACAAGAACGATCGCTTCCGCGCTGCCACCCTTAGTATCGACCGGCTTTTCTGCGCTATCGGTAACGTAGAGCATCAGTTGGTTGCCGGAGGCGACAAGCTCCCAATGCTGGGCGCCGCCACCAGCATCAATTATATGGCCACCATGGGGGCCCCGCACGAACTTGCTAGCCGAATGAGCGAGCACCGGGCTGGAGAAAGCCAGGACAGCCACGACGATGAATGCTCTGATCATAAACTATCTCCTTGGATTGCTGTGAAGTTGAATTCAGTAAGCCTGCTGGGCTGCCGGTAAGTCGCCGAGTTCATTTCTTTGGTCGATCAGCCGTCGCAGCGGTTTTTCGCCGTAACGCAGGAACAGGATCGGCGTCAGTAGGGTATCTAGGAGTGTGGAGCTTATGAGGCCGCCGAAGATGGTGATAGCGACCGGATGAAGGATTTCCTTGCCGGGCGCGTCTGCACCGATCATGAGCGGAATGAGCGCGCAGCCCGCCGACATTGCTGTCATGAGTACCGGCACTAAACGTTCAAGGCTGCCTCGCACGATTATCTCCCGGCCGAACGTTTCTCCTTCGAACAACACGAGGTTGGTGTAGTGGCTGATCTTCAGAATGCCGTTGCGTGCCGATATACCCGCGAGCGTGATGAAGCCGATCATGGTCGCAACTGACAGCGACAGGTCTGCGATCCACAGTGCGCAAACGCTACCGATTAGCGCGAGTGGGACGTTGCCCATAATGATGAACGCCAGGACTGCAGATTTGTATCGGCTGTAAAGGATCGTGAAGATGCCTGCGAGCGAGATTAACGAGAGAAGGATGAGTGTCTGCGTCGCCTCCTCTTGCGCCTGGAATGTGCCTTCAAGTGAAGCAAAATATCCATTCGGTAGATTGATGTCCTTCAGCATCGCCCGAATGTCCGCAACGATGCGAGCCATGTTCGACCCGTCTGAATTGGCAAGCACGTAGGTGCGCCGTTTCGTATTCTCGCGCGAAATCTGGTTTGGGCCGTCAGCCTCGATGATCGAGGCGAAGGTCGACAGTGGCAGGCGTCCTTCTGGCGTCTCAATCCTGAGGTTTTTTAGTCCGTCTGTTGTTCGGTCCCGGTCTAGGACACGCAGGACCACATCGTAACGGCGGCTACCTTCTACGATCTGCGAAACCACGCTGCCGTTGATCAGGGTGGCCAACGCCTCTGTTACGGCTGCCGGCGTAATGCCGTGCGCATAGGCTTTGTCGTAGTCTACCGCCACTTGGACCTGCGGGATGCGCACCTGCCGCTCGACAGATATATCGACGAGGCCCGGGATCTTTTCCATGCGCGCCTTAACTTGCTCGGCAATGCCCCGGAGCGTGTCGAGATCGTCGCCAAAGATCTTGAGCGCGATCTGCGCACGGACCCCCGACAACATGTGGTCTAAGCGGTGCGAGATCGGTTGGCCGACGTTGACGCTTGCGGGCAGCACGGCGAGCCGCGCGCGAATGTCAGAAATGATCTCCTCTCGGCCTCGCTCCGAAGAATTAAGGTCAACGTCGATCTCGGCCGAGTGCACACCCTCTGCATGTTCGTCGAGTTCCGCTCGCCCCGTCCGCCGTCCGACGGTCTCGACCTCCTGCACCTGCAGTACTAGTCTTTCAGCGATGAGGCCAACGCGGTGAGATTCCGCGAGCGATATGCCGGGCCGAAACAGCATCGAGATTGTCAACGTGCCCTCGTTGAAAGCCGGGAGGAACGTGCGCGGCAAGTAGGTTGCGGAAATTGCCGCAGTCGTGACCGCGGCTACGGCCGCTGTCATCAAGAACCCTTGTCTAGAAAACGCCCAGCCGAGGAGCCAGCGGTTTCCGGCTTTGAGGAGACGCACCAATGATCCATCTCCATGGGCTATCGCGCCCGATTTCGGTAAAAGATAGTAGCAAAGAACTGGAGTGACGGTGATGGAGGTCACAAGACTCGCCAGGATCGAGACAATGTAGGCGACGCCCAGCGGCGCAAAGAGGCGGCCCTCTATTCCCGACAGCGCAAACAAGGGCACGAATACCAAGATGATGATTGCCGTAGCATAGATGATGCCGGAGCGTACCTCCTGCGACGCACTTGCGATCACCTGGAGTACTGGCTCGGGTGTTGCCTTTTTCGCGTTCTCCCGAAGCCGGCGGAAAACGTTCTCGACGTCGACCACCGCATCGTCAACAAGCTCGCCGATGGCGATCGCAAGCCCTCCGAGTGTCATAGTGTTGATTGTCATTCCGAACATCTGGAATACGATCACGGTGATCAGGATCGAGATCGGGATCGCTGTGAGCGAGATGAACGTTGTGCGCCAATTGAGAAGGAATGCGAATAAGACGATCGCAACGACGACCATTGCTTCCAAAAGCACGGTCTTCACGTTGTTAACCGAAGCCTTGATGAAGTCGGCCTGCCGGAACAATACGTTGACCTTAACGTCCTCCGGCAGCACGCTACGCAGCTCATCCAGTGCTGCCTCGATCTCCTCGGTCAAGCGCAGGCTGTCAGCAGCCGGCTGCTTTTGCACTGACATGATAACCGCGGAATTGCCCATGTAACCGGCGTCACCGCGTTTTACCCTTGCTGCGTAGTCGACCGCCGCGACCTGCCGCAGGCGTACAGGCACGCCTTCGCGATAGGCGACCGGAAGATTGCGCAAATCCTCCAGCTTCGTCGTTTGGCCAAGGTTTCGGATCAGGTATTCGCGCGCATGCTGGTCCACAAAGCCGCCGGCGGTGTTCGTGCCAAACTTGGCGATCGCCGCCTCCACCTCCTCACGATCAACACCAAGTAGGCTCATCTGCGAGGTGTCCAGAGAAATGCGGTATTGGCGCACCTCTCCGCCAATTGGGATGACTTGAGCGACTCCGGGAATGGTTAGGAGCCGAGGTCGCAGAACCCAGTCGGCCAGCTCGCGCGTCTCCATCGGCGACATCACATCACTTGCCACCGCGATCAGCATGATTTCACCCATGATTGAAGTCACGGGCGCCATCTGTGGAATCACGCCATCGGGCAGTTGACCGCCCACGATGTTCAGGCGCTCACTTATCTGCTGACGGTTGCGATAGATGTCCGTTCCCCAATTGAACTCCACATAGACGATTGAGAGACCGACGCCAGAGACCGAACGCACACGCGAGACTCCAGCCATGCCGTTCATGGCCGTCTCAATTGGGAAGGTTACCAGCGTCTCTACCTCTTCCGGAGCTAGGCCCTCGGCTTCCGTCATAAGCGTGACAGTCGGACGGTTCAGGTCAGGGAATACGTCGACGGGCAGAGTGCGCATGGTCAGCGCGCCGTAAACGACAAGCACTGCTGCGAGCACCAAAACGAACAGCCGATTCTTGAGGCTACTGGTGACAAGGAGGTTGAACATAGCAGCGCTGCCCTATCGCACCTGATTGAGTAACGTCACTCCGTCCACGACAATGCGCTGATCTTCCTTGAGCCCGGCAGTTACGACGACCCGGTCCCCATCGAAGGGCGCGAAGTTGACAAGCTGTGGCTCGAAGCGTTCTGGCTCGGTCTTGATCCACACGATCGGCAGACCCGTCCTGCCGCGCACCACCGCCGACGACGGCAGTACGAAGCCTTCGACCTGGTCCTTTGACTGGAGGATAACCCTCGCCGTCATGCCGACCGCAAGTTCCTCGTCGGGCGTATTGACCTTGAAGTTGAGAATTGTTGAATGATGGCGTAGTGCGAGCCCGCGCCCGATGTACTCAAGATTGAGCTTGTGATGATCGTGAACGGTGGCGACCGCCCATGCGAGATCATTGGCGATCTCCGGATGCGGGGCGACAGCCTCGATCCAGAATTGCGATGGATCGATGATTTCGAATAAGACATCGCGCGTCTCGACGACCTGTCCGACGACAGCGTTGGCCGCAGATATGACACCGCTTATTGGCGCAACAAGTCGCACACTGGCGGTGGTGATAGGGAGGAGATTCTCCCGTTTCTTTATGAGGGCTTCCAGTTGGCCCCGCACCTCGTCCTCCCGCACCTTGGGCACGGAGCCAGGGCGGGCAAGATATCGGGACAATATCGTGCGGTTCTTGACAATGAGGGCTTCAGTCTCAGCAATTTCGCTGACAATGTTGGCCAGGTCGGACTCTTCGACATAGGTCTCAACAACGCCGAGAACCTGTCCTTTTTCGACTCTCATTCCGATATGAGGAACGCTACCTTCAGCTGCCTGAAATCGCCCAGGTCGGTTGGATTGAACACGGCCAAAGTTTTGAGGCCCCGCGATAACACGTCCACTCAGCTCAGTGGACCGCGCTGCCTTCCTTCGCGTCGCAATCTGGGTGCGTATTGACAATAGATGCTGCGTTGCTTTGGGCACAAAAAGTGTTGCATCGGGCATTCGTTGGGGCTGGTCGGTCGCCATCGTCGAAGGAACCGATGGCACTTGTGCTGCCGCTTCGACGGCGGTGGCCGGTTCGTGCACAAAAATATGTGAGGCTAGTAGAGCGATCAGCGCAGTTATCACCCCAGCGGATCGCCGAAGTGGAGTGACCGGTGCACCTTCAGCGCCCCGTTCTGCGTCAGAAACGCGAGGCACTCTCGCTTCTCGTGAGCTCGCGTTGCCATTGTGATTGGCAGTACCAGATGGGTGACGCCCACCCGACACAAGCAAAGTCAAAAGCACTCCCGCAACGAAGCTTCCTCCAATCGCCCAAAGCAAAAACTGGTTCTCAAGAAGATAAAGTTCCCAACTCGGAGACTCCGTACCAGTCTGTGTATTGGCCTGCAGGTCCCGGCTGTCGGGAACCTCAAGGCTGCCGGTCAGAAGGTCCTCGCTGCCATCGGCAAATTGAAGGGCAAAGATCAGCTCCGAAGCGCCGACCTTGGTAAGCCATGGTGCAGTGACGATAAACACGCCATCTCCGTCCGGCTTCGCATCGACGCTGCCGTCTTCGCTTGAAACCTCCATGCGGGCGCCGGCGATTGGGGCGTTTGTTGCGAAGTCATGCAGGAAGACCGTAAGTTTTTGCTCACCGGAGACGACGCCAACAAGTTCCAGCTGCGGTGTGACAGCAACGACACGAGGTGCCACAGGCAAGTTGAGTGGCGGCGGCTTATCGTGATCATGGCCCTCATGCGCGACAAGCGGCCGCGCGATCAACGTTAAGAACAGCGCGGCTATTACTAGCCCGCTTAATCGTAAGGCTCCCATCATCACTGCTCGGCTTCTCGTTCAACCCCTCATCAAGCCTC
>JARFQY010000237.1 GCA_029287535.1 Filomicrobium sp.
CGCAGCTGATGCGCCAAACCGCTTCCCGCGCGCCGATCGCGAGGGTTTGGCGGCGGCCTTGGGCCCGCCACCCCGACGATGGGAATTGGAGTTGTTTTTTTCGCTCACGCTGAGGTCTTAGCCCCAGGGCCCGCGCCGGCGTTTTGGCTCGCCGACATTGCTCCAGGGGCCTGTGCCGGTGCTCCGGCCGCTGCTGGAAATCGGTGCGGTTCCAATGTTCATGGCGTTACCGGTTCCCCATTCATGAGCCATCTGGTTGAGTTCCGAAATCCGGTTCTCCATCGAAGGGTGCGTCGAGAACCAGTTGTCAAAGCCGCGGCCGCTCAACGGGTTTACAATAAACAAATGCGCGGCCGCCGGGACGGCTTCAGCATCTTCGTTGACAATATGATGCACACCTTCATCAAGCTTGTTCAGCGCCGAGGCAAGCCAAATCGGATTACCGCAGATCATCGCTCCAAGCCGGTCCGCCTGGTATTCGCGTGACCGGCTAATGGCCATTTGCACCAACATCGCGGCGAACGGCGCAACAATCGCCGCAGCCAGGACCCCAATCCAGCCAAGCGGGCTGTTGTTTTCCCGGCCGCCAAACAGCATGCTGAATTGAAGCCATTGCGCCACCATCGAGATCGCGCCGCCGATTGTCGCGGCGACCGTCATCGTCAGGGTGTCGCGATTCTTGATGTGTGCCAATTCATGGGCGATCACGCCCGCAAGCTCTTCCGGACTCAACAACTCAAGCAAGCCGGTGGAACACGCGACTGCTGAATGCGATGGGCTGCGGCCGGTGGCGAAGGCGTTTGGCTGAGCGGACGGCAGAACATAAACACGCGGCATCGGCAATTCAGCACGGGCTGCAAGATCGCGGACCATGCGGTAGTATTCTGGAGCGGTGTTCTCGTCGACTTCAACGCCGCGGAACATCTTCAACACCATTGTGTCGGAGTTCCAGAAACTGAACAGATTCATCGCCAGGGCAACGAAAAATGCGATCAACATGCCCATTTGGCCGCCAATGGCGTAGCCCATGACGACAAAAATCGCCATCAAGGCAGCCAGTAGCATGGCTGTCTTGGCGTAGTTCATGGGCATTGCGTTACCTCCTTGACCTTGCGAGCCTGCCAGTGCGCGCGGGATCTGAATGTCGAGCGCCGGCGTAGCAAGAGTTCCTGTTCCTGCACTTTATATGGAGCAAAGCAGATGATGGAAAAAGAGCCGGTAAAGAGCGGCGCCAGAGAAGTTGCCTCTGACAAGGCGGATTCCACGACTGATTTGCGGGATTCGAGTGAACAAGGGCAGCGGGCTATGACCGCAGAGGCTAAGCGGGCTTTGGCCGAAGCGGAAGAACGACGTGCCGCCGCACGCAAGAGTGCCAAAGCGCGAGCAAAGGAGCTCGGCGGGCAACAGGGCCCGGAGCCCACCCGCTACGGCGATTGGGAGAAAGGCGGCATCGTCTCGGATTTTTAACCGTGATCGGGCCCAACTGCCACCCAGGATTCCGTTAGACCGCTTGCGGGCGGTTGTCTCAGGACTGGACTATTTTTTAACGATTTGGCCCTGCGGCCGTGCCGCAATGTGACAGCCGTGGGCTTTAACCCGCCCTTTGCGCCCCTGGCGCTCCATCTCCGTCAGAATACATCCAATTTTAATGCCAGGACTTCGCGGATTCCGCCGGCAGTCTCCCGGCAGAACCCCGCCACACGCTGAAGAGCGCCGTTTCGCGGGACCCTTGGTAGCCGAGGTCTTGCGGTTAGCGCAGCTCGGTTAACCGATAGTGAAACCCTGGTTAGTGATTTCGTCACCAACTCCCGAGAACGGCGATCGTCGTAGGCCCCCAAACGGTCGACTTGGGCATCGGCCTTGCAAATCTCCGGCTTAACTTTGTTGCGTTCATTCAAGGAGACACACGATGGCCCGTTGGCTTCTCAGGACATCCTCACAGTTTGCTGGGGATCGGAGGGGAACAATTGCCATGCTCTTCGGCCTGATGTCGTTTGGGTTTCTCATGGTCGCTGGCGTCGCCATCGATTACAGCCGAGTTATCCACATGAACAAGCTCATGATGAACGCGGCCGACGCCGCCGCGCTGGCCGCCGGTGGGGCGCTGCTGGATGGCCGCCTCAATGACGAAGAGATCGAGGAGCTTGCAAGGACGTACTTCGACAAGAACATGGAACAGGCCGGCGGGAAGTTCGGGACGTATAGCGAACCCGAAATCACCGTTAATCGCGCCTCCGGTGACATTGTCATCGCTTCGATCTCGACCGTACCAATGTCGATTACTAAAATCGCCGGCTTCACCGAAATCAGGATGCCGGTCAATGTTGCGACCAGCTTTGATCAGCACGACATTGAGCTTGGAATGGCCCTGGACGTCACCGGCTCAATGCGCGGCACAAAGCTCAATGATTTGAAAGAAGCCGCCAAGGACCTCATTGACATCCTGATGCCGGACAGCGGACAGTCCAACACAGTGCGTATCGGTCTTGCCCCTTATGCCACGAGCATGAACGCCGGCTCCTATGCGTCGGTCGTCACCGGTCAAAGCGGCGGCCATACCTGCGTGCACGAGCGTACTGGCGCCGAGCGCTTCACCGACGCGGCTCCCGTTGGTCCAAATCTGCTCAAACGGCAGAGCAGCATGAGCTGCCCCAGTGCGACCGTTCAGGCGCTGACCGACAACAAAACGGTCTTGAAGACCGCGATCGACTCGTACGTCGCATCGGGCATGACAGCGGGTCACCTTGGAGCCGCGTGGGCTTGGTACCTGATCTCGCCGGCTTGGAATTCAATCTGGCCATCGAGCGGCAAACCGGCTGCATACGGAGCCGAGAATACGACCAAGGCAGTCATCTTGATGACGGATGGCATCTTTAACAGGCAGTATGAAAGCGGCAACGGGTCCTCGGAAGCGCAGGCCCGCGGCGTTTGCACCGAGATGAAAAGCAAAGGCGTCGCTGTTTACGCGGTCGCTTTCCAGGCTCCAAGTTC
>JARFQY010000249.1 GCA_029287535.1 Filomicrobium sp.
CACGGCCTTGCGGTGGAAAGGCCGGACCTGCGACGCGGGTCAGAGCAGCGTCACCAAATCCGTGCCCGCAGCCCTCGCCGAATTGTTCCAAATTGATTTCATGGACTTATTCGATGCGCACGGCGAACCTGACCGAAACGCTCTTGCAAAAGCATCGAGGCGTGCCGAGATCTCCGTGGCTGATGACGAAACCTGGGGCGACATCTTCTCTAAACTGATGGTGGCGCTCGAGACACGCTATGGCGAACTTGCCGGCATCACGGCTCCCAATGGCCTGGAACGCAGCATGGTACTGGACCTGTATCCCGCCTGTATGTCCCCCCTGGCGCGCGTTTGCGAGCAGAGCCCCGGCTTGGCCAAACGCTTCGAACTCTTCATCTGCGGGATTGAGCTTGCCAACGGCTTCGCCGAAAGCAATGATCCCATTGAGGTCCGCAGTGGCCTGACAACGCAAATGAATGAAAAGGAGCGCATCTACGGCGAGCGCTACCCTCTCGATCGAGAATTTCTCGCCGCCCTTCCCCAAATTCCTCCCGCTTCTGCTGGCTGCGCGCTGGGCTTTGACAGGCTTGTCATGCTGGCCACGGGAGCAACGCGTATCGATCAAGTGCAGTGGACACCCCTCCCCCGATGACTAACGCCAAAACGACTCTCAAGACCGTCCCCGAACTCCGCGAGGCCGGCCTGATCTCCGAGAATGAAACCTTGGCCCTGCGAGAGGTTGCCGCTCGATACGCCATTGCCATTACACCCGACGTCACGGACCTCATCGACGAAACGGATCCTGCCGACCCGATCGCGCGGCAATTCGTTCCCGCGCTGGCGGAACTCGATCATCGGCCCGAGGAGAGCCGGGATCCCATCGGTGACAAGACCAAGTCTCCGGTCCGCGGCATCGTCCACCGTTATCGCGACCGCGTGCTGCTGAAAGCCGTTTCCGTTTGCCCGGTTTATTGTCGCTTTTGCTTTCGCCGCGAAATGGTCGGCCCCGACAACGATACCGGCTTGACCGAAAGCGAACTCGACGCCGCAATTGCCTATATTGCCGAGCACCCGCAGATCTGGGAGGTCGTCATTACCGGCGGCGACCCGCTGATACTGTCGCCACGGCGCATTACGGAATTGTCCGCGCGCTTGTCGGAGATCCCCCACGTCAGGATCATCCGCTGGCACACCCGCGTACCCATTGTCTCCCCGGACTCGGTCTCCGAGGAGTTGAGCGAGGCCCTTGCGTCCGCAAGGCCGGCCGTATTTGTCGCCGTCCACGCCAACCACGGCCGCGAACTCACACCAAAGGCTCGAGCCGCATGCCGTCGCCTGACCAAAGCCGGCATCTCACTGGTCAGTCAGACCGTCCTTCTGAAAGGCGTCAATGATGACGCAGATACACTTGAGGACCTGATGCGCAGCTTCGTTGAAGCCGGCGTCAAACCTTACTACTTGCACCATCCCGATCTGGCCCCGGGCACGAGCCACTTCCGAGTGCCCATCGAAACCGGCCAGCTTCTCATGCGCCAACTGCGCCAACGCGTTTCCGGACTCGCCATGCCGACGTACGTCCTCGATATTCCCGGCGCCTTTGGCAAGGTCCCAGTCGGCCCCCAATATATGAACCGCGAAAACGGCGAAGACAGTCCCTACGCGGTGACCGATCCGAGTGGCGGAACGCACAGCTATACCGACAGCTGCTGAGATCATGGCGGCACCATTGCGCCTATTGCGCACCGCGGCCTGTTGCGGCCTCGGACTACTCGTCCTGTACGGTTCCGCCTTCGAGGTCACCGCTGACCCGGCTGATAGCCCGCTGGCCATCTGGAGGGATATTTTTGCTCGCCCAGACACGAACTTGGCTGCCATCCCCGCCCCGCAATGGAACCCTGTCACGTCGGCAAAAGTCGACCTTGGGAAGAAGCTCTTCTTCGACACACGTCTATCCGGGGGAACTAAACGTTCGTGCGCCACATGCCACCAGCCCGAACGTGCCTTTACCGACGGCCGCCGCGGAGCCTCTTCGCTGGACGGCACGACGGAGCTGTTGAACGCGCCCTCGCTCCTCAACCTGGCCTGGTCCAACCAACTATTCCACGACGGACGCTCCAAAAGTCTGGAAGACCAGGCGCGTCACCCGATTGAGCATCCAGGAGAGATGGCTGGCTCCTGGCCACGGATCATCGAACGCTTGAATGGCGAGCCGTCACTGCGCGCCGCGTTCCGCAAGGCCTTCCCGAACGAGCCGGAAGTGACTCAAAAGAACATTCTTGCGGCGCTCGCGACCTACGAGCGTGCATTGGTTTCCCCACAATCTCGGTTTGATCGCTTTATCGAGGGCGATGGTACGGCATTGACGAGAAAGGAACGGACCGGTTTTCGCCTTTTCGTCGGCAAGGCGGGTTGTATCTCCTGCCATTCTGGATGGCGGCTCACGGACGACAAGCTCCACAATGTGGGAACCGCTTTTGCGAAAGCGCCGCGGGGCACGCCTGCAAACGGCCTCATCAGAACTCCCGGATTACGCGGCTTATCGAGCACAGCGCCCTACATGCACGATGGTTCGCTCCCAACATTGGAGCGCGTTATTGAGCACTATCTCGACTTGGACCAAGGCGACCTGGCGCTTTCTCCTAGCCTCGTCCGACCGCTTCGGCTGAGCGAGAACGAAAAATCGGCGCTCAAGGCATTCCTCTCGGCGCTGAACTAACCGGACCATGCAGTTCAGAATTGAAAAACTGCATGCAATCCTGAATAACGCTTTCAAATTCAAATAGTAACAACTAAGGCGGGGGCAAATAAATTGTGCGCTCTCTAGATGATGTATACTATGTCACTTCCACTCCGCTACTGGAAGTTTGCATTGCAACATTAGAAAGAAGCGTTTTTTACTTGTCCGCATGCGTCAAAATAACTTGTTTGTGAAATTATAACGTGTAATGACTCTCCGATAAGAGATGGGCATTCGATCAGGGAAGCAGATCACTAGAAAGCCGTACTGCACCGAAACGTCATCCCCGCAGACGTCTCTCGCAGTATGGCCGACCGGGGAGTGCCCCTGGCTGACGCTTCCGGCGGCGCCCTCTGCCGGGAGCGTCTCACTTTGATCAGGCGGACTCCTCGACGGGTCACACAATCCCAGAGAGCAAATAGCCCGGTGCATTCGCACCGGGCTTCACTGCTTTAGGGGCTGCTTGATGGTCTTAGCGGCATTCTTGACGCAGCGTCCAGCCGCGAACTTTGCAGATTGAACGCCCACCGCGCCACTTACAAACGCGCTTTGGAATGCGAACATACGAGCAGAAATAGCCGCCATTGGCATGGCCCTCGTAGCCGTGCATCGCTTGATTGAAGTGATAGTCCTGCGTTTGCAGCTGACGGCTGCCCTTAGCCGCTGCCGGGGCCGATGTGATGGCAATGCCGACCACAACAGTGGCTGCGATTGTGAGGGCGGTCTGCGCGAAATTCGTATTAATGGCTTTGAACATGATCCCTGTCTCCTCCGGGTGATGCAATTGACGGTGTGTTGTTCCCCGTCGATGCATCAACCATAGGAACGGCAAGGCCACGCCGCTGTTCCAGACGAAACAGGTCCTGAAGCAAACATAGGTCGGAAATCAAATCAGCCGCAAATCAACGCGGCAATGGCGGCAAGATCGCCAAGCAGGGCATCCCCGCGAACTGCCATCAGGTATAGGGCACCCGCGACGATCAAGCCGAGCACAAAGTAGAGACCGATCTTCACCGACCTCGGCATCTCTTGCCGGTCAGCGTCTCCACGTCCCGCTTCAGCTCTGATGTTGTGCGCCTCGCTTGCCAAGTTGTCTTACCTCGTTATTCGGCCGGATCGGCTCGCAGCCGGGCCACCGGCCGTTCCTCGATCGGCCAATTCACTGCGGCGGCCACAAGACCCAGAACCACCGAAATCCACCACATGGCATCGTAGGACTGCAGCCTGTCATATATCGCACCGCCGAGCCATACGCCGAGAAATGAGCCAACCTGATGCGAGAAGAAGACAATACCATAAAGCATCGTCATCCACTTCGCACCGAAGAATACCGCAACCAGACTGCTCGTCAGGGGGATCGTGGAAAGCCACAGCAGTCCAAGAACGCCACTCAAGGCGATCACCGTGAACGGCGTGATCGGCAGGAACAGAAAGCCAAGAAAGACAAATGATCGTCCCAGATAAATGAGGCTGAGCCCATAGCGCTTGGAGTAATGCCGCCCCCACTGCCCGGCCAGATACGTGCCGATCAGATTGCCAAGTCCGACAATCATCAAACCCCACACGCCCACTTCCGGACTAAGTCCCTGATCAGCGACGAATGCCGGCAAGTGCGTGCCGTAAAACACGACGTGAAACCCACACACGAAAAAGCCCGCGTTGAGCAGCCAGAAACTTGGCAGTCTGAACGCCTCACTCAAAGCCTCCTTGAGCGACTGAGGCGACACCAGCTCCGGCTCAGCCTCCGGCTTTCCACTGACTGGCCAGGCCAGCAGAAGGATCACTGACGCTGTCGCCGCCAGAACAAGCAGGCTTGTCTGCCAACCCAATTGCTCGATCAGCAGATGCGAATAGGGCAGAGCAACCAGAATACCGACCCCGGCGCCCATCCCCACCGACGCAATCGCCGCTGAGCGGTCATCCGGCGAGGCCGCACGTCCAACAGCACCGACGACGGCGTTGACGCCGGCACCGGCGACACCAAACCCCATGAAGATTCCCGAAAGAAACAAATCCACGTCAGTCTGCGCAAAATACATGAGCAGCAGTCCGATGGACGTCGTGACCGCTCCAAAGACCACAACGATCCCAGTGCCGTATTTGTCAGAGATTGCCCCGGTGAAAGGTGCTGAGAGGCCCCAAACGAGATTGGCTATCGCGATCGCAAGGGCAAACGACTCCCGACCAAGACCAAGCGTTTCAGTCACGGGCACCATATAAAGGCCCATGACCTGACGCAGTCCCATGCCGATCGCCGCAATTGATGCAGCAGCCAGGACGACCATCCACAAAGGCCGACCGAATGTCGTCTCAGTATCTGCGTTCATCAATGAAACCAGTTGTCTGCCATCAAAGCCAACGATCGGTGGCAACGTTTGCGGGCCGCCAAACCAGCACCCTGGCTAGCAACTAAATCATTCAGGGGCTACCGCCGCGGTCAATTCGTCCTTCCGCGTCAGGTCGCGGCGATCGAGTTCAACGATCGGTCCTCCCACTTCCGCAAGGCCCCGTCCGATCACTTCGATCCCACAGCGTTCGCCTTCGCCCGTGAAGCGTATCAGGTTGTATCTCCCAAGGGCTCCAACACCCTCCGCAGCAGAGGCCATTCCCGCCGAGGCAATGCCCAGGATTGGAATCTCACCACTTTGGCTCTGCAGCCAAGTAAGCGTATTGGTGTGGTTGTGACCGTGCAGAACCAGTTCCGCGCCATGTTGCTTGAGCACGCTCTCTAGCGCCTCCGCATCCCGTAGGCCGCGCCGCCGCGATGTCTGCCGCGCCAGTGGCGGGTGATGAATGAGGACCACGCGCACCAGTCCTAACTCTCGGAGCTTCTGAAGAACACTCGGCAAGCCCAAGAGTTGCGCCTCTCCCAGCGCTCCAGCGGCGACAAAAGGGGGCGTCGGCACCCCAGAGTTAAGTCCGATCAAGGCCACCTGGCCGAGCCGCCTGACAAATGGAAACCCAAAAGCGCCGGCCGTAATGTCACTACCGAGCTGACAGCCAAAGGCATCTGAAAGCATGTAATCGCGCCACCTCATGACCCCGGGGTCACGATGGAACCGCGCATAGATGTCGTGATTGCCGGGAATAACACTGATCTCGTCACCCGAACCCAGCGCGTTTAGCCACTGTGTGGCAGCTTCAAGCTCCTCGGGCAGGCCCAGGTTGATAAGGTCGCCAGTGACCGCAACGTGGTCCGGCTCATGCTCTTTGATATCGGCAATCAGTCTGTCGACCAGCGTGCCGGAGAAGGCGCCCTTGCGGCGGAACTGCCAATTGAGGTAGCCAAGGGTCCGCTTTAGCGTCAAATGCCGCAGCGGCAAACCACCTGTCATTGGCAAATGCGGGTCTGAAAGATGCGCCAGTATTAGGGGCGTTCCCCCCATCTTCTGTACTGCTTCCATGTTTCCGGCTTTGTTTGATGTCCGACGGACGGAAGGCGGCATCCACGAGCCCCGAATTTCAACTGGTCTCAATTAACGAGAGACACCACAATGAAGCCTAGCGACGTCGTCAAGAGGACACTCCAGTACTATTGGCGGACAACGCGCTCCTTGACGCTGGGTGCACAGGCCTGCGTGTTAACCGAGGATAACAAGGTCCTGCTTATCAAACACACTTATCGGCCAGGATGGCATTTCCCAGGTGGCGGCGTTGAAAAGAACGAAACGATCCGCGGCGCCCTAGAGCGCGAACTGCGTGAAGAGGCGAATGTTGAGCTGACCGCCGACCCGGAGTTATTCGGTATCTACTCCAACTTTGCTTACTTTCCGGGGGATCATATCGCACTGTTTACCGTTCGCCATTGGCACCAGCCTTCAGCCCCAAGTCCAAGCCATGAGATCGCCGCCCACGCGTTCTTTCCAATCACGGATCTTCCAGATCAGATAAACCCGCCAACCCTGGCCCGGATCAACGAGATCACGACCGGCGCCAAGCCCTCGGATTCGTGGTGAAATGACTGCCAACAAAGACACGGACATTCCCGTCATCGACGACTCCGCTGAAACCCCCGTCACTGTTCGCCTCGCCGGCCCCGAGGATCTCGTAGCCATCACAAAGGCACACCAGCGGGCGCTGGGCCCGGGCCGCTATGCGTTGACGGCGTATCGGGTACGCGAAGGTACACCGCCGCTCTCGCAGTTCTGCCACGTCGCCGAGAGCGGCAAAGACATTCTTGCGGCTGTGCGCTTTACACCCGTATCCATCGGCGGCAGGAGCGGCGCGTTGTTATTGGGGCCGGTTGCCGTTGATCCCAATCATCTCAATCAGGGTCTTGGACAAGCGGTCATCAATGCCGGCATCGCCAGAGCCCGCGAGAGTGGTGCTCAGCTGGTCGTCCTTGTCGGAGATTCAACCTACTATGGGCGACTGGGCTTCGCGCCCGTCCCACCAGGACAGATCCGATTTCCAGGACCGGTCAACCCCGCCCGCATTCTGGCAATGGAGTTCGTGGAAGGCGCACTCGGCGGGTTCAAGGGTGAAATCCGGGCCAGCGACGGGCTGATCTAGCTCAATCCAATCGCCAGCAAGCGTAGCGCTTCAATCGCCAATCTCCTGTCCGAAGAACAACAAACAACCATCGGGGTCCTTCACGTGGAACTCGCGCATTCCATAAGGTTGGTTGAATGGCGGCCTCACTCGCCCTTGTGGCAACGCATCCAGCTTTGGCTTGAGCGCGTTGTAGAAGGCATCAACACCATCGACCCAGATGTAGATCGATATGTTGTTCGATGTCGCCAATAGTGCCGCTGCATCCCCGCTCCGCAGCACCATCACGCCAACTTCGCCGCAAGCCACAAGTCCGTACGCGCCGTCGTCACTGAGTTCGCGCTTGTCAAACCCCAGAACATCCACGTAGAACGCCACCGTCAACGCGACATCACGAACCGGCACAATCGTTGCCGCACCTTGGAGAAAGCGCTCGGACAGTTCGTTGTCAGGCATCAAATCACCATCGGCGCAAGCAAGGCGTTCAATCTTCGAAGGGGTCGTGCATCAAAATGGTATCCTCGCGCTCTGGTGACGTCGACAAGAGCGTCACAGGGCACTCGATCAGCTCCTCGATGTTACGCACATACTTGACCGCCTGCGCCGGCAGGTCGGCCCATTTGCGCGCCCCGCGGGTGGATTGCGACCAGCCTTCGAATGTTTCCCAGATCGGTTCGACACGGGCCTGCGCATTCTGGCCGGCCGGCAGTCTGTCGATCTGCTCCCCGTCGACCTTGTAACCGATGCAGACCTTGATCTCGTCGAACCCGTCGAGGACGTCGAGTTTGGTGAGCGCGATCCCGTTGATGCCCGCCACTTTGATCGTCTGCCGCGCCAGGACGGCATCAAACCAGCCGCAACGGCGCTGTCGGCCGGTCACCGTCCCGAACTCGTGCCCACGCTCACCCAGTCGTTGACCGATCTCATCATTGAGCTCGGTGGGAAACGGCCCGGACCCGACCCGCGTGGTGTAGGCCTTGGCGATACCGAGTACATAGCCGACGACGTGGGGCCCCACCCCTGACCCGGTGGCGGCCTGCGCGGCGATCGTGTTGGAGGACGTCACGAAAGGATAGGTACCGTGGTCGATATCAAGCAACGCACCCTGCGCACCTTCGAACAAGATACGCTTGCCGCCGCGGCGTGCGCGGTCCAGCAGGTCCCAGACGACGTCGACGTGCGGAAGGATATCATCCCTGACCTCCTTCAGCGCGGCCATTAAAGTGTCCTGCGAGAATTCCGGCCGGCCAAGCCCGCGTCGCAGCGCATTGTGATGCACGAGAATACGCTCGAGCTTGGGGCCCAGGGTATCAAGGTTTGTCAGATCATTGACCCGGATAGCCCGGCGGCCAACTTTGTCCTCATAGGCAGGTCCAATACCCCGGCCGGTGGTTCCAATCTTGCCGGTGCCCGCCGCCTCTTCACGCCACAAGTCGAGCTCGCGGTGAAGCGGCAGGATGAGCGTGGCGTTTTCCGCGATCCGCAAGTTCTCGGGTGTAATCACCAAGCCCTGCGCCTTGAGGGTTGCGATTTCCTCACGCAAAGCCCACGGATCAATGACGACACCATTGCCGATGACGCCAAGCTTACCTTCACGCACAACGCCCGAGGGTAACAACGACAACTTGTAGACCTTGTCACCGACGACAAGCGTGTGGCCGGCATTGTGGCCACCCTGAAAGCGCACCACGATGTCGGCGCGCTCCGACAACCAGTCAACGATCTTGCCTTTGCCCTCGTCGCCCCATTGGGCGCCGACCACGACCACATTCGTCATCTCGGACCTTTCAATTTTGTCTGGCCCGACTACCCGCAACACGCGGCTTTGTCAAAATGCCGTTAGCCTCATGCGTCGCACCGCGAACGCATGCCTGAAGTGGCAAGTTACATCCCGATCAGAACAACAACAATAATGGCGTGGTCCAGACCGAGCTGAAAGAGCTCGAATGGGTTGTCCAACCGCCGGCTGAACCGCCTGTCCGCACGACTAAATGAGCATGCAGCTGTTTTCCAAGGGCCCGTTGACGCGACAACGAGCCACTTGTGATGTCTACGGAGTAAAAAGAGACATTAAACCACTGCAGATGCCGGCGGCAACCGCCATCGCGGTTGCCGCACAGCGTTTTTACCGAGAGCGATAGATGATCTGCTTATCCGCTGGCCACTTCACCACGTAACCAAAGTCGATCACCTTTTCTTCCTTTGGCTTGAGCTCGAATTCCCAGGCCAGCAGGCCACGCTTGTCGTCGACGTCCTGCTTGGTGGGTCGGCTCCGTCCGGTGAGCTGAACCTGGACCTGCTCATCACGAGCGACGGGCATCTGATCAAGAAGCGTGACGTCGATCTTCTGCTTATGCAGATTGGTGACCGTCAGCTTGTAGTTGCGATCGTCCGTCCGTGTTGTCGAAATGAGCCCGGTCTCACCCCTCTTTTCCTGCAAGATCGCATACTTCACGCGGACGAGGTCATCAGCACCAAATCCGAGCTCGTAACGTTCTCCAGCGATCAGCGGCAAACGCCCTTTACCGACGAATGTTCCATCGCGGAACAGTGCGACCGGTCCCGGCAGCAGAGGCGTATCACCTGTGCGTTCCAAAGTAGCGTACAGGTAGGCGGTCGGCTGCTTCTTAGGCACCGCTTTGACACTCAGCGACACTTCGAAGTCTGCTTCAGAGATCATCAGGTTCTTTGTTTCGCCCGTAGTATCGATATCCGCCCGTCCCGGTACAACAAAAATGGCCTGAAACGGCGCCGACTCGACGGTGGCCATGACCGGTTTGACATCCGCCCGCCTTGCCGTCGCGAGTTTGCCTCGGTAACGATCACGCTCCGCCGCGGGCGCTTCCTCAGCTGAATTCATGGACATGATACCGCCACGTGGGCCCTGAGCACCAGCCGAAGGCGATGGTGCCGGCCGCGGCTTCATGATGTCGACAACCATCGGACGCAGTTCCGGCGCCGTGGAGCCTGACGTCGGCCGAGTCGTCGAGAGCTTTATGGCAACATTCTTCCAAGGTTCACCGCTACGCTGCTGTATCGTCGCCCGACGCACGAGCTGCAGTTTTGATTTTGCATCGTCTGCCGCGGTCTTGAGCCGCGCCTCATAAAAAGGCCTCCATGAGGCTGAACGCACCTGATACTTGATCGTCAAGTCGGCCTCGAGAGCAGAGTCGCTACTCACAAAGACTTTCACTTGCGTGCGTTCGATGCGCTTTGGCGCCAACTCAGAAAGAGTCTTTTCCAGGTCCTCAATCTTCCGGTCCAAATCTCGAAGATCAACCTTGGCTTCAAGCAGCGTTTCCTGGATCTCCCCCATCTCGTTGCCAATCAACCTGACGAGTTGACCCCAATCGGGAGCCGGGCCTGCGCTACCATCCCGGCCTGGCGAGACGTTCGGCAGGTTCGCGAGATTTTGCAAAAGGACCTGCTGTGTGTTCGCGGTATCGATCCGGGCCTGGACCATCTGCCGCTTGTCCTTGAGCTCTTCGATCTCTTTTTCGAGCCGCTTGCGCTCCGAGGCCTCGTTGCCAGACCCACTCTGGGGCACATAGAGGCGTCGCTGATCGACCGAACCAATGCGAAGCGTGCCATCAGCGGCACCTTCAACCCGGATAGAGCCGGGAACCGTCTTCGCGGGAAGGTCGGGAAACACGATGGTCGTGTCGCCTGCCGGCAGCGATACCTTCGCGTTTCGATGCACTTCCGCACCAGAAGGAAACACGACGACGCTGTCGATTGTTGAGTTTGATTCGAGCTCCGCCGCGGTAGCGGCCATCAAACACGGCGCACTCATGGCAAGCGCCAAAAGCCCGAGGGCAAGGTATTTCATTCGATCCGCCTTTCGAATTCCAAATTCTTAACGAGTAAGCCCATCCCCGGCCCGGACAACATCTTAGAAATCGCCTCTTTTTGTGACCCCCACGCGAAAAACCGCGCCACAATTCCCCAAACGAAAGGCGCCCATTCTCGGTTTGAATGGGCGCCCCGGTTGGTTTGAGTGAAACTGAGAGCTGACGTGGGGCGGCTCAGAATTCCAACCGCTTCGCCCGCACCACGTGCTCCAATGACGTCACCTCTTGCAGGATGTCATCGCCAATCGGTTCATCAAGTGCCACCACGGTGATCGCATCACCACCAGGCTGCTCCCGGCCGAGATTGAAGGTTGCGATGTTAACGCCATGGTTGCCCAACAATTGGCCGAAAGCCCCAATGAAACCCGGCTTGTCGGAATTGCGCACGAACATCATGTGCGGCGTCACTGCGAAATCCATGTTGATGTCACGAACTTGAATAATACGCGGCCGGCCATCTGAAAACACGGTCCCGGCCACCGACCGGTTGTACTCGGGTGTCTTCACCGTAAGCTTGATATAGCTCTCGTAAACGCCGTGCTCTGCACACAGCAACTCCTGCACGGCAACACCACGGTCTTTTGCGATCACGCCCGCCGATACCATGTTGATGTCCTGCAGCTTCGGCCGCAGTACACCTGCGATCGCCGCCGCCGTCATGGGTTTGATATTGAGCTTCGAAACATCGCCGCAGTACTCGAGGTGCACGCCTTTCAGCGGCACGTCTGTCAGCTGCCCAGCGAAAGAACCGAGCTGCTCTGCAAGCTTGACCCACGGCGTCAGCAGCGGCGCTTCCTCAGCCGAAATCGAAGGAAAGTTGATGGCGTTGGTGATCGCGCCCTTGAGCAGATAATCAGACATTTGTTCGGCAACCTGCAGGGCGACATTCTCCTGTGCTTCCCCTGTCGAGGCGCCAAGGTGCGGAGTGCAGATGACGTTATCCATTCCGAACAGGTCATTGTCCTGCGCCGGCTCTTCAGCATAAACATCGAGCGCCGCGCCAGCCACGTGTCCGGACTGCAATGCCACCGCCAAAGCGGCCTCATCAATCAACCCACCGCGCGCGCAGTTGACAATGCGCACACCCTTCTTGGCTTTCGCCAGCGCCTCGGCCGACAGGATGTTCCGCGTCTCATCGGTCATTGGCGTGTGCAGCGAAATGAAATCCGCCCGCGCTAGAAGCTCATCGAGCTCCACCTTCTCCACGCCGATCTCACGCGCCCGGTCCTCCGACAGAAAAGGATCGAAGGCGATGACACGCATCTTCAAACCAATGGCCCGGTCAGCGACGATCCCGCCGATGTTGCCGCAGCCAATAATTCCGAGCGTCTTGTTGAACAGTTCGACGCCCATGAACTTCGACTTCTCCCACTTGCCTTGATGCGTCGACGTATTCGCCTGAGGAATCTGGCGCGCCAGCGACATCAGCATCGAAATCGCATGCTCGGCTGTTGTGATGGAGTTACCGAACGGTGTGTTCATGACAATCACGCCGCGCGATGTCGCCGCCTTGGTATCGACGTTGTCGACACCGATGCCGGCGCGGCCGATGACTTTCAAGTTCGGTGCGGCAGCGAGCAGCTTTTCGGTCACCTTGGTCGCCGAGCGTATGGCCAGACCATCAAACCCACCGATCATCTCAAGAAGCCGGTCTTTGTCCTTGCCGAGCTTCGGCTCGAACGTGACATCGAGACCGCGGTCCCGAAAGATCTGCACAGCGGTTTCCGAAAGCGCATCGGAAATAAGTACCTTGGGTTTGCTCATCATCGTAATCCTGTTTGGAGTCTCGCCCCGCTGCGGGTTGCACACCGGCCCAGCCGGGCAAGTGCAACGCGAGCGTGACGGAAGAACCTGCTTCTCATGCCGTCGTCGGAGTAGCTGCTAGGCCGCCTGGGCCATTGATCCCTTGGCCTCGGCGAACGCCCAATCAAGCCACGGCAAAAGCGCTGCGACGTCGTCGGCTTCCACCGTGGCGCCCGTCCAGATGCGTAAGCCCGCTGGCGCATCCCGATAGGAGCCGATGTCTTTGGCAACACGTTCCTTGTCGAGCAGTGAGGCGATCTTCTTGGCAAACGCCGCTTGTTCGTCCGCGTTCAAAGCCGTGACATCAGGGTCGACGATTTTCAGGCATACCGACGTATTGGAATAGTTCTCGGGCTGAGCCGCGAGATTGGCCACCCACGGCGTTTTCGCCACCCAGTCGTGGATCAGGTTCGCGTTCTTGTCGGCACGCGCCATCAGGGCGTCAAGCCCACCAAGGCCCTCCGCCCAGGCCAGAGCATCAAGATAATCCTCCAGCGCCAGCATGGACGGCGTGTTAATGGTCGCGCCCTCGAAAATGCCTGAGATGAGCTTGCCGCCCTTGGTCATCCGGAAGATTTTCGGCAGCGGCCATGGCGGCGAATACGTCTCTAGCCGCTCGATCGCTCGCGGTGACAAAATCAGCATGCCATGGGCAGCTTCCCCACCCATCACCTTCTGCCAGGAGAACGTCAGGCAATCGACCTTGGCCCAATCGACCGGCTGCGCGAAGACCGCAGATGTCGCATCGACCAGAGTGAGCCCCTCGCGGTCGGCCGGGACCCAATCATAGTTGGGGATCTTGACGCCCGAGGTCGTACCATTCGCGGTGAAGACGACATCGCGCGCAAAGTCGACCTGGGAAAGGTCCGGCAGTTCGCCGTAATCGGCCTCCAGCTTACGCACGTCAGAGAGCTTAAGCTGATTGACGACATCGCTCACCCAGCCCGCGCCAAAGCTCTCCCATGCCAGGATATCCAGACCGCGCGCACCGAGCAGGCTCCACATGGCCGCCTCGAACGCGCCGGTGTCGGAGGCCGGCATGATTCCGCAGACGTATCCCTCGGGCACGCCAAGCAGCGCCTTCGTCTTGTCGATGGCAAGCTTCAAACGCGCCTTGCCTTCCTTGGCGCGGTGCGACCGCCCAAGAAACGCGTTGCCCAAATTGTCGAGGGACCAGCCGGGGCGCTTGGCGCAGGGGCCGGAAGAAAAATGCGGATTGGCCGGGCGCGTGCCCGGCGGAGTCTGATCGGTCATGTCGTCTATCCTTCCAGATAGTTGCCTCCCGTTGGGGGGAGGTGTCCCACTGGCGGGCATACGCCTGCAAAACGACAAATGCAAGACCGACGTTCGGTCACGGCGGCAATCCAAAGTGGCCCCCTCAGTGCAGCGCCGAGATTACCTTCAGCCGCTCGCCCAGCCGCGGTGTCGCGAAATCGACGAACGCCCGCACCTTGGCCGCTAGAAGCCGGCTGTGCGGGTAGACGATTTGGACCGGGGCCGGCGCCGGCCAATAAGCCTCAAGCACCGGCACGAGTTCGCCGGAGCGAATTTTCTGACCCACCATGTAGCAAAGCACGCTGGTGATCCCTTCTCCCGCCACGGCTGCATTGATAGCGGCCGCCGCATCGTTGATCTCCAGCCGCGGCCTCAGGCTGACTTGCGCCGACTTCCCGCGATCGTCGACAAACCGCCACTCGCGGTTGGTCATTAGGCCAGTAAAGCCAATGACCGAATGCAGCTTCAGCTCGGAAGGGTGTTCCGGCGCCCCACTCTTTGCCAGATAAGCCGGGCTCGCGACCATGATGCGCCGGACCTCTCCCACGCGCCGCGCCACCAAGGTCGAGTCGGGAAGGTCGCCGATACGTACCGCCACGTCGATGCCCTCCTCGATGAGATTGACCACCCGGTCGACCAGCATCATCGACGCGCTGATTCGAGGATGCGCAGTGAGGAAGTCACCCACGATCGGCGACAGTGCCATCCGGCCAAACGTCATCGACGCGGTAATCGTCAGATGCCCCTGCGCGACCGCCGCCTCACCGACAGCATCACGCTCTGCCTCCTCCAGCTCCGCCAGAAGCCGCCGGCTGCTTTCCAGGAACCGCTGACCCGCCTCCGTCAAACTGAGGCTGCGTGTGGTGCGATTAAAAAGCCGCGCCCCGAGCCGCTCTTCCAGACCCGAAATCGCCCGGGTCACCGCGGGCGGCGAAATCCGCAAGCGTTCGCCGGCCTTGGCGAAGCTGCCCGCATCGGCCACCGCAACGAACACTTCCATGGCCCGAATTCGATCCATTCCACTATTCCGCCTTACGGAACAATAAATTCCAGACTTCGGGTATTCTTGCAAGCCATGACTGGTGCTTAACTCCAACCCGTCACCAGCAAGAAAGCCCCAGACAGCAATTTCATCCAATCGATAGAGCGTCCCACACCACAGGAGATCGCAATGACCAGTACGGACCTGTCCCGGCGCGCCTTTACATTTTCGCTGGCCGCCACTCCGGCCGCCGCTGCCGCCGCCTCGCTCGCCACGACCCTGAGCCCGACCGCCAGCGCCAAGGTGGGCGGTGCGTCAGTCCTCGCCACGCCGCTAGCGCAGATCAAGATCGGCCGCTTCGAGGTGACCTTCCTCACCGATGGCTACACCGACATGCCGTTTGGCTACTTCACCGGCCGTACACCCGAACAAGTGCAGCAGGCCGCCGCCGATATCTTCGCGGCGCGCAAGTCCGGTATTCGCATCTCGTTCAACCAGTATCTCGTCAACGACGGCGAGCGGCTGATCCTGGTCGACTCAGGACCCGCAGGCAAAATCGGACAGACCGGCAAACTGCCCGGCGCCTTGCAGAACATTGGAGTCAAACCGGAGGCCATCGATGCCGTGATCCTCACCCACATGCACTTCGACCACATCTCAGGTCTCGTCGCGGGTGGCCGCGCCAACTTTCCTAACGCCGAAGTCTACGCCGATCGCCGTGACGTGAAATATTTCACTGATCCGGCCAAGAGAGCCGCCGCGCCTGATTTCCTGAAAAGCAGCTTCGATGCCTCCAGCGAAGTCCTCAGACACTACCCCAAGCTTCAGCAAACCGACGGCGAGCGCCAGATTACACGGGGCATTTCGATCGTTGACCTGACCGGACATACTCCAGGGCATATCGGTGTGCGCATCGAAGATGGTGGCGAGAGTCTGCTGCTCGTATCCGACATGCTGTTCCACCCCTCCGTGCATCCCAGCGCCGCCGATGTCGGTTTTGTTTTCGAACAGGACCCGGCCGCTGCGCTCACCATGCGCCAGCGCTTCTTCCCCCGCGCGGCGGAGGAAAAGGCATTGATCGCGGCGACCCATATGCCGTTCCCAGGCCTGGGTCGCATCGTACCGGACAACGGCAAGCTCCGCTGGCTCACTGCAGAATGGGCCCATCAGAGCTGAGCTGGAAAAAATGGGGCGGCCCGAGCGCATGCCGGGCTGCCACTCAAAAAGAGTTGGAGATTGATCATGGGCCACAGATTTCAGGAGATCGCCTTCACTGACACTGTCAAATCCGTTCAGGAGCAGCTCGGCAGCCGCCGCGGCTATTCCCGCCGGGAAGGCGGCGACTTTGACTTCAATAACGCCCTGGGCCCGCGTGAGGCAGCCTTTATCGCCAACCGCGATAGTTTCTACATGGCCAGCGTCAGTGAGACGGGATGGCCATATGTCCAACATCGCGGCGGACCGGCTGGCTTTGTCCGTGTCCTCGATGAGAGAACCATTGGCTTCGCCGACTTCTCCGGCAACCGGCAGTACGTCAGCGTCGGCAATCTCATGACTGACGACCGCGTCTCGCTGTTCTTCATGGACTACCCCAACCAAACGCGCCTGAAACTGTTGGGCCGCGCCCGCTTCGTTGCCTCCGACGAAACCGCGATGCTCGAAAAGCTCGCTCCTGCTGACTACAAGGCGCGTGTCGAGCGCGGCCTGCTCATCACCGTCGAGGCCTTTGACTGGAATTGCCCACAGCACATCACCCCACGATTCACCGCCGAACAAGTCGAAGATGCAATCACCCCTCTTCGAGCGCGCATCGCCAAACTGGAGGCCCAACTCCAAAAAGAACCATCAGCAAGCTGAAACCGCCTTCGCACCACCGCCCCCATAATTTCGGCGCTTTCATGTAACAAGCGGACACCCACCCGCTTTCCAGCGTCTGCCATCTGTCAGTCTTTGGGGGGAAAACCACGATGAGCGAGCGGCACCGCCGGCCAATCGGCACCGAGACCTATGACGAAAACAGCGAAATTGCACGCCGCGCCACGCAGCGCGGCGGCGGCCTGACGGCGATCGTCGTGTCAGGGCTGGCCCTGATCTTTTCAGGCATCAGTCTCTACCAGACCGTCATCAAGCAGGCCCAACTGCACATCTTCCTGCCCGACACCGTCAACTACACCCGCGATCCCGATGGAAGCTTCGAGGTCTTCGTGCTTCCCATTACCGTCTCCAACACCGGAGCCCGTGATGGCGTCCTGTCCGCAATGAAGCTCGAGGTCCGCAATCTCGACACCGGCAAGACAAAGGTCCTGCATGCCAGTTACTTTACGGCTCCAGGCTACTTTTCAACAAAGGAAGACGTGGTCAACAACCAGAAGCGGCCGAAGTCGCCATTCGCACCGCTATCAATCTCCGGGCGCGGCAGCACTTCCAAGACCGTTCTGTTCTACCCGCGAGAGTATGAGAAGGAGCGCGTTGTTCCCGGCAAGGGTCGCTACGAACTGAAGCTCACCGCCGACGCCCTGCCGACCGAGGATCTGGGCGCTCTCGATCAGTTCTGGACGACCGACATCGCTCCGGTGAGCCTGACTTACGGTCTGCCTGCCGTCTCCCCCTACTTCAAGGGCCGCATGTTGATTGGTCACACGGTCCGCTTATTCCGCGAGGACCAGTAAAAAAAACGGCGGCGCTGAAATGAGCGCCACCGTTTCTTTGCAAGGCCCGTCCGCATTGACCTTGTCGCAGGAACGTCAGGATAACGTCTGTTTAGTTTACGTCAAACCGCAAGCCTGCGCGGATTTGGTGGTCGTGGGTTTCACCAATGGAGACCTTTGAGCCACCACCGAAGCCGGGGCCTCGGATCCCCAATGCGACATCCGTCGATCCAGCGAACAGATAGCGGTAGTTCAAGTCGACCAGCGCGTAGTCGCTGATCCGGTAGGTGAGACCCGCCATTGCCGATGCGGCAAAAACGACATCGTGCGTCTTGTCTTGAACCGAGTACGAGCCGACGCGGGTGTAGGCACCACTGCAACAACTCCGTTCGTCAAGGAGAGTCAGGTGGTTGCGCTTGAGCTCGTTCCACGCAAACCCGAGACCGGCACCGACGTAGGGGGTGAAGCGCGCTTGTGGACCGCGATCAAAATCGTAATAGCCATTGACGAGGAAGATGCCGCCGCGCAGCGTCGTCTCGTCATTGACCCGCCCGCGAACCTGCTCATTGCCCGCACCAGCAGTTCGATACTGATAAGAGCCCCTGATCTTCACCTTGGCCTGCGAGCGTGTTTCCGCTGTCAGGTCAAGACGGAAGCCGCTGCCGATATAGGTGCCGGCACCAACACCCAATGTCACCAGCGAGTCGAAGTCGCTATCGACCCATCCTGTCGGGATGCCCCATGGCCCATTGGCAGCGTCCTTGCCATAAACGTAACCTTGCTCGGTGCCCGTCGGCGAGTCGCCAAAGCCGATCCCGGCATCGAAGCGGAAGTAATACCGCGCGGCATACTCGGGGACCGGGACCGGAGCCGGCACTGGAACGGCCGCTCCTCCGAAACCCTTAAGTCCACCGGCTCCATAGTTCCAATCGGCGGCAGTTGCTGGCCCGCCGGCCAAAGCAAAGGCCATCACGCTGAGTGACAAGCTGAGCTGATAGAATTTCATAGATCAATCTCTCTTTCCGCGTGGCATGACCGGTTGAATGACCGGCACGACCGTGACAATCGGTTAGACGCTTTCCTTAAAGCCGTAATTCCATCGTCGACCGATACCGGCGTGTGGTGCTCGCCATGAACACCATCGAGGCACGGATAAAACGAAGCTGCTGACGCGACCTGTAGAGGGACGAACAGGGTGATCGGACCGCCTGCACGGCAATCGGGAGTTTCCGCTGCTGCGGCTTCCCTTTCGCGCGCGGACAAAACGAGAGCGCCCAACGCGGCGGCGCTGCTGGTCCGGATCATGATTTCCCTCATGGATCTGCCGACAACGGTCGGCGGGACACGTGCAACGCGAAACGTTTGCTGAAGGGAGTATTCGCCCGGAAGGTTTAAAGGATGCTTAATCAGTGTTCAGGGATGCGACGGACCGCCGTATCCGGCTCAACGCGTCAAGCCGCGTTGCCTGAACGCCACGGTGAAGTTCGACGCCCAATCGACCCGCTGAGCCTTTATTCTCGGGCTTTAGCCGTCACGCCGCCCGAGCGGCGGCGGCGCGAACCGCTTCGCAGATGTCGCCGACGACACCTTCAATAAGCCTGCGGTCATCCCCTTCGGCCATCACTCTGATGACCGGTTCCGTGCCCGATGGGCGAATCACCAGACGCCCGCTGTTGCCGAGTTTTTGCTTGGCGCAATCGATGGCTTTCTTCACGCCACCGTCGTCCAACGGACGCCCATTGTTGTAGCGAACGTTCTTTAGCAACTGTGGCAACGGCTCAAAACACGCGCAGACTTCAGAGATCGGCCGTTCACTGGCAACGGCAACCGCAAGGATCTGCAACGCCGAGACCAGACCGTCGCCCGTTGTTGTAAAGTCGGACAGGACAATATGCCCGGACTGTTCGCCGCCGACATTGTAGCCGTGCTTGCGCATGTACTCGACGACGTAGCGGTCACCCACCGGCGTTCGAGCCATCGACAAACCCATGTCCTGAAGGTGCCGTTCCAGCCCGAGGTTGGACATCACGGTCGCGACAATGCCACCGGCGGCCAACCGCCCGCGCCTATGCCAGCTTTCTGCAATCACGGCCATGAGCTGGTCACCGTCGACGATCTGGCCCTTCTCATCGACAATCACGACGCGATCGGCGTCGCCATCAAGCGCGATCCCGATGTCGGCGCGCACCTCATGGACTTTGTCAATCAACGCATCCGGCGCCGTCGATCCGCACTTGTAATTGATGTTCCTGCCATTTGGATCGACGCCGATCTTGATGACTTCCGCACCCAATTCCCACAGGACCTCCGGCGCGACCCTGTAGCCGGCACCGTGTGCACAGTCCACGACAATGCGCAGCCCGTCCAGGCGCAGGTTGCGTGGCAATGTGCGCTTGGCATATTCGACGTATCGCTCCTGGGCACTCTCGACCCGTGTCGCCCGGCCGATACTATCGGCATTAGCAAGTAGAGTGCTGACATCGGATTCGATCAGGTTTTCGATCCTGAGCTCCATCTCGTCCGACAGCTTGTAACCGTCTGGGTCGAAGAGCTTGATGCCGTTATCGTCAAAGCGGTTATGTGATGCGGATATCATCACCCCGAGATCGGCGCGCAAGGACCGGGTCAACATCGCGACCGCCGGTGTCGGCATGGGGCCGAGCAGAAACACATCCATCCCGACCGAAGTGAAGCCCGACATCAACGCCGCCTCGAGCATGTAACCGGAAAGCCGGGTGTCCTTACCGATCACCACGCGCGGACGATGCGTATGGGTACCGTTCTGAAACACCTTGCCCGCCGCCATGCCGACCTTCAAGGCGACTTCGGAGGTCATCGGATGCTTGTTTGCGCGGCCGCGAATGCCGTCGGTCCCGAAGTATTGTCGTGCCATGATCCCTCAACCCCTCACGCCAAACCCGAATAACATTGTTGCAAAAGCCGGCAAGTCTCTCGGCAGTGACCTGACGGGATCGTTCATCTCGCCCTCGATCGAACCAATGTGGAATCACATTGTGCAATGTCTATTTGAGGGCAACCCGAAGTGCGCGCGCGGTCACGGCAAAGTCAAACGAGCCCCCCTCGAGACCGATCACCGTGCACCGCGCGCTCCCCCAAACCGGGTTGCGATCGCAATATGCAGCGACTGGCTCTCAGACACACATCAAATACGATGAACAATCGTTACGCTGAACACATTAAACCCGTCCAACCCCCACTCGCATTGTATATCGTCCACCTGTTAGAACTCCACCAGCCAGGCCGCTCTGCAACGCCACGCATACAAAAAAAACGTGCACAGCCTTACTGACCTACGTGCGGGAATCGTCGCATAGATTAACCAAACATGGCCGTTCCGCGAAATGGTGAGAATCAGCCTATCCACATGGGCTTCATGGGATTTGAACTGCGACAAGTGAAGTGAGGGTGTTATGGGGTACTTCCTGGCTGTCGCCAACCGCAAGGGTGGTGTTGGTAAGTCAACGATTTCGGTCATTCTGGCCCATGCGTTTGCGGTATGGGGTGGCAAGCGTGTCCTGCTTATCGATCTGGACGCCCAATCCAACTCGTCTTTGATCCTCATGGGGAATGCTCAGTGGATCGAGGCGCAAAAGAGCTCCCGCAACATCGCCGCCTACATCGAGGACCGCATGTATGGGCAAAACCCCATCGGCGATTACGTTTTGCGCTCTGTGGGTGACATTGAAAAAGACAACGGGGAACCCACCGCAATTGACCTACTGCCAGGTTCGCTTCAGTTCGAAGACATGCAGGACGAACTGATCTCCCATTATTCACGCCACAACACGCCGTTCCGCCAGGCCAAATCGCGCTGCGCCGAGCATTTCCGCAGGGCTCTGAATTTTGCTGCCCCTTTGGCCGATCTCATCATACTGGACTGCGCCCCAGGGATTTCCAATGCCACCCAGGCGGCCTTGCGGCTGGCCGACCAGGTCATTGTCCCCTTCCGGCCCGACTCGGTTTCCGAATTCGCCGTCGACAAGATCTCCATGATCATCGAGGCCAAGGACCCTGAAGCACTTGTCGCCACACCACATAATGAGCGCCGTTACAGATGTTTGGCCAATTATGTTCGGGCTGGCGGTCAGGATCAGGTGTTTATTGAAACCATTGCCGCCGACCACCCGACGCTGACAACTCAGCTGCCAATGTCTGGAGATTTAGCCAACGCGTTTTTCTGGTCACCTGAACGCCAAACGCTCGAAGAAAAGTATGGTGCCGCCGTCCAACCGATGAATGGGCTCTATCGTGAATTGTCCGCGTATATCCCAATATGATCCGACAATGCGGAAACGCAGGAAATGACCACGCCCAAAAAAACGACACGCAAGCTTTCCGGGCCGTCGAAGGACCGCTTTTTCGACCGCTTCTTTAGAGACGACCCGGAGCTTGACGAAGAAACAGCGAAGAAGCTGTCCCAGCGCTCCAAAGCGGTTTTTGCGTCCGTGCGTGTCCGCAAGACCGAGTGGCCATTGCACCGTGAAATGCGTCGGCGGGTTATTGCGAAAACCGACGGCGTTGCAAAAGCTCCAGGACCGCAACCATCCGATCCGGCTCCGGCCGCGTCTTCGGCCAGCGCTGCGCCTGACCGAAAACCCGAGGCGGTTGCTGCCTCGGACACCGAAACGGGATTTGATCCTTTTGCCTTCGGCCTCGTGCCGGTCTTCAAACGCGAGGGCACCGAGGGCCTTAGAGCTAAACTGGATGAGATTTCGTCCGTCGAGAACCTTCGCGCCATGGCCAAGGCACAGCAAATCGTCCTGCCAAAAGACATCCGTCGCGGCGACGCCAAAATAAAAGCAGTTCGCCTGGCAATACTCGCGGCAGTCGAACAACGCGTCAGCGACCGTAAGGCTCAAATGTAAATAAGTGGAAAGTCTTCATTAACGAATCACTAAGAAGATCAGGGGGTATAAGATACCGGTGGTTTCAATGTAATTGAGTCGACTGAATTGCGTCAATTTTGTTGGAGGAAATCCGCCGCAGCTATAGATCAAGCAGCGAAAGTTATTTCATCGTGCCTTATAATGACAACAAGATTACGCAAAGCGACCTGGCTCTACCTCAGCCGTTGTTCATTCTGCTTTTCGGTCTGCTACTTGGCTGCATGACTTTCGCCTATTCCAATCTTAGTGCTGCCGCTGATCGACCAGGCGCAACCCAGGATCCCATCACAGCACGGCCAACCGTCAATCGCTTCGACTTTGCTAACGATTCGCTGCGTGAGTTGCTGCGCGATCCATCGCTGACGCTTATCGACAGCGCTGGACGATCCAATAAGCTTCGGCCCCACAATCACGCCAACGCACCGGACACGCGACGACTCCGCGCAAGGCACCAAACCACCGAGGGCTCAACCCCCTACAGGGCTCCCAACGTCGCAGGATGGAAGAAGGCCCCGACGGGCCGGACATTTGAGGTGTCACCGAACTCGCGGAGTAGAACGACGCGATTGCCACCAACCCCGAACTGGAAGTCGACCGAACCAAACCAGCGAAGTGACAATCCCAGCACGGACCGCACCGAGCCTGCCAAACCCACGAGCTCACAGCGCAAGAAGCGCACGAAACGGACGAGGCGCGCGATCTCGCGGAGAAAAGAGAAAAAGAAAAGCCCGCCAACGAACTGGCAGAATAAAGTCCTGTTCGACGACTAGAGCCCGCTGGGCGCCTCAATTTCATTGCCGAGCAGAGCCGCCATCCAAACCGAAAGCGCCTGCCTCGTCGCCGCGACATCATGCACCCGCACGATTTGAACGCCCTGCGCGACTGCGGACAATGCCGCCGCGATCGAGCCTGGAACACGCGCTTTTGGATCTTCGACATTGCACAGCTGGCCGATCAGCTTCTTGCGGCTTGCCCCCAGCAGCACCGGCACGCCGAGCGTGTGAAACAGGCTCATCGACGACAGCACGGCTACGTTGTGGTGAAGGTGTTTGCCAAATCCGATGCCCGGATCAACGATCAGTTTCTCACGCGGAATGCCTGCGCCCTCGCAGGCATGCACGCGCCGCTCTAGAAAATCGAAAACGTCGAGGACGACATCGCCATACTGCGGGTTCTCGTTCATGGTCTTCGGATCGCCCTGCGCGTGCATCAGCATGATAGGCAGGCCGGTTTCGGAGGCAATCTGCAGCGCTTCGGGATCATAGGTCAGAGCGGAAACATCGTTGAGGATATCAGCGCCTGCTTCGGCGGCCGCCAGCATTACGCGACCCTTACGCGTATCCACGGAAATCAACGCATCGGTCTTGTCACGGAGTGCCTCAAGCACCGGCAACACGCGGCGCAGCTCCTCCTCATAAGGGACCGTCTCGGAACCCGGTCGCGTCGACTCTCCACCTATATCGAGAATTTCCGCGCCCTCTTCTTCGAGGCGCAGGGCATGGTCGACGGCCGCCTGAACGCTATCGAACGAACCCCCGTCGGAAAAACTGTCGGGTGTGACGTTGACAATGCCCATGATGCGCGGCCGGTCCATCGACAGCCCGGCAATACGTCCCCGTGGCAATCGCAGGGCCTCGAACAGGTCGGAAGCGGCCAATGTCCGTCTGCCCCAATCGCGCTCGAAAAATTCACTCAGCGAGCACACGCGACGCTCTACGCTTGTTCCCTGCCGTTCGGCGATCTCCAGCGCTGTGAACGCAACCGGCCCACCGGCAAGAGGGATACCTCCCCAGACCTGGCCATCTTCGCCGTCGCGGCGATGCGCGATAAACCCGACAGGTCTGAGATAGATGGAGCGCCGCATCAGCTTCACCTCTGGTCGTGACAACAAGAAAACGGCCGCGGATAACACCACGACCGTGACTTGAGTGTGTCCATTGTCACCGGAGCTTGCAAGACGCGAGCCCTGGACAGCTTTCAATCAACTCGGCTGCGGTTCCATTCCGCCGGTGTCCGGGTCAGGCTCATCACGCGGCTTGGTCTGGCGTCCCGCGACAGGCACCGCCGTCCCGACTGGACCGCGCGTACTGTCGTCGTCCGTCGGACGGTCGATCTTCTCGCCGCGCGTCAGCGCCTTCACCTCTTCACCCGTGATTGTCTCATACTCCATCAACGCCTGAGTAATAGCCTCGAGTTCCTCTCTATTCTCACTCAAAACTTCCCAGGCCTTGTCATAGCCCGCATTGACGATACGGCGGATCTCATCGTCGATCATCCGGGCCGTCTCTTCGCTCATATTCTGGTGTTGAGCAATGGAATGACCGAGGAAAACCTCCTGCTGGTTCTCGTTGTACAGCAGCGGCCCGAGCACTTCGCTCATGCCCCATTCGGTCACCATGCGGCGAGCAATGTTGGTCGCCTGCGAAATGTCGCTCGCTGCACCGGTGTTGAGGTGCTCCTTGCCGTAGATGAGTTGCTCGGCCACGCGCCCGCCGAACGTCATGGCGATCTTGCCTTCGCACCATTCCTTTGAATAGCTGAGCTTGTCACGCTCCGGCAGGCTCATGGTTACGCCAAGCGCACGCCCACGCGGAATGATCGTCACCTTGTGTAGCGGGTCGTTCCCTGGAACTCTGATGTTGACGATGGCATGGCCGGCTTCGTGATACGCGGTGGCGAGCTTTTCCTCTTCGGTCATCGCCATCGAGCGCCGTTCCGAGCCCATCAGCACCTTGTCTTTGGCGTCTTCGAATTCAGATTGCGTCACCAGTCGCTTGTTTCGCCGGGCCGCAAGCAACGCCGCTTCGTTGACAAGGTTCGCAAGGTCGGCGCCCGAGAAGCCAGGCGTGCCGCGCGCAATCACACGTGGATCGATATCAGGCGCAACCGGAACCTTGCGCATGTGGACGCGAAGAATCTTTTCACGGCCGACGACATCCGGAAGCGGAACGACGATCTGGCGATCGAAACGGCCGGGCCGCAACAAGGCCGGATCAAGCACGTCCGGACGGTTGGTCGCTGCGATGATGATGATGCCTTCATTGGCTTCAAAACCATCCATCTCGACAAGCAGCTGGTTGAGCGTCTGTTCTCGCTCGTCGTTACCACCTCCCAGTCCGGCGCCACGATGCCGCCCGACCGCGTCGATTTCATCGATGAAGATGATGCATGGCGCATTCTTCTTGGCTTGCTCGAACATGTCGCGAACGCGGCTGGCGCCGACACCGACGAACATTTCCACAAAGTCCGAACCGGAGATGGTGAAGAACGGTACGTTCGCCTCACCCGCAACTGCACGGGCTATGAGGGTCTTACCCGTACCTGGAGGTCCGACCAGCAGGCAGCCGCGTGGAATGCGTCCACCAAGCCGCTGGAATTTTTGCGGATCGCGAAGGAACTCGACGATTTCCTGCAAATCCGATTTGGCTTCATCGACGCCGGCGACATCTTCGAAGGTCACCCGCCCATGCCGCTCCGTCAGCAGTTTCGCACGCGATTTGCCGAAGCCCATGGCGCGCCCGGAGCCCGACTGCATTTGACGCATGAAGAAGATCCACACCGCGATCAAAAGCAGCATGGGGAACCAGTTTAGCAAAACGCTCAGGATCGAAGGCACGTCCTCATCCCGCGGCGCCACTTTGAACTTGACGTTCTTCTGCCGCAGTCGCTCGACGAGACCTGGGTCTTCGGGAGCATACGTCTGGAACGTTCCGCCGCTGTCGCTGAGCTTTCCGGTGATCCGGTTGCCGGAGATCGTTGCCTCCGACACGTTACCAGCCTCAACCGCCGTCAGAAACTCGGAGTAGGTGATCTCCTCTCCTCGTTGGCTCTGGGCGGTGTTGTTGTTGAACATATTGAACAACACGGCCAGCAGCACGAGGATCAAAACCCAAACAGCAAGCTTCTGGAAATTTGAATTCATTTCAGTCCCTCAAGGCCCGGCGGGACCGGGCGGACAAATTGCACCGCCACTGTGGCGGGACACTACCTAGCGTTAAGATAGGCTTGGCCCTTGGCTTTGCCAAGTTGCTGCAGCAACCAACGCCCGTTCTTTAGAACCTATCACGAATGCGGTTTCGCAACCGTGACGCTGGAAATACGCTTAACCGGGCCCTTCTGGATGAATCTTCTTGGGCCATTAGCCGATCTTACCAGTCCAGACGAGGCCCACAAAAAGTACTCTTGAAGCCGCTAGTCGGGCTTTTCGCCCAAGCCAGCCAGGCTTCCCGCACTGTTTGCGGCACATCCTCCTCATCACTGCGCATCAGCTCATCAATGGCCGGATAGGACACGACAACACCGGTTTTCTCGATAATAGGAACGGTGGCAACAGCCGCCGCAGGCCACCGTAAGCTCGCAAGTTGAGGAACCAGCCGCTTCAGCTGCGCCCATCCCTCGGCGCCAAGCGGCCGCACGACTGCACCTGAACCCAATCCAGCGCCGGGCACAACGGTAAAGCGTCCACCATCCCACTCGACCGCTCGACCTTCATCTAAAGCGATCGTCGCCAGCCCGTCGCCCTTACCCTCTCGATAGACCCGAAGAACGCTGGCCTGCCTGCCAACAAATTCGACCTTGCACCCGCCAAGCGTTAGTCCACCGCAGCTCAATCGGGCATTTGGGTCCAGTGCCAAAGCAGCGAGCTTTTCAAGTTGGGCAAGTTCCGGCACACGTGCATTACCACCGAATCCGCCGATCGCTTGTCGTAGCGTTCGCACGAGCAGATAGCCCGCCAGAAATCGGCGATCCCCCAGCTCAATCTCGCCGAACAGACCACAATGCCACTTTATCGGGCTCCATGGCCCGGCAAGGCGATGGAGGCCATTCTCGGCGCTCTGAAGCCGGCTTGCGCTCAGCGCGATACTCTCAGCGCTAAGGCCCAGCGGTTCAAGCTGAGCCATAATTCTGCGCACCCTGACCCGCTCAAAGCGTTCATCCTCGTTGCTGGGATCGTCGATCCACTGCGCGCCGCGAGCCTGTAGTGAAGCCTTGAGACGCGCTTTCGAAACGCCGAGAAACGGCCTCCAAACCCGGTATTCAAGCGCCTGCGGCAGCCCATCTCGCGGGTCATACCGGATCTTGCCGCTGGCGCGCATGCCACCAAGCCCCTCAAGCCCGCTCCCACGGGCCAAACGCATCAGAAAAGTCTCGGCCTGATCCTCGAGATGATGGGCAAAGAGAATATCGCGGCGAAAGCCGCCAAATGTCTCGCCGTCGGCAAACTGACCCAAGATCCCAGATTCAGCCATCAGAACCTCGAGGATCAGACGCCGCCGGGCGTCGCGGGCGGCCTCCTGAAGTCCGCTGCTTGGCTTGTTTCCAGCCCATCGCAGAATCTGATGTGGCAGGCCGAGTTTTGCCGCTTCTCGGGCCACGAATTGCGCCTCGGCCGCAGACTCCTCACGCAGGCCATGGTCGACGCTCAGCACGACCAACGGCGGCGGTCCCCCGCATGCGAAAAGCTGCTCTCGTGTCGTTATGTGCGAGAGCCATTCAGGCCGCTCAAGGCCGGCAATATCGATATCGGTTGCAAGGATATTTGTGCAGGGCAGCCGCTGCGCTTCCCACCAGTTTCGCCAGTAAGACCGTTTCTCAGAAGAAGAGAGCCATTCCGCCGCCAAGTGCATCAGCGCCATGCTGTCCGGGCCGCCAGACACGCAAAGCGCCATCGGACGTTCGCAGGCGGCCTCGAATAGCCTGTCTCGCTCTTCCGCGGAAATCGGCTGAGCTTTGTCGTGATTGTTAGGCATCCATTGTCAACACCGCCTCATGCGGAGCTCAACATCCCGCCCGGCGCTGCTCCGATTGTGCCCTGCGGCGGACGTGCTCAGGTGCGTTGGGGAACTGCGCAGACAGTTCCGAGAACGAAGAGCAGGCGGCTCCGCGCTGCCCCAATCGCTCCAGCGACATGGCCAGCTTAAGCAGGCTGTCTGGCGCCTTGGCATCCTGCCGGTGCTTCTCATAGCCTTCCAGGAAAGCTGAGGCCGCCGTTTTATACTCGCCCCTGAGATAATGGGTCTCGCCGAGCCAATACTGTGCACTACCGGCAAGCTCGTGCTTTGGATGCTGAGCCAGGAAATCACGGAAAGACGCCTCCGCCGCCCCATAGTCCTGCTGCAGCAGATAGCTGTAAGCCGTTTCGTACATCTGCTTGGCATCGCCACTTGCAAGCAGGCCGCCAATGCCGTCATCAATCCCGCGCGTGACGGTCGTCGAACCAAATCCACCGAAAGAATCCGAGTCATCGAGGTTCTGCGAGCTCACCGGTGCCTGCGGAGCCGTGGCATAGGTGCGTCCAACGGGCTGCGGGCTCTCACCACGCCGGCCAGCTGCAGCAAGCTGCCGGACTTCCCTCGTCAGCTGCTCTAACTGCGCCGTGAGGGCCTGGATCTGCGTCTCTACCCCGTCGAGGCGCGCATTATCGGACATGCCGCCGCCGAAACCTCCACCTGCGCTTGGCGCAGCGTAGCTCGGCCCCCCAGTATTCGATTTCATGGTCTCCAAAGTGCCGATCACCACCTGCATGTCCACCAGCTGCTCTTCCAGCTGGCGCACGCGCTTGGCCAAAGCTGCACTGTCCTGGGCAACCACGACCTGCGGCTCGAATACGGCGCCTACAGCCGCCATAACGGCAACGGCGCGCACAACTGCCCAAGGGCTTGCCACACCATTCATCATGTCGCGCATCGCTCTCCCGCTTCGCTTAGCCTCGATCTCATCGCCTGATAGCTGGGAAACGACCGCGTTGTCCATGCACTAGGACCCGTGAGCGGCATTCATCCCAAGCATCGCGTCTTTTGAACACTGCACCCGAACTCTCTAGGCAACACTACCGACCGGCTCACTCCAGTGCGCTAGACAACGCAGCATGCGGCTCCGCGTCTAAGGTTGCCGCAACACAACCGTTACAGCCCGCCGGTTTTGAGCCTCGCACGCCGACCCGCCGCAAACCGCGATTCTCTCTTTCCTGCCCTTGCCCAGATAGTGCAGCAGGCTCGCAGGCACGCCCTCATCGACCAGTCTGTCTCGGACTGCTCTCGCCCTGCCGATCGCAATACGGCGATTATTTCCGTCCGAACCGCCGTCATCAGCATGACCGACGATCACGGCACTTTGTCCGGCTGCCTTCAGCCATTGCGCCTGCCTGGCGAGAGCGGCGCGGGCACGCAGACCGAGAGCAGTACTACCCGGTGCGAAGAAGACCCTGTCACCCACATCAAGGCGGAGGCGCTGTGTCGCGCTGCGGTCCATATGATCGAGAATTCCGGGCCTCGAAGCTGCCGCCGGTCTCGCGTACCGACCATCCTCTCCGAAAGCGCCGACGGGTCCGCCCGAGGCAATAAAGCCACATGCGGCAATCACACAAATGCTCAGTCCGGCAAGAAGCCGGTCTCGGCACATTTGCAATTCATAGACAAACGAAGAAAGTCCGCTCGGCATTATAAACACCCGACCGGACGTCACGGCCCCTCAAAGAGGCCGCAACCGTTCAGCCTGCTACCCTGCTGTTTAACACCGTCTGTGCGCGACGGTTCTGCGACCAGCAGGAGATATCATCGCAAACCGCCACGGGACGTTCCTTACCATAGGAAATCGTGCGGATCCGAGAGGGATTCACGCCATTCCTACCGAGGAACTTTCGCACAGATGTCGCACGCCGAGCGCCCAGCGCGATGTTGTATTCGCGCGTCCCCCGCTCGTCCGCGTGGCCTTCAATCGTAATCGTGAACTGAGGATACTGCTTCAGCCACTGCGCCTGTTTTTGCAGCGTCTGACGCGCTTCCGTGGTCAGGTCTGAACTGTCGGTTGTGAAATAGACGATATCGCCGACATTCACGCTGAAATCACGCTGTGTGCCGGGCACAACGGCGCCCGCACCCGCGCCGGGCGCGAGCTGGGCGGATGGGTCTGTTGAGTTGCTGGCGCAAGCGGCAACCGTAAGGCCAGCAATAGCTACAATGAGCAAGCGCGCCCAAGTGCTATTTCGGAGCGGGCTGTCCATGGCTCGTCCTTCTCGTTGCGAGATGGGCAAAATTCCGAGGCACGCAGTTTGTGCGCGTCGAGTTTTAGGCTCGATTCCCCCCGATTTGAAACGTGTCTAACGACACGATCAGCCGAAATTGTGACGGATATCAATTGCCCATGAAAGCTCAAGATCGGCTCTGAATGGCATATGATCGTTGATAAGTTTGCCGGGAGCCGCTCCGGCGGCGAATGTGTGACACACATGCACGCCCCACTCCACGTCCCGATCGTCGCACATCGAAGTTCCCATAAAAAAACTGGACCACCCAACAAACCGCTAAGGTGATCCAGTTTTCTATAGTCGCCTTCTTCCGAAGAAGAAGATGATTGTCGCCTCTTAGCGAGCAACCTCGACGGTAGCCGGAACGTCAGCACCGAGCTTCATCGGGGTGTGCGGTACTTCACGGCGGCATGCGCCGAGAGCAACAGCAGCAACAACGGCAGCGATAACAAGTGCGCCCTTCATGATAGTATTCTCCTAGTTTGTGTCCCTGGCCTCTGGCCGATATCAGTGAGCTACTTTGGCAACCGGAACGTCGGCACCAAGTTTCATTGGCGTGTGCGGAACCTCACGACGACATGCGCCGAGAGCCACAGCCGCGACGACAGCCGACAGAACGATCAGCCCCTTTACACCCTGCATAGTTCAATCTCCTGATGCTTGTTCGGCACTAGCCGACTACTGGGGTACCCGTGCAGCGTTTTCGTATCAAGCTGGGAGACTGCTCGCGCTCAGTTTTCCAGGTCGCTTGATGCGATTTTGCCACTGCGTGATGAATGCTCCTCAGTCCACTAGTCACGACGCTCGACGGCTAAATGACGTCGACCTCAGAGCGGCTATGTCCCTGCCCACGCACAACTTCTGGCAGCACGACAATAAAACTCTAGTGCCAGTTAAAGCCCGGTTAAGCGCCGTCAAATTCTGGATCAATTGAGAATTGGCGACCAAGCCGGATCCGAGGCAAACGACGGCGTTTTCACGACTCGTTCGTTGTATCCGGTGATATCGACGGAATAGATTCGCGGTCCCGCATTGCCTCCGCGCTGCTCCCGGAAGAACATCAACACACGCCCATTCGGGGCCCAGGTTGGGCCCTCGTTGTGGAAACCTTCGCTGAGGATTCGCTCGCCACTACCGTCCGGTCGAATGACCCCGATCAAGAACCGACCCATCAGCTGTTTGGTGAAGGC
>JARFQY010000271.1 GCA_029287535.1 Filomicrobium sp.
TCTTCGTGAACGTTGCCTCGACGCAGGGTCGCTGGCGTCCCGTTCAGTCAACATTCGGGGTTCGCACAATTGTCTTCCAAGGAGAGCAGCCAGGACTAATCCCCTCTAAATTCGTAGACGGCCTTCGCGATCGTGAAGTCGATGGTGTTGTTATCAATCCGTCGCAGCGTCTCGAGGTGGGGCAATCTGTAAGTGTGCAAGGCGGTCCCCTGGATGGAATGGCTGGAGACATACTCGAGCTTCGTGAGAAGGATCGTGTGCTGGTTCTCTTGAGCTTAATGGGCCAAGCCGTGAAGCTTCACGTGGAGGCTGATCGACTGAGGCCGCGTGAGCACTGAAGCCTGTGGTGACGCTTGGGGGCAATCTGGATTCATTGAGCACTGGGTGTTGGCGTCAATCCACTTGGCGGCCACTCACTAGGACGCTCGCTCTCATAACAATGAGCCAAAATGAAAGCGCGTCGATGGAACTTAATCAGGCCGCCCGGAAAAGGCGGACGGCTTCGTCGCATTCGAACAGGTAGAGCAGCGTGCGAACAGCTTGGCCGCGTGGACTCTCAAGTTTCGGATCGTTGGTCAGGAGCAGATTTGCGTCATCGCGGGCGGCGGCCAGCAGGTCTTCGAAATTGGGGACGTTGGCGACACGGTATTCGGGCATGCCGCTCTGGCGGACGCCAAGGACTTCGCCGCCGCCGCGCAAAGCCAGGTCCTTCTCGGCGATAGCAAAGCCGTCTTCGGTCTGCTCCATCATTTGCAGGCGCTGGGCGGCAATGTCGCCGAGGGAGCTCTTGTGCAGCAGCATGCAATAAGACTGGCGATCACCACGGCCGACGCGGCCACGTAACTGGTGAAGCTGAGCAAGGCCGAATTGCTCGGCGTGCTCGATCACCATGATGTTTGCATTGGGCACATTCACCCCGACTTCGACCACGGTCGTGGCGACAAGTATTTTGAGTTCATTGTCGGCGAAGCGGGCCATGACGCCGTCCTTGGCGGTTCCGCTCATGCCTCCATGCAAGAGCCCGACGGACTCCTTTCCGAAAATCTGGGCGAGATGGGCGGCGCGTTCCTCCGCTGCGGCGAGATCGGTGAGCCCTGTGTTTTCGATCAACGGGCAGACCCAGTAGACTTGCGCGCCCTCGTTCAATTGCGCCCGCAGGCGTTCGATCAGCCGTTCCATTGCGTCGACGGGGAGGGCCTTGGTTACGATCGGTTTGCGGCCGGGAGGCTTCTCGGTCAGCCGGGAAACATCGAGATCGCCATAGTGCGTCATCAACAAAGTGCGTGGAATTGGCGTTGCGGTCATGACCAGCATGTTGGCCCCGCCGGCGCCCCCCTTTGCTTGAAGCGCCAGGCGTTGGTGGACGCCAAAGCGATGCTGTTCGTCAATAACCGCCAGGGCCAGGTCGGCGAACTCCACATCAGGCTGGAACAGGGCATGCGTGCCAATGAGGATGTCGAGATATCCTGAGGCGAGAAGCTCCAGGACTTGCTTGCGGCTTTTGCCTTTTTCACGGCCTGTCAGCAGAGCGACGCGAAGGCCGACTTCTTTGGCCAGGGGTTCAATCGTCTCCATGTGTTGCCGCGCCAGGACCTCGGTCGGAGCCATCATCGCGGCCTGAGCGCCGGTTTCAATGGCGGTGGCCATGGCCATCAGTGCGACAACGGTCTTGCCAGAGCCGACATCGCCTTGCAGGAGCCGAAGCATGCGATAGGGGCCGGCCATGTCGGCGTCGATTTCCTCGAGTGCCCCGACCTGCGAGTTGGTGAGTGCAAACGGCAGGGCGTGGCGGATTTTTTCGCGGATGTTGCCGTCGCCTTCAATCCTGCGTCCGGACTGGGCCTTGAGCGTGGCGCGGATCATGGCCAAAGCAATCTGCCCGGCCAACAGCTCATCGAAGGCCAAGCGTTGCCAGGGATCGCTGCCTGTTGATGTGTCGGTGGTTTCCTCTGGGCGGTGAAGGCGGGCAATGGCGTCATGGAATGGCGGCCATTTGCGCTCGGCCAGCCAGCTGGGGTCCTGCCATTCCTGCAATTGCGGGACTTTGTCGCGTGCCTGGCGGATCGCCTTGTAAAGGACCTTGCCGGACAATCCAGCGGTCAGGCCGTAGACGGGTTCGAGAAGGGGGAGCTCGCTGCGAGCATCTGGCGGGACGATATAATCGGGATGCGTCATTTGAAGCTTTTGGCCATATTGCTCAATTCGGCCGGAAATGAAACGTTCCTCGCCCTCGGGGAGCTGACGTTCCAGGAAGCGGCGGTCGGCATGGAAGAACACAAGGTCGATGCGGCCCGTATCATCCTCGCAAGCAATCTTATAGGGCGCTCTTTTATTGCCGCGGGGGCCCGGCCGATGACGCAAAACACGGACCCTCAAGGTGACGATGCTGCCCGGGGCGGCATGGGCGATGCTTGGTTCAGCGCGGCGGTCAATAATGCCGGTTGGGAGGTGCCACAAAAGGTCGATGATCCGTGGTTCATTGACATTCGGTGGCAAAGGCAGGGCTTTGGCGAGCAAGGTGACAAGCCGGGGGCCAATGCCGGACAGACTTTGCGCGGGTGCAAACAAGGGTGTCAGAGTTTCTGGGCGCATTCTCTTGCTTACGCTTCGGTACCCACCTGGTACTCAGGTTTCATGGTTCTCACTGGGATGCCATCCCTGTATCCCTGGTCTGATCCAGGCGCCAAGTTCGTTACAAAATCATCTCGGCAGATGGATTGGCTTCCCCGCGCGTTTGGCTGGCGTTATATCACGCAGATGTCCTAGGTTATCCGGCCTTCGAACAAAGCGGTTGCGCTGGTTCTGGTCAAGCGGGTGCGGGCTCAAGGCTCATGGGAGCAAGTCGCGAGGCACCTTCTCGTCCGCAAACACTAAGGCTTTGATGTATGGAAGAACTTGAAGTACGCCGGCGCAGAGCGATGTATCGGGCTCAGCACCGAGGCACGAAGGAACTGGATATCGTCCTTGGACGGTTTGCCGAGCAACGGGTCGCCGGAATGGCTGCCGATGAGATGGCGGTATTCGAGCAGTTTCTGGCCGTGCCGGAACCGCAACTTTACGAGTGGGTGATGAGGGGCGCAGCCGTGGCCGACGCGGAGTTTGCCGCCCTTGTCGCAGATGTTCGACGGCTCAACGGGTTTAAATGAGCGGCGTGGGTGGTTCGACGTCGCGGTGACGAGGATGAACGAACAGGTGGATACGGATAGCGCGTCGCAGCAGCGTGATGTGCAACTTTCCAGTGTACCCGAGGGAATGGAACCCTGGGTGCTCGGGCAGCTCGTGCGCGAGATTCCCGCCGACGCTGATGGTCAGCCCGGCATTGTTGTGCATGTGGCGCGCGATGATCGCCGGCTTGCACAATTCGAAGCGGGTCTTGCTTTCTTCGCGCGGGACGTTCGCGTCCTTTCGTTCCCGGCCTGGGATACCGTGCCCTACGACCGGATCGGACCCGATGCCGAGATCGTTGCGCGGCGCATTGCCACCCTCGCCAAGCTATCCGTTGGACGGCGCAAGCAACCAACAGTCGTGCTGACGACGGTGAATGCGATTTTGCAGAGAGTGCCGCCTCGCGATTTCCTGCGTGCAAGCCTGAAGCAAGTCGCGCCGGGGCAGCGCATCGACATGAACCGCTTGCTTGCGCGTTTGCAGTTGGCCGGCTTCACACGGACCGGCACCGTCATGGAACCTGGTGAATACGCCGTGCGCGGGGGCATATTGGATATGTTCCCGCCGGGACGGTCCCTGCCGGTACGTCTGGACTTCTTCGGCGACACTCTGGAGAGCATCAAATCTTTCGACCCGCAGACGCAGCGCACGATCAAAGCGGTTCAAAAAGTCGTTTTGATGCCGATTGCAGAAGTGGCGTTGGGGGAGGAGGCAACCCGCCGCTTCCGACAGCGTTACGTTGAGTTGTTCGGCGGCGGGCATGG
>JARFQY010000291.1 GCA_029287535.1 Filomicrobium sp.
CAACGTCGACGAAGACATGACCGTTGCAACGCTGGCCGTCATCATGCGCACCATGCTCGGCAAGAGTGATACAGGCACCGCTAGCCGCATCATGGATGCGACCGAGACCTACCTTTCAAAGGCTTCCTGGGAGGCCGCCTACGCCATTTTGAGGGTCCCAACCTGGATGCCTCATCCCGGAACCTGGCGCATGTCCCAGTCCGCGCGCACCTTGCGCGGGATCATGGAGGCTTTAATCGCAGAACGTCGTGCGGATGGCGGCGCGGACGAGGACCTTCTAGGCAGGCTGTTGTCGGCCAGAGATCCGGAAACGGATGCACCGATGGATGAGGAAGGGCTGATCAACAATCTCTCGACCTTGCTGCTAGCCGGTCATGAAACCACCGCCAAGGCCCTAGGTTGGACGCTCTATCTTCTGGCGCGGTCTCCTGAGTGGCAGGACGCCGTCCGCGAGGAGGTCTCACAGGTTGTAGGTTGTGGCGGTATCAGCGCCACGCACATCGACCAGCTTTCGATCACCGCGCGTGTCCTGAAGGAATCCATGCGGCTCTATCCGCCGGCACCGGTCGTTGCCCGCGTCAATACCGAGATCATCCGCGCTGGTGACGAAAACCTGCCGATTGGTTCCAATCTGGTCTTTCCGGTTTATGCCATCCACCGTCACAAAAAACGTTGGCAGGATCCGGCCCGCTTTGATCCAGACCGCTTTCTTCCCGAACGCGAAGCCGCACTCCCAAGGGGTCAATACATGCCCTTTGGCGTTGGTCCGCGCATCTGCATCGGGCAGGCCTTCGCCATGATCGAGGCCACCACATTGTTGGCGAGCTTCATTCGTGCCGCCCGTTTCGAATGGGACGGAAAACACGAGCCCGAGCCGATTTCGCGTGTCACGCTGCGGCCAACCGGGGGCATGCCTTTGAAGGTGACACCGATCTAACAGCAAACCCCGAGGTGCCGCTTATAGCCTGACGCGAGAAGGGCAGTTGAACGCCTCCTCGCCGCCAACTGGCATGGCGGCGAGGAGCCCCGAGTGTCAGTTGAGTTTCACCTTCTGATCCATGTCCAGAGCTTTGTCCGCGGACCATTCGAGCATCGAGCCGTCGTACATCTTGACGTCCTTGTTGCCCAACAGCTCATGAGACACAAACCAACCCAGTGACGCCCAGTGGCCCGTATTACAGAAAATGATTTGCTTGCCGGCCTTATTGATGTTGGCGGCGCCATAGAGTTTCTCCAGCGCCGGCGTTGACCGAAACGTTCCGCCGCCGTTTTTCGTGAGCCAGTTTTCAGGCAGGTTCACCGCTCCAGGGATTGTTCCGAACCGCTTGGCGAGTTTGTGCTTGTTGACGCCGATGAACTGATTGTTGGGCCGGTTGTCGACGAGCGTTGTGCCGTCTTTTTGGGCGGCAATCACATCTGCTTTGGTGGCGAGCATATCCTTGCGAAGATTCGCTTTGAAGGTCTTGGCGGCGGGTTTCACATCGCCCGTCTCAAGGGGGTTGACCGGTTTCTTCGTCTTCTCATCGACGTCCTTGGTGTAAGCGGTCATGCCACCGTTGAGCAGCGAAACGTTATCATGTCCGAGAACCTTGAACGTCCAGTAGACGCGCGTCCCGGTCCCCACATCAAGCGCCTTGCCTCCGTTCGGCACGACGACGACGTGGGTGTTGTTGTCAATGCCCAGCCCGCCGATCAGCTTTTCCAGTTTTTCGGTCGGAGCAAGCTGGCCCGCGGTGCCGCCGGCGTCTTTCGCGCGCCATCCGTCCTTCAGATAGTCGGTGTAGACGGCACCCGGGATGTGCGCTTTGAGATAGTCCGCTTTGGATTTCCCAGCGAGTTTTCCGCGCACGTCCAGGAAGACGACGTCGGGTTTCCCGATGTTGGCCTTGACCCACTCCGCATCTACCAGTGGTTGGGCAGCAAAGGCCGAAGTTGAGGCCGCCAGAGCGACGGACCCAGCCAGGATAAATCTAATGAGGTTTTTCAATTCAGGTTACTCCCTGTCCATTCTATTATCGTCGTTCAGAGCACGGCACGTTATTCATGAGAACCGCCGTATCGGGGCGGCGATCAGCGGTCTTTGCGCCGCTCCCGAAAACTTGTCGAGCTGGATAGACTGAGAGTTATTTAAGTAACCGGAAGCGCAAAGGCCATAGCGCGCGTAGCTTCCCCGCGGACCTGCTTTGCTTCCGGGGCGCGGTTAAGTCCCGGTTCGAGACGCACGAACACCGCTGGAGCCGATCGCGCACTGCGTCGCCTCCGCTACCATCCCTGAGCAAGCGTGCCCTATACTGGCCGGCATTTGGCGTACTAGTTCGGCCTCATGCCCTTAACGGCAAGTTCTTGAATAGCTTTGTCAGTTTTGCTCAGACCATCAAGCCCCATACCGTGTAGCACGTGGTCGGCTTTGGTGAATTGAATGCCTTCGTATCCGACAATCTCGATCCTGTTGCCCCAGGGATCATAGAAATCAAGAAAGCGGTCGGAGACGATCTCTACACCCATATCGACGAGGGCGCGCCGCACGGCCGCTTTATCATCAACGACCAGGCCGAAGTGCCGTTCGTCGTCGCGGGGCTGCTGCGGAACTTGCGACAGGGCAATGAACTGATCGCCAAGATCGATAAATGCCATCGTTTCACTTTTGCCGCGGAGTTCGAAGTCGAGAAACGCGCCGTAGAACTCTAATGCCGCATCGATGTTGCCCACTTCCAGCGCGATGTGGTTGATGCCGACGGCGCGCGCTTTCTTTCCCAGTTTCATGGTCTTCCCCTTTTTTGTCGTTGATGGACCATCCCTTCGAGCGCGATGAGCGGAATATACCCGGCAATGACGCCAGGCGCGAGTGACTGGCGCAAACCGCCGCAGCATACGGCTCCTTAGCGATTCAGTGTTGACACCCTCGCGCTTCCGACAGTCGCGCGATGGCGATGAGCTCCGGGCGGAATTCAAAATGCATGGTATCGAAGTGATACCATTTTCCGCCCCAGATGAAGCCATGCCGTTCGAAAACCTCAACCATGGCTTGTGGAATCTTGTTGCGATATCTGGGGACGTTGCCGGGTTTGCCGCCCGCCCATCGCCAGTAGTCGGCGAATTTAATATTCAAATCCACCGCGGCGCCAAAGCTGTGTACGCTGAGGCGCTTGGTGCCCGCAATGGTCCTCCAATTGTGGCCACCGCTGGTCGTCTCAAAGAAGCGGCGGTATTTGGCGGGAAGCTCGGCGAGATCTTTTGCGACCCTGGACAAGGCTGCGTCGACACCATGCTTGCGCGTGACGCGCAGCTTGCTCTTGAACCACGGCAGTACAACGAGGTTCTTCTCTACGGCACGACGGCTGTTGCCATAGACTTGGCGGAAAAACGTCTCGTTGCGAATCCGGCCAGGGTCAACGTTACGTGCAGGGCCGGCCCCGTCATAACAGCGCCCAATAGGGTAGACTTGGCTGAGCATGTCTTCGATATCCGCACCGACGAGTTTTTCGGCGTGCGATTTTTCCTGACCGTCGTCAACTTCCAGCCGCGCGCCGGACTTGAAGACGACCTCTTTCCCATCGATCTCGGCCACCGTGCTTGGATACGCCTGCGCCAGCAAGCGCAGCCGTTCATCGAGACTGATGCCTTGACCCGCGGCCGAGCCTGCGGCCGTCAAAGACATCAGAACCATGAGAACGCCGGTCAAGAACCTGTTCGGCCCTGTACACCGCGGCACCTCAGCATCCCTTTCGTTTTTCCCACTGTCGAATACGTTTGACCTCCTGGCTCTCGTATCCGCGCAACTCTCCATAGGGCGGGAAGCAGCCTTCGCCGAAAACAGCCTGGGCCCTGGGCGTCTTGAAGCAATAGCCGCGCGCCGCGAAAATCTCGTTTCGGGCGTACCAAAGTTGTTCGCAGTTCATGTTGGGATAGGCCTGCGCTTGAACAGGCTCCGAACTCTGCGCAAGCACCACGACAAAAAGGCCAGCCGTGACACCTAGGCAGGTAGCAAAAGTCAAAACGGCGCGGCTCAAAAACACAAGCATAACATCACCCCACGGACGATTGGCCTGTCGTTTGATCTACCAGCTCACCGCGGGCTGGACAAGCGGCGAGCCGCCGGAGCGTCGGCTCGGTACGACGGCAACGCAGGAGATGTAGGACTGCAGCGAAACGATGGTCTCGTCTGCGCCGCCGATCACTTTTCCTCGCCGTCGTCGAGGTAGCGCATGACCATATCACGTTGGCTGACGAAACCAACGACATCCCCCCCTCTTGTCACCAACGCCCTGCGCACACCAAGTCGGGCCAGCAGACGGATCGCGTACTTGATATTCATTTCCGCGCTTAGCGTCAGCGCCGGCTTGGTCATGATCTCATAGACACTGGTGCGTTCAACCGAACGGTTCCTGCTGATCACGCGTTCGGCGACATCGTAGACGGTCACGAAGGCATATTCGTCACCCTCGTGGCGCCGCTCGATGACAAGGGAGTTGGTGCCGTTGGCCTGCATCAGGTCAAGCGCTTCGCGCACGCTGGCGAGACCGTTGATCTTGCGCAATTCCGTCGCCATGACGTCCCCAACCTTGATGACTGTGCCGCTCATCACAGGTCCTCCTCATCTATCTCTTGTTCAATCTTCTTGATTTGGCTGCGCAGCCCGATGGCGTCCTCGATATCGATCTGAAAGGCCACTCCGGTGCCGGGCTCTTCCTCGAATTTGCAGGCATTGCCAATCGCCTCCAGGATCTGCCGGCTCATATGCTCTTCAACCAGCAGCAGGATGACGTCGCGCTGCCCGGACACGCTAAGCCCGAGGAATGTCTTTTGTGGCTTCAACCCCTCACCGCGGGCGTTCGTGATCACAGTGCATCCCGTGGCGCCCTTTTCACGCGCGGTCTCGATAGTCAGGTCGGTCTTGTCGTCTTCGACCAAGGCGACGATGAGTTTGAACCTCATGACGATTGACCTTCTGCAGTTGTACCAGTTGTAGAATCGTTTTCCGTCTCCGGCGCGTCGGCTTTGGCGACGGCTGACTTGCGCCGTGTACGCCATTCTCCGATCTGCGCATAGCCCATGACCGTGATCATTGGGAACAGGCTGGCGAGCGCGATCAGTCCGAATCCGTCGAGCAGTTCGCTGCGGCCGGGCACCGTGGAGGCCAGCCCCAGCCCGAGCGCCGCAACCAGCGGTACGGTGACAGTCGATGTCGTGACCCCACCTGAATCATAAGCCAGCGGCACAATAAACTTTGGGGTGTACAGAGTCTGGATGACAACAACGATGTATCCAGCGATCATGTACATGTAGAGCGGCGTTCCCGTGACGATGCGGAACGTGCCCAAGGCCAGACTGAGGGCCACACCCAACGCTACTGCGAGCCTCAGGCCCCAGGCGCCGACGGCCCCGCCGGAAACTTCCTGTGCCTTCATCGCCACCGCGATCAGCGATGGCTCGGCGATCGTGGTTGCGAAGCCGATGGCAAAGGCAAACAGATACGTCCAGTAATAGTCGGTCCAGTCGAGCGTGCCCGCCGCACGACCACCGCCCACAAAGGCGGGGTCGGTAAGCTGCTTGGCAACCGTTTCTCCGATCGGAAACAGCGCCTTTTCCAATCCAAACAAGAACAGCGTCAAACCCACAACAACGTAGAACGACCCAATCAGAACCTGCCTTAAATGCGGAATCCTCTGGCGTAGCACGCCGACCTGGAAACCGATCAAGATGAATGCGATCGGCGCCACGTCGGCAAGCGTCTGCAGGAACATTTCGACAAGCTGAACGAGTGTGCTCATGACGCGCTCACCACGATGCCGAACATCAAGACAAATAGGATCGGAAGCAGGCTGGCGAACGCGATGAGCCCGAAACCGTCAATCATCGGGTTGCGTCCCTTGATGACGGTCGCCAGACCGACGCCGAGTGCGGTCACCAGCGGCACGGTTATTGTCGACGTCGTTACGCCGCCGGAGTCGTAGGCAATGCCGATGATGCTGGCCGGTGCGATTGCGGTGAGTCCAACCACGCCCAGATAGCCGACGATAATGAAATAGTGGATCGGCCAGCCCAGCAGGATACGCGTGACTCCGATCACCAGCGCCGTCCCCACCGAGACGGCAACCGTGTAGCGCAGCGCGGTCGCGTAGGATTCACGCGTGTCTTCGTTGTTGTCGATCGCGCCGCCTTCGGCCATGACCTCGGCCGCTTCATCCGCCACCGCGATCAGCGCCGGCTCCGCCACGGTCGTGCCGAAACCAAGTCCAAACGAAAACAGCATCAGCCAGATGAGCGATCCCTTGTTTGCAAAGGCCGCCGCCAGAGTTTCCCCCAAGGGGAACAGCGCCATCTCCAAACCGCGGATGAAGATCGCCAGACCGAGCATGACGAACACAAGCCCGAGCGCGATGGTGCCAAGGTTGTCAATGTGCTGCTGCAACACGACGATCTCAAAGAAGCCGACGACCAGCACGATCGGCGCCAGATCGCGCAGCGTCCCGACAACGAGCCGCCCCATGGCAATAAGTTCGCTCGGCATCCCTCTCCCTTCGGCAATGGGCTGATGGGCACTTTGTCAGATATTAGGGAGCAAGTGTTGCGCTGCGTCAAAGGGAGCCGAAAACAACCGCGCTTTTCCAGCGCCTTCTACGACGCTCCCTGAGGGCAATGGACAAGAGCCGTTCGGAAACGACGAGGATGCCATGTAGGGCAGGACCGAGCCTGAAAGTCACGGCTCAAAGATCGCCAAGCAGGACGCGGCGGCGGTTGATTTCGTTATCATTTTCAAGGGCTTAAAGGCGATTGCTGGGACGATGTTTTTCGTCTTTTAGGTAGTCAAGCCGGTGCCCTGCCTTGTCCAGCTCGTGACTTATGCGACGTCGCTCGGAGGCATCCAGTGTCGATAGGAACTCATCACTCAGCTTCTGTATCCGCTGTCCTATCGCTTGATACTCAAAGTCGATTTGGTTGAGTTCCGTGAAGACCTTTTGGTGCAGGGTTCGGACCGTCCGGCAATTTTGAAACGTCGGCAGATTCTTCTTAACGAGCATGCGGTTCTCCCCCACAATCCGTACACGTCAAATCATATTGGAGTTTGGCACAATGGGGACAAGTTTGAGGGACCGGGGGGCAGGCTTGTGGGATGCAAGAACAACGCGGGGCTGGTGCCGGGTCTTCCTGGTCGCTGTCCTGATCACGGGCATGACGCATCAGGCTCATGCGCAGCCGGCGGAAGAAGACGTATCGAGGTCAATTGAGCAGCTAAACGCTCTGGTCTCTGAAACGAAAACCAGGTCAGCGCACTACATCTTGCATGGAAAGCTTTTTCCAACCGACTTCGGATGGCCCTACATCGGTTGGAGGTGGGACCGAAAATTCGCCTCACACCCTTATGATCACGTGTTCAGGCGCGTCATTTTTCTATCGGTATGCAACGAAGATGAGCGCGCGCTATCCGCGCTCTATGAAACTAATACCTTAATGTCCGGCGGACTGTTTGATGAGTTTGAATCCGAGGTTCTGCAGTGGATCGTCGAGCGGCGCCAGCTCCCCCTCGACTTTCGAGGCAGTTTTCGCGAAAACAATCCGGTCTTCCTGGACGACGACATTAAGTCAATCCGAAGCAGGCATGCACTTCAGCGCGCACTGAGCGAAAATCGCAAGTCCGAGGCGCTCAAACTGGTCAGGTCGCTCAGAGACTTGTGCGGGGGCTCGAACCAATAGCAGGCGAGCCGCTGCTCACGATGCCCCTCGCCCACTAAATCTTCTGATTGAACGCGCCGACCTCCGGCTGCTGGGAAAGAAGATGGTCGATGTCGGCGAAGATGGCGCGCATGTTTTCTTCCGACGTCGGGCTCTCCACGACGATGACGAGCTCCGGCTTGTTTGATGAGGCGCGCACGAGCCCCCAAGTGCCATCTTCGAGAACCACGCGAATGCCGTTGACGGTAATGAGTTCCCGCACGGCCTGTCCCGCGATCCGCTCACCGTCTCCGGTCCGCCTCTTATAGTCTTCAATAATCCGGTCAACGACGCCGTACTTCACTTCATCTGCGCACTTCGGCGACATCGTCGGCGACTGCCACGTCTTCGGCA
>JARFQY010000297.1 GCA_029287535.1 Filomicrobium sp.
ACCCAGGCCATCGTCGTCGCCACGCTGGGCACCGGTGAAGACGAGCAATATGTCGACAGCCTGACCGGCATGTACAAAGAAAACTTCATGCTGCACTACAATTTCCCGCCCTTTTCGGTCGGTGAAACGGGCCGCATCGGCTCGCCCGGCCGCCGCGAAATCGGTCATGGCAAGCTGGCATGGCGCGCCATTCATCCCATGCTGCCGACCGGCGAGCAGTTCCCCTACACCTTGCGCGTGGTCTCGGAAATTACCGAATCCAACGGCTCGTCATCCATGGCCACCGGCTGCGGCACCGCGCGGGGGCTGATGGAGGCAGGCGTGCCCCTGGCCAAGCCGGTTGCCGGCATCGCCATGGGCCTGATCAAGGAAGATGAGCGTTTTGCGGTCCTGTCGGACATCCTCGGTGACGAAGATCACCTCGGCGACATGGACTTCAAGGTGGCTGGAACGTCCGACGGCATCACCTCGCTGCAGATGGACATCAAGATCACCGGCATCACCGAGGAGATCATGCAGATCGCCCTCGACCAGGCCAAGGGTGGCCGCCTGCACATTCTCGGCGAGATGGGCAAGGCGATCAACGAAAGCCGCGAGGAACTCGGCGAATTTGCACCGCGCATCGAGGTCATGAACATCCCGGTCGACAAGATCCGCGACGTCATCGGTTCGGGCGGCAAGGTGATCCGGGAAATCGTCGAGAAAACCGGCGCCAAGATCAACATCGACGATGACGGCACGATCAAGTTCGCTTCCGCTTCGGCGAAGGAAATCGAGGCGGCCAAGAAGTGGGTGCACTCCATCGTTGCCGAGCCCGAAGTCGGCGTCATCTACGAGGGCACGGTCGTCAAGGTTGCCGATTTCGGCGCCTTCGTGAACTTCTTTGGACCGAAGGACGGCCTGGTGCACATTTCCCAGCTGGCACAGGAGCGCGTCGGCAAGACCTCCGACGTGGTCAAGGAAGGCGACAAGGTCTTCGTCAAGCTGCTGGGCTTCGACGACCGAGGCAAGGTGCGGCTTTCCATGAAGGTCGTCGACCAGGAAACCGGCCAGGAAGTTCCCCGCGAACCGGCCGCTGAATAAAGCAAAAAAGAAACCCGCTGCATCGCTGCAGCGGGTTCAGACTGCTGACGAACCCCGTCGGATTTCGGCGGGGTTTTATTTGTCGTGACTGGATTGCGTCTTTTGTTGCAGGCGCGTGTGTCCATTCGCCCTCATGCGGGCCTGGTCCCGGGCCGTGGCGCCAGTGCCATTGCGATTTTCTTGATGTTCTGGGCTGCGGCGGCGAGCAGGCACTGGTTTTTGACGCCGATCAGGCCTCGGAAGCGGGCATAGCGGTGTCCGAAGAGCTGCTTGGCATCGGCAAATGAGCGCTCGACGGTTTCCTTCCTGCGCCTATAGATGGCCTTGCCCCACGCAGTGAGGCGGTGGCCGTCGGTCCGTTCGCGATGGTCGGTCCAGACATGGCGGGTAATGGTGCGCTCAGCTTTTGCATTTGATGTACACGATGCCAGCAACGGGCAGCTGCGGCAGATGGCGGGATCAGACCTGTAGTGGCGATAGCCGTTCCGGTCGGTGGTTGAATAGAAGAGGTGTTGACCGTTCGGGCAGCGATAGGCATCCACCTCGCGCTCATAGACGAAAGCCTTCTTGCCCATCATGCCGGGCTTTGGTGGCGTCGGCTGTCGGTAGCCGGTGACCCCGAGGATATCCCTGTCCTCCAGCCCCTTGGCGATGCCCGTGGTTGCATAACCCGCATCCAGACCGACGGCCTTCACATCGAGGCCAAAGCGCGCGCGGGCTCTGTCGAGCCGATCCAGATAGACGATACTGTCATGCACATTGGCCGGCGTGGTGTGGGTGTCGGTGATGATGCCGAGCTTGCCATCCACCGTGCGGTGATCGAGATAGAAGAAGCCTTTCGGCTTGCCGTCGCGCACCATGTATCCGGCATCGGGATCGGTGCGCGAGACCTTCGTCTCCTTGGCCCGGGGCTCACGCGCCCGGCGCTTCAGGGGCTTCTGGCCATGAGCCACACGCTCCGCCTCGATGGCCCGGTCAAGATCGGCCCAATAGTCGGCCCGCGACTTCTCGATCATGGCAAGGTCGTATTTACCCTTGTTGGCATTGGCCTTCAGATGGGTCGAATCCGTGTAAAGCACCGTGCCGTCGACAAGTCCCTTGTCGATGGCCTGTTCCACGATCCGGTCGAAGATCGCCTGTGCCACATCCGTGTCGTTGAAGCGCCGGCGCCGGTTTTGCGACAGCGTCGAAGCATCAAACACCTTGTCGCCCAGCTTCAGACGCAGGAACCAGCGATAGGCCACATTCACTTCAATCTCGCGCACCAGCTGCCGCTCCGAGCGAATGCCGAACAGGTAGCCGATGAAAAGAGCCTTGAAGAGCAGTGTCGGGTCCAATGCCGGGCGCCCGTTGTCTGGGCAGTAAAGACCTTCAACAAGTGGATGGATGAACGAAAAATCGATCACTGCGTCAATCTTGCGAAGCAGATGATCCTGCGGAACAAGGCCGTCGAGCGTGACCATCTCAAGTGCAGTCTGTTCCGGAGCCGGTTTCTTCAACATAACCCAGTGAATCAAAAACCTCCGGCAAAAGCCAGAGGTTTGTCAGCAGTCTGGGCCGCCTTTTCAGGCGGCCTCTTCTTTTGCCGTGGCACGGGCTTTCTCCGCCTCGATGCTGCGCCGCAGGATGACGAAGTCGAAAACACCGACCATGGCCACCACAACGGAAATCGGCATCAGCGCCATGCCGACCATCTCGAGCCAGTTGCTGCCGCTCAGCCGCAGCAACCCGGCGCCGGACACCAGCAGCGCGATCGACGTGTTGAGATAGGAAAGCAAGGTCCTCCGGTTGGCCAGTTCCTGTCTCTTATACACATCTCCGAGCCCACGAGACGAACA